>CAZBXY010000252.1:0-11883 GCA_964495365.1 uncultured Frigoriglobus sp. | reverse complement strand
GCAACTTCCGGGCCGACAACAACGCGGAGGAGACCGCGTTCCAGATGAACCTACACGCGGCAAAGGAGATCGCCCGCCAGTTGCGGCTCCGCGACCTCGGCGGGGTGATCGTCAACGACTTCATCGACATGCGGAGCGAGACGCACCGGCGCAAGGTGGAGGACGCGTTCCGCGACGCGCTGCGGCGCGACCGCGCGCGAACGAAGATCCTGCGCATCTCGCAGTTCGGCCTGATCGAGATGACGCGCCAGCGGATCCGCCCGAGCCTGAAGCGGAGCATCTTCTCGGACTGCCCGCACTGCCGCGGGATCGGGTTCGTGAAGACTGGCGAGAGCCTGGCGATCGAGGTGATGCGCCTCCTGCAACTGGCGGCCCACCGCGCCCCGGCGGTGCAACTCGTGCAGGTGACCGTTCACCCGGAGGCGGCCAGTTACCTGCTGAACAAGCGCCGGAAGGACATCGCAGGGTTGGAGGAGCGCGGGAAACTGGAAATACAGATCACCGGGCAGGCCGGGCTGGCGCCGGACGCGATGACGGTGCGGTGCTTCGACCACAACGGCAACGAGGTGCGGCTGCTCCCGCCGGCCCCGCTGCCGAAGCTGGCCGCCGGCCGGTTCCCGCGCGACGACCGCGGGCGCGACCGGGATCGGGACCGCGGTGACCGCGGTGACCGCGGCGGCCGCGATCGGGGGAGCTACCCGCGGCCCCTGGATTAATGCCGAATGCCCCACCAATAACGAAGGAAGAGGCGCACTCGGCTGTCTTCCTTCGTCATTGCTGGGGCATTCGGCATTCGTGTCTCAGTTCCCGCTGACGATCGTCTTCTCGGCCAGCAGCGTCTGGAGTTCTTCCAGGCGCCAGCCGATCCACAGCACGTTCGGCAGGCGGATCGTCTCGCGCTCGGCCCCGCTGGTCCGCACGATCAGGTCGCCGGAGAAGAACCCCAACAGCCAGTGCCGGAACAGGTCGTCCCGCTGCTTCTCGAACGTCATCCCGACCGTGTCGAAGGTGCGGATCGACGCCCCGACGTGTTCGCACACCTGAACCTGCCCGGGCTTGACGACCATGTAGGTCCGCTGGTCGAAGATGAACACCGACACCGACCACAGGATGAACACGACGGTGGCGATGAACAGGTAGCCGGCCATGTTGATGTAGATGTGCAGGTTGCCCATCGTGCGGAGCAGGTCGCGCCACCCGTTGGGGATGAGCGCGATGATGAGCGTGAGCACGAGCAGCATGAGCAGCACCAGGAACGACCACAGCCCGCGGAGTGGGACGTTGGTGACGACCACGGTGAGCAGCAGCACGACGCAGAACACCGGCCCCATCCACGGCTGCTGCGAGACGCGGGTGGGGAACGTCGAGCGCGTCTCGCCGGGCGTCTTCGTCTTCTCGAGCGCTTCCTCGATCGACTTGGTTTCGGTCCCCTTGACGATCCCGAGTGTGTAGTAGGTGCCCTTGTCGTCTTCTTTTTCCTTGGCGACCGTGGACCCCTGCGGCACGATCGCGAGCCGGTGGTCCTCGACGTAGGTGATGATCGCCATCGTGAACCCGAGCACCCAGATCGGCCACCAGTAGAACAGCATGGAGTGGCTGATGAGGGTGATCTCCCGCTTGCCGGGCGTGGCGCCCGGGACGGCGGGGTTGATGGGCGGGGTCGGCGCGGTGGACATCGGGTGTCGTGCTCGGTTGGAGTAAACGGGATCGCACCGGGCCACGCGGCCCGCCGGGCTGACGGGTAATTCGGTCGCCGCGAGCCGGGATTTCGCGAATCGCGATCAGGCTAGACTTGCGCTCCGCGAGTTTCAAGTTCCAAGTTCCAAGTTCCAAGCGAAAGAACGGAAAGGGGTTTGGTTCCGTCGTTTTTTTACTTGGAACCCTGGAACTTGGAACCTGGAACTTATTCGACGGCAAACGGATCGACGCGCACGCCCACGCGGAACGTCTGGTGGCACCGGTTGCAGGCGTTGCCGACGCCGGCGAGGGCGGTACGGGCCTGCACATAGTCCTTTGCCGCCGCGGCGCGGGCCAGCGCGGCGGCGCTGTCGCGCAATTCGCCCGCGTGGGTCTGCCACGGCTCCTCCCCGGCCCGGGTTCGCGGCGGGCGCATGAGCAGCAGGTTGGCGGTTTCGGCGAGCAACAGCGCCTGCCCGCGGGCGAAGTTCCACGCCTCCGCGTCCTTCGGCCGGGCCGCGAGCAGTTTCCCCAGCGCGCGGGTGTTGGGGTCGGCCAACCCCTCCATGAGGAGCTTGGTTTCGGCCACCGGTTCGAGCTTCGGGGGCGCCTTCTTGGCCGGTTGCGGCTGCGAGTGCGCGAACGACAGGAACACGGCCCCGCCGGCGAAGACGACCGCCGCGAACAGGTATCGGGTGCGGGTCATGGGTGTTCCATCGTAGTCACCACGCTCCGCGTGATGCCGCCTCTGCGCGGGATTATTGGCGTTGAGAAGCGAAAGGCGCCGCCCTTCGAGCGGCCATCACGCGGAGCGTGATGACTACGAGGGGTCCGGCAACTCCAACTGCACGTCGTCCCCGACCACGTGAACGGGGTACGCGGTCTGCTTCACCTTCGGGTTGTCGGCCCACGCGCCGTCGGAGAGCCGGAACCGCCAGTAGTGCCACGGGCACGTCACGCAGCCGTCCTCGACGAACCCGCCCGACAGCGACGCGCCCATGTGCGGGCACACGTCGTCGATCGCCAGGAGCGTTCCGCCGGTATTAAAGACGGCCACGTCCTTCTGCCGGATGTTGACCACGATCGCCCCGCCGTCGGGGATGTCACTCACCTTCGCCACCGTCACGCGCTGGGGCACTTGCCGTTCTCCTGCGAAAGATGTCCGTCTTCAGTCTATCACCCTATCTTACCCTCATGTTGGAAGTCGAAGTCAAGTACCGCAACGCGGATCGAACGGCGGCCGTCGCGACGCTCCTGAACTGGGGCGCAACGCTCAGCCAGGACCGCACCGACGTGGACCTGTACTTCCAGGCCCCCGATCGTGATTTGAAGGCCAGCGACGAGGCGTTTAGGCTCCGGCGTACAGGGTCAAAGAACTGTTTGACGTACAAGGGTCCGAAGCGCGATTCCGAGACGAAAACGCGGGCGGAGATTGAAGTTGCGCTCGCCGACGGCGATGAAGCGGCGGCCGACGCCGAGCGCCTGTTCGTCGCACTCGGGTACAAGCCGGTAATCGCGGTGCGCAAGAAGCGCCGCGTGTACCACTTCCAGCGCGACGGGTTTAGCCTGGAAGCGTGTTTCGACACCGTCGAGCGGGTGGGCGAGTTCGTGGAACTGGAGATCCTCGCCGAGGAGTCGCAGTACGAGCCCGCGAAGGCGGCGCTGCTCGCCGCGGCGGCCGAACTGGGCCTGACCGAGAAGGAACCGCGGTCGTACCTGGCGATGGTGTTGCAGGTGGCCGGCAAGGAGTGACCATGTTGCCGGAAATCGACACGCAGATTTCGTTGTTCCGCATGTCGCTCACGACACTGCGGAGCGAGCAGCGGAGCATCGGGCTGGTGCCGACGATGGGCGCACTACACGAGGGTCATGCGGCCCTCATTCGCGCTGCTGGCAAGATCACCGCGCGGGTCGTGGTGTCGATCTTCGTGAACCCAACGCAATTCGGACCGAAGGAAGATTTCGCCAAATACCCGCGAACGCTTACAGCCGATCAAAAACTGTGCGCCGACGCCGGGGCGCACCTGATCTTCGCCCCGACCGTCGATGAGATGTACCCGGAGAACTCCTTCACGTTCGTCGAGGTCGGTAAGTTGGGCGATCACCTGTGCGGCGCGAGCCGGCCGGGGCACTTTCGCGGCGTCTGTACCGTCGTGCTGAAGCTGCTCAACATCGTGCAACCGGACTGGGCGTTCTTCGGTGCCAAAGACTACCAACAGGCCCGGATCATCCAGCAGATGGTCCGCGACCTGAACGTGCCGGTCGGGATCGAGGTGGTGCCGACGGTGCGCGAGCCGGACGGCCTCGCGCTGAGTTCCCGCAACCGCTACCTGAAGGCCAACGAGCGCGAAGTCGCCCCTCGCATTCAGCAAGCCCTTCGGGCGACCCGCGCCCGGGCTGCCGCCGGCGAAATCGACGTGGCCCGGCTCCAATCGGCCCTCGCGGCGGAACTGGCCGCCGTTCCCGGCGCGCGGGTCGATTACGCGAGCATCGTGGACGCCGAAACGCTCCAACCGCTCGCCCGGCTCGACCGCCCCGCGGTCGCGGCGGTCGCCGTTTACCTCGGCACCACCCGACTCATCGACAACTTGGCTCTGACCGAATAACGCAAGACAATCTCGTCGAGGAATGACGAATGCCCCACCAATGCCCCACCAATGACGAAGGAAGGAAGGCGGTTGTCTTTCTTTCGTCATTGGTGGGGCATTCGTGAGTATTCGTCATTATCCACTATGTCTCATCCCCTGTTCGGCCCCGAAATCAAGCTGATGCTGGAGGAGAAGAACGCGCCCGGGTTGCGGGAATTTTGCGAGCAGTTGCACCCGGCGACCGTGGCCGAGGCGCTCGACGACGAGTTCTCGCCCGAACAGATCTGGGAGGTGATCAGCCAGGCGAACATTCGCACGCAGGCGTCCGTGTTCGAGTACCTGCCGCCGGCGTTACAAGTGCAGATGGCCGAAAAGGCCCGGCCGCAGATGGGCCAACTGCTCTCGAAGATGTCGCACGACGACCGCGTGGACCTGCTCCGCCGCCTGCCGTCGCTGGTGAAGGAAGGGGTGATGCGGCTGGTGGACGAGGCCGACCGGCAGGACATCGCCCGGCTGTTCCAGTACGGGGAGAACACGGTCGGCGCGCTGATGACGACCGACTACGCGTGGCTCCCGGGCACGCTCACCGCGGCCGAGGCGATCGACCAGCTCCGCCAACAGGCCCCCGACCGCGAAACGATCTACTACATCTACGTTCTGGACGACCCGCAGCGCCGCCCCGACGGCTCGCTCGCCCCGCGGCGGCTCCTGGGCGTCGTCTCGCTCCGCGACATCATCCTGGCCCCGCGGCACGCGCTCATGCGCGAGCTGATGGAAACCGATCTCGTCACCCTGCGGCACGACCAGGACGCGGAGGCTGTCGCGCAACTGTTCGCGCGGTACGACTTTATCGCCGCGCCGGTGGTGGACGAGCAGTTCGGGCTGCTCGGCATCGTCACGCACGACGACGTGCTCGACGTGGTGACCCGCGAGGCGACCGAGGACTTGCAGCGCCAGGGCGCGGTCGGCCCGATCGAGGGGAACTACCTGGAAGCGAGTTTCTGGGCCGTGTGGAAGAGTCGGGCGTTCTGGCTGTGTGTCCTGTTCCTCTTTCAGATGATAACCATCAACGTGATGGCGCACTACGAAGGGAAGCTGGAGCCGAAGTCCGAGGTCGGCGCAGCGCGATCCACGGCGGGGCTGGCGTTCATGATCGTGTTCATCCCCCTGTGCCTCTCGGTCGGGGGGAACGCGGGCTCGCAGGCGTCCACGCTCGTCACCCGCGCGCTGGCCCTCGAACAGATCCGCGTCACCGACTGGTTCCGCGTGTTCCGGCGCGAATTCCTGATGGCCGCGGCGCTCGCCGCGACGCTCGGCGCGCTGGCCGTGGCCCGCACGTACCTCCTGACCCCCGACAGCGTTCTCGCGAAGGTGCCCGACGGACAGTTCTGGTCGCTGGTGTGGGTCGTCACGTTCGCCGTCATGGGTATTTGCCTGACGGGGGCCGTGGTCGGAGCGATGTTGCCGATTCTGATCAAGTGGTTGAGGGGCGATCCGGCGCTGATGTCGAGTCCGGCGATCGCGACCGTGTCGGACGGCCTCGGTATCGTCATCTTCTTCAACGTCGTGATGCTGTTCTTCTAACCCTCATGGCTCGGTTACCAGCGCCACCCACCGCTCGCCGTGCTCGGACGCCTGAAGGAGCAGGGCACGGCCGTTCATCACCTCCGCGAGCCCGAGGATGAGCGGGAGGGGCATGGGTGATGTGCCGTCCTCGACGCACATCGCCAGCCGGCGCCGAGGTCTGCGAGTTGCAACGAGAGCCGGCCGAGCCGGTACGGGTGCTGTGCGCCGAGAACGGTCGTGCGCGGTAGCAGGCCGACGTCAGTACCGGCGCCCGGCAGGTGTGCTGCCCACGCGATTTCCCCGCGCGAGTGGAACGGCGACCATACCCGGCGCGCCAGAAGACACGCCGGCGCCCCGGTATCGAGGACGGCTTGTCGCAACACGAAATCCCGCCCGAGTCGCCCCCAGGCGCGCAGCCGGTATTGCGGTAAGTACACCGTCCCGCCGACCGCCGGCAGGGTGACCCCACCGTCATCTTGAGCCGAAAGGAGAGCGTAGGGCACGGGCGATCACTCTCAAAGGAATTGGGGCGGCGGAACCGACTCGACCAAGAACCGCTGCGAGTGGACGTTGAACTTCCGGGCGACGTCGAGTTGCAGTTGTAGCGGGTTCGGCCCCTCACCGACGACGGCCCGATTCAGAACCGCGATGTGGGTTCCGCGGTACTTCCGCACGAGCGCCGGCCAGTTCTCGGTAAGCCATCGCGCCTCCGCGACGATGTCGCTCTCTTCCGGCGGGGGAAATTGCTTCTCCAGTTCGATGATCTCGCGCGCCAATTCGTCGTATGTACGTTCAACGGCGGCTTCCGCCGGCGCAGCCGGGTCGGTGGCCGGTTCCGGCCCGGCCGCGCTCGCTTCGACCGTCGGCGTGTTCAGCTCGTTCGCCATCTCGACCCCTCCTTTGGGCGTCGTTATTGCTTCGGCACCGGCCAGCGGCGGATTGTGCCGTCCTCGCTGCCGGAGTACACCGCGTCGCCGGGCGCAGAGAACGCCACCGCCCGCACCGGCTTGTCGTGACCGGGGTAGGTCGCCAACAACAGCCCGTCCTCGGTCCGGTACACGCGCACCGTGCTGTCGGCCCCGCCGCTGGCGATCAGGCGGCCGTCGGGGCTGACGGCGCACGACAGCACCGCGCCGTCGTGCCCGGTCAGCTTCTGGAACGCGTCGGTCTTGGGCTGGCGGAAGGCCAGCCCGTCGCGCCCGGCGACCGCGACCCGCTTGGCCGCGAACGCCATCGACCCGATCGACCCCACCCCGGCCGCGAGCACCCCCTTCGACTTGCCGGTTTTCAGATCCCACTGGCGCACCGTGCCGTCGTGGCTCGCGGACAGGAGCGAATCGGCGGCCACGAACGCGACCGCCGAGACCGGGGCCGTGTGCCCCTTGATGCACACCGGGGTGAGCGGCTGGCCCGGCTCGCGGAGCCACAGCCACACCATCTTGTCGAACGACCCGGCCGCGATCCCCTGGCCGTCGGGCGAGACGGCCACCGCCGCGATGTTGTCCGTCGGCCCGCGGAGCCGCTTCTTTTCGCCGCCGGTCTCCACGTTCCACAACTGCACGCCCATGTCGGCCGTACTCAGCCGGATCGAGCACGTCGCGACCCACTTGCCCGTCGGGGCGATCGCGATCGATTCGACCACGCCGGCGTCGCCGGTGATGGCCCGCAGCTCCTTCAGGGTGGCCGGGTGCCACAGTTTGAGCGCCCCGTCGGCCCCGCCGGTGAGCAAAAACGCGCCGTCGGGGGCCGCGGCCATCGTCTGGACCCCGCCCTCGTGGGCGCGGGCGAATACCGACGCGATCGCCGGGCCGGCCTTGGCGGTGGTCTTGGGCGGGGTGGCCCGCTGCACCTCGTCGAGTGCGACCATCAGTTCCGCCGGCGTCTGGTACCGGTCGGCCGGTTCCAGGGCCATGAGCTTGCGGATCACCGCGTCCACCGCGGGCGGCACGTCCGACCTCTTGGCCGCGGCACTCGGCACCGGTTCGGTGAGTTGCTTGCGGAGCTTGGCGGCCAGCGTCTTGCCGGGGAACGGCACCTCGCCCGTCAGGCAGAAGTACATCGCCGCGCCGAGCGAGTACAGGTCGGACCGAATGTCCGCGGCCCGCGGGTTCTCGGCCTGTTCGGGCGAGACGTAGTCCGGGGTGCCGACGAACACGCCCGGCAGCGTCAGTTCGTCGGTCTCCGGGTCCGGGTCGGCCTCGACGATGCGGGCCAGGCCCATGTCCAGAATCTTCACCTTCGGTAGCCGGCCGGTGCGGCGCTCGCCCTGCGGGGCCAGCGGTGACGGGCTGACCATGAGGTTCGACGGCTTGATGTCGCGGTGAACCAGCTTCGCCTCGTGCGCGTGCTGGAGCCCCTCGGCCACCTGGCGGGCGTAATACACCACGTCGGTCACCGGGAGCGGCCCGGTCTGCTTCACGAGCCGCAACAGGTCGATGCCCGGCACGAACTCCATCGCGACGAACGGGATCGGGCCGTCGAGTTCGGTCTGGAAAATGGTAACGATACTCGGGTCGTTGACCCGGCCGCTGGCCCGGACCTCGCGCTTGAACCGCCCGCGGGTGCCGGGCTGGTCGAGCTTGTGGGGGGTGATGATCTTCAGCGCGACGAGCCGGTTCACGCCCGGCTGGCGGGCCTTGTAAATGACGCCCATGCCGCCGCGGTTGATCTCCTCGATGATCTCGTAGCCCGCGATGACCCGGCCGGGGCCGACCGGGGCGGCCTTCTCGCGGCGCCGCTGTTCGGCGGCCATCGCGGCGTCCACGTTGGTGATGACGGTGCCGCTGGCCGCGGACTGACCGACCTGCGGCGGGTCGTCGGGCAGTTGGGTGTTGGCGAGCGTGCAGGACGGGCAGACGTTGCGCACGTCGGCGGGCACCCGCTCGGCGAGCGGGTACTCGAACGTGTTTCCACAGGGGCAAGTCAGGCGGCGCGTGGACATTCGCGGTCCCAGGTTCCAGGTTCCGGGTCCCAGGTTCCAGGTTCCGGGTTCCAGGTCAAAGACGCAGTGCGGACAACACCGGTGTTGTCTTCAACTTGGAACCGGAAACTTTGGAACTTGAAACTTCCCCAATATCTATTCTACCCCATCACCGGGCCGTACCGTCGCGGATTACCCGGGCGGTTGCTCCGAGTTTCGAGCTACAATCGCAAGATCGGGACGGAGGAACTGGGTCATGGCGGTGCGGCTCGTGTGCCGGAAGTGCGGCAAGCGGTTGAAACTGCCGGCCGGGGTCGCCGTGCGGTCGGCGAAGTGCCCCAAATGTCTGGCGCCGGTCGATCTGACCGCCGCGCGGGAGGTCTCTGCGTACCAGTCGGCCGCGGACCTCGACGCGACCCGCAAGGCCCCGGCGCCGCCCGACGTGCCGCGCCCGGTCGTGCCGCGCCCGGCGATCACCGTCACCAAGCCGCTCCCGCCGCCAAAACCCGCGCCGCCGCCAAAACCGGCCGCACCGCCCAAGCCGGTCCCGCTCCTGGGGGCCGACGACCCGCGGCCCGTGGCTTCACCAAAATCACTCGAACTCCCGGACGACTCGCGACCCCCGCTCGCCACGACCCCGCCGCCCCACACCGACGAGATTCTGTCGCTCGACGACGACCCGGCGGAGGACGCGCCGGCCGAGGTCGTGCCGTTTCGCGTGCCGGTGCGGGTGCTGGCCGACTCGCTGGCCACGGTCGTGGGGCCGTGCGACGCGGTGATTCTGCCGCACGGGCTGTTCCTCGAACACGAGCCGATGAAGCCGTTCCTCTACATCCCGCCGGGCGTGCGGGTCGATTCCCCGGGGCCGGGCGAACTCACCGTCGCGCTGCCGGAGGGCCGGTCCGTCACGCTGCGGTTCCTGGGGCGGTCCGCCCGCACGCTGGCCCGCGACACGCAGGCGTTTCTGGCCGGCGCGGGGCCGGTGCCGGTCGCGGCCGATTACCGGCGCAAGTGGTGGATGCTGTGGTCAGCGCTCATTTTCGCCCTCGGCCTCGCCGGCGGGCCGCTCGTCCTCTCCCAGACCGCGGAACTCGGCGCCGAGTTCGGCCTCCTCGTCGGAGCCGGGCTCGCCCTGGTCGGGTTCGTCCTGAATGCGGGAATCGTCCTCTTTTCGCGCCGCGGGGTCTTCGTTCAGATGCTCGTGATGGCCGGCGCGTGCGTGCTGGTCACCGGGGTGTTCCTGTTCGGCGCGAGCGCGTACCTGGCCGGTCGGCAAAAGGCCGGCGAGCCGCCACAACCGGCAACTCCGGGGGGAAACACACCCGGGGCGCCGACCCCGGGCGGGAACACCCCCGGCTCGCCCGCACCCGACCCGAAGCCATCGGAACCGAAGCCGCCCGAGCCGAAACCGGCGGAACCCAAGCCGACCCATTCGGTCGAAGTCGGAACGGCCGACGTGACCGCCCTGGCTGTGACCCCCAACGGCAAAACGCTCGCCATCGGCGCCGCCGACGGCTCCACCCACCTGTGGCCGATCGATCCGCCGGCGGCCGAGCCGCCGCTGCCCGGCCCGAAGGCCGACGGCCCGGTGACGCGCGTGCAGTTCGACACGAAGGGCCGCTTCCTCTTCGTTTCCACGGCGACCGGGGTCGTCGCGGCGCCGCCGGGCGGGAAGAGCATCGTACTCGCGAAGCTGCCCGGCGCGCCGGTCGCCGTCGCCTCGGAGCCGTACGGCGATCGCATCCGGTTCGCCGCGGTGCGCGGGAACGTTGTGGTGCACCGCATCATCCGGGAGCTGTTCATCTTCAAGCCGCCGAAGGGAGACAAGGGAGACAAGTACGCGGTGCCGGGCGCCGGCGACGAGATCACCCCGCTCGGGGTCGGGAAGGATCTGGCCAAGCCGGACGGGTTGACGTTTCTCGCGTGGGCGCCCGGCGAACGGCTGTTCGCGGGGCAACCCGACGGCACGCTGACCATCTGGTCCTGGTCGCCCGCGATGAAATCCGAGGCGCACAGTCACGACCCCAAGGCCGCGGTGAAGGCGTGGGCGGAGTGCCCGGCGTCGGGCGCGTTCGCCACCGGGGACGAGCAGGGGAACGTCGGCGTCTGGGCCGCGAAGGGCGGCAAGCCGACGATGATCCGGGATCTGTTGCCGCGGCCGATTACCGGGCTGGCGTTCAGCGCCTCGGGCGCGCGGCTGGTGGCGATCGACGACTCCGGCGGGCTGGCGGTCTGGGACGTGACCGCGGGGAAGAAAATTCACCGCGTCAATCGCCCGGCGCCGGTGAAGGCGGTCGCGTTCGGCCCCGGCGAAGACGTTATCGTGCTGGCCACCGGCCGCACGGTCGAGGTGTGGGCGCTCGCGGTGCTGAAGTGAGGGTGCCGTCGCCCAAATTTTCCCCGCTACTGACCTACCGATTCGGTTCGCGCCGAATTACAACTCTCCCACCCAACCGGCCGCCGTGGGGAAGGCGTCACTGTTTTCCGGGCCGGTGGGATTCGCCCTCATTCAGGGGAGAGTTCCATGAAAACGCTTCGCTGGTTCTGCGCGCTCGCCGTGGCCGTGCTGGTCGTTCCCGCGACCCGCGCCCAGGACGGCCCCAAGCCCGGGCCGGAACACGAGATCCTCAAGAAGATGGAGGGCAACTGGGATCTCGTCATGAAGTTCGGCGGCATGGAGACCAAGGGCACGGTGGTGTACAAGATGGACCTCGGCGGGCTGTGGCTGACCGGGGCACTGGAGAGCGAACTGTTCGGCACCAAGTTCCAGGGCCGGAGCCTCGACAGCTACGACCCGGCCAAGAAGAAGTACGTCGGGGTGTGGATCGACAGCATGGCGACCAGCCCGATGATCCTGGAGGGCACCTATGACAAGGAGAAGAAGGCGCTGACGATGATCGGCGACGGCCCCGGCATGGACGGCAAGCCAACGAAGTACCGGTCGGTGTCCGAGTTCCCCGACGCCAACACCATCAACTTCACCATGTACATCGGCGACACGAAGGAGCCGTCGTTCACAATCGTGTACAAGCGGAAGAAGTGATTCCGGCGAGCGGCGCGGCGTCAGCCCGCCGGTTGGGCGAACGGCCGGTGTGAGCCGGCCGGTGCCACCGACGCGCCCCACCGGCCGGC
>CAZBXY010000251.1:0-12006 GCA_964495365.1 uncultured Frigoriglobus sp. | reverse complement strand
CAAGTGCTCAACGCCTTTCGGCGTCACTGACTTCTGCACACGGGGTGGACAAGGGCGCCGAGATCGCGGCGGCGGTGGGTGCTCAACGCCTTTCGGCGTCACTGACTTCTGCACCTCTTTCATCGTCGGGCCGGTGCGCTCCAGGTAGAGGTGCTCAACGCCTTTCGGCGTCACTGACTTCTGCACCCGGTGGGGGCGTGGGATGATGCTTCGGGCAGTGGCAACGTGCTCAACGCCTTTCGGCGTCACTGACTTCTGCACGAGGTGAACCTCAAACAGCCATGAACAGGAGCTTAACGTGCTCAACGCCTTTCGGCGTCACTGACTTCTGCACCACGCGCTGGGCGAAACCTACGCCCAAGCGAAGGCGTGCTCAACGCCTTTCGGCGTCACTGACTTCTGCACGTGGCCATCTTCGCCTTGATGCGGCCCACGAGGTGTGCTCAACGCCTTTCGGCGTCACTGACTTCTGCACATCGCCCGTTGATTCCGCTCGATGATGTTCTCCACTCGCACGTGCTCAACGCCTTTCGGCGTCACTGACTTCTGCACAACGGCACCCGGTCGGTTGTCCACTGTCCGCCGTCAAGACGTAATGTGCTCAACGCCTTTCGGCGTCACTGACTTCTGCACATGGCGTTCAGGAAGGCGTGTTCGTCGTTGGTCGTGGTGTGCTCAACGCCTTTCGGCGTCACTGACTTCTGCACACAATGGGGGTAGCATCGGGTCTCTTAGTCGAGATAAGTGCTCAACGCCTTTCGGCGTCACTGACTTCTGCACTAGCCCGGTCAGTTCGGCCGCCTCAATTCGGGGCGCGTGCTCAACGCCTTTCGGCGTCACTGACTTCTGCACGGGCATTCGCTGGGGGATTTCTAGAGGCTTCCATTGTGCTCAACGCCTTTCGGCGTCACTGACTTCTGCACGCGGAGAGTTCACCTTCACCCGGCACACCGATTTGGGTGCTCAACGCCTTTCGGCGTCACTGACTTCTGCACACTCCGCGGCCCCGCTCCGCGGGGTTCGCTTCGCGTTCCGGTGCTCAACGCCTTTCGGCGTCACTGACTTCTGCACAGGTTCGGCGTGCTCAAGAGGCATCGCAGGACTAGTGCTCAACGCCTTTCGGCGTCACTGACTTCTGCACGCCGTCGGTCATGGCTTCACCTTCGCGAGTACAAGGTGTGCTCAACGCCTTTCGGCGTCACTGACTTCTGCACTCGCTGGCCCGGCCGCACCGCGTACACACGCAGGCGTAGTGCTCAACGCCTTTCGGCGTCACTGACTTCTGCACGAACCCGTTCTGCCAAGTCGAACGTCTTCATGACGGTGCTCAACGCCTTTCGGCGTCACTGACTTCTGCACCTTATTCTTACCGGAGTGCCGAAAAACCACCACTTCCGTCTCGTGTTTTCACGCATCCCCGCTGAATCACTTCTGCCCTTGCGCCAGCGCCGCGTGACGACGGCGCAAGTCTCACGGGGGGCAGACGTTGGAGGCCGTCAAGCACCCCGCCGAGTTGTCAAAGAGCGGTAACCCGAACACTGGGCAAGCGTTTGGGGTGGTTCCGGTTCGGGAACCTCTCACATGCGCTCGGGCGCGTGATTCGCGCCCAAAGGGTCAGACGATCCGGTGACGGGCTGGCTCGGAGGTCCACTCTGGTGGCCGGTCCGACCCGTGGATCCCCACGATCCCGTCCACGCTCGCCTGGGGCAACGGGATCAACATCACCTCGTCCTCGGGCGCCAGCAACTCGGTCAGTTCCCAGCGCAGCCGCTCCATCTGCTCCTTCGTCATCCAGCACCGGAACACCGAATACTGGACCCGCTCCCCATACCCCTCCATATGACGCGCGCACTTGCGCAGCCGCTTCGGGTTTCGCACGTCGTAACACACCAGCCACCACTTGGTATCGGACATAACGACCCCTTCACCGTAACCGCGAGCGGGCGAATAAACCCGGCTCGCCGGTCCATTCCTTCTCCAACAGCCGGGCCTCCAACTCGATCGTCCGGGCGTAGCTGAGCGAGTAGTTCAAGACCGGGTGCTTCCAGGTTTCCTGGAGCCGGTCCTCGAACAGCCCGATCGCCTTCTTGCGGCCCGACTCCGACAGCCACACCTTCGCCCGCGTCACCTCGAAATCCACATTTACGTCCCACTGGCCGCGGTTGAGCGATCCGACCAGGGGAATGTCCCAGAGCGTGACCCGAAACAGTTCCATGAGATCGAGCACCAGCGGGTAGGCGGCGCTGCGGGGTGTGTGGAAGAACCCCAGCGCCGGTTCCAGCCCACTCGCCAACACGGCGCGCATCACAGCCGTGTGGAGCAGCCCGTACCCGTAGCTCAAGAGTGCGTTGAACCGGTCGATCGGCGGCCGGCGCGAACGGGTCGCGGAGCGCAACTCGTCGGGCACCTGCGCCCCAAGTACCGAGCGTAGCCCCGCGAAATATTCGACCGCTGCGGCTCCTTCCAGGCCGCGCACGCTGTCCGCATCGGCGGCTGGGTCGATCCGACCAAGGAGCGGTTGGATCGCGTTGAGGTGTGCTTGTGCCCGGTCACGAAGCCCGTCGTCGCCACGCGTCGCACGCAACAGGTACTTGTACTGCCCCTCGACCTTCGCCTGTGCGAGTTGTTTGGTCAGCCGCAGGCACGTCGCCGGATCGGTCAGTGCCTTGTATTGACGGATGCGGCGTTGCACTTGACCCGCCGTGGGGACGAGGCTGGCCGTGTGATAGCCCGACATCGACATCCAGTGGACCCCGACCCCGTGCTCGACACACTTGCGGATCGCCTGGGTGGAGATCTGACAGAACCCGTGGAGCAGTACGGTATCGACCCCGCGGATCGCGTACTTGGTCTCCGGTTCGTCGCGGGGCTTGATGACGATGGAATCGCCGCTGATCCCGACGGACGTACCCTGACTGACGACGTGAAGTGTGGTGCCGTCACGATCTTGGGGAAAAAGCCGGACCGGATCGCGCTGGGGCTCGCGCTCCTGGCGAACTTCCTCGGGCAGACAGACCGGGGCCAGCGAGCATTTCTCGCACAGTCGGGCGTTCTCCGTGACCGGCGGGCGCTCCACCGACTCGCGCAGCGTGCGGGCATCGGCAATCGCTGCGACGAGATCGGCGCGGGCTGCATCGTCGATCGGAACACGGACCGTCACGTTGGCGGCGTGATAGCGGATGCGCCCTTCCGGCACGGGCTGGCCGAATGCCTCTTCGATGAGCACCCCGTAGGCGATGACCTGGAGCCGGTCGGAGGGCCACGGTTCGGGTGCGTTGTCGGCCCCGCGCGCGGGCTTGCCGCGTTTGTGCTCGTAAGGCAGGTGCGACCCGTCGCGCCGGCGCAAGCAATCGACCTTGCCGAACAGCCCGAGCCGCTCGCTGGACAACTCGACGGACACCGACTCACCGTCCTCACCGGCCTCCAGCGCCGCGTGGAGGTGCCGACCGGCGTAGACACGATGGTCGGCCACCCGAATCTCCTCGACTTCTTCGAGGTAGAACAGCCGGCGGCAGTACGCCAGTGCGTGCAGCGCCATCACCCGCACCGGCGGCGCGTGCGAGTCCAGAACGGGCAGCGGAATCATCGGTTGCTCCTCCGCCTGCGCGGCGGACCGGATGATAGCGGGAGCGGTGGGGCGAGCGGGATTTTGAACCACGCTCTCGGCAGCACCTCGGACACCGGCCGCAGGTCATCCTCAATGCGGAACCGTTCGAGTTGTGTGTTCGATGCGATCGTGTGATCGACCCATACCGGCATCGAATAAAACCCGGCGTTGTCAGGAACGACGAAGATGAGCCGTTCCGGTGGCGGTGCGGCGGTCACGGCGTTGACAAGGTAACTGCTTTCGCCCAGCGACACCCCACCGGACCGAGTGACGTTGACAAACCGCTCGGCCAAGGCGGCGCGGAGGCGGTCAGCGAGGCACGGGTCGGCCGCGTCTTCGCCCCGGCCGACCCACACCCAAAGGCGCAGGTCGGTGAGGATGTCCTGGTAGTCGGGCCGAGTGTCTTCGAGGTCCGCCCCGCGGCGCAGTTTGCGGAACACCTTCGACCGCTCCGGCAGCGATTCGACGGCCAGAGCCAGTGCCGTCCCTCGGTGCGTCGCCTTGCGCTCCCGCGGGACGCCGAGCAGTGACAACAGCATGCCGTACGCCGACGCTGGCGTCGGGACCGGGTACGTGTCCTGGTACTCACGGGAGGCGTACGGCCGGAATGCACACACCGGCACCTCGACGAATAGACAAAGTGGGTCGGACATCGGGTTAGCCTTTCAGGTCGGACTGGATCCGGGCCAGAACCGCGTCCACGGCGCGCTTCACGCCGGGGAACACGTTCACCCCGGCAGATCCGAGCGCGTCCATCCCGGTGATGCCGTCGATGGCAGTGCCGACGTACACCTCTTTGGCGTTCACGTCGCCGCCGGAGATGCGGCGGAGCAGCGTATCGAGCGACAGCCGGCCGCGGTCGTCCTGGTCGAAACAGAACATGACGCGCGGGGCCGGGTCGGTGGTCCACCGGAGGACGACAGCCTCCGGCGAGAAGTCGTACAGGAAGCGGGCGTGGCACCCGCCGACGCGGCGGAGGTTCTGGAGGGCGCGGAGGGTCTTTTCGGTGCGACCGAACTTGTCCGCCAGCAGCGCGTCCGGGGTCATCGCGAACGTGTACTGGTAGCGGGTATCGTGAACCTCGCAGGCGTAGGGGATCGGGTCGTTCGTCGCGATACTCGGGTTCGACCCCGGCGACGCAAAGTGATGGTCGATTGTGCCCGGCCACGGGGTCAGACTGACCGACCGCCCGACTTCAAGTACGCCCCGCCGACTGGCCGTCTCCTTCTTGGCGTGCATGTAACCCAGCACGTCGTTATCGACGTACTGTTCCGGCTTCTCGAACTCTTTCGCGCCCTCGGCCCACTCGGACCCAGTGTGAGACACCTTGCGGGCGAGTGGCAACGTCGGGTCTGCCTGCCACGACTCGCGGAGCGCGTAGCGGACAGCCTCGCTGCTGACGGTCGAGTACAGGTCCCCGTCGCGGATCACCTTCTGAAGGGTGGCGACTGTACCCTCGGACTCGCCGCGGTTGTTGGACGCAACCGCCTGCGGAGTGAGTACGGTGCCGAACAGGTGCATCGTCATTGGTCAGTTCACTTTCTCGGTTGGGGTAGTGGGGTCAGTCTCTTGTTCCTTCCCTTCGCGAACCGCGCGACGGCGGTAGCTTGCCAGCGCGACGAGGGCGAGGTCGCGGCCTTGTTGCCAATAATCGGGGTGGTCGATCAGCCGCCATAACGCGGCCGTGTAAGTGCGAAACGTCTTCTGCCGCCCGGCCTTGGCGAACAACTCCGCGAGGGCCGCCCGGAGGAGCACCCGCGTCTTCGCCTGCATCAGCCGCCGGCGGATGTCTTCGTTCAGGTGTTCAAAGCGATCCTGCACCGTGCGCGAGCCGCCCCGCTCGGTTGCCTGGGCCTCCTGGGCGTAGAGCGAGTCGAGGGCTTCCCAGAACGCCTGGGCGAACAACTTCTCCGCCTCCGTGTCCCACATGATGTCCTCGGAGATCAGTCGCATCAGTTTGCTCCGTTGGTAGGTTAGGGCACTGAACCACACGCGCTCCGTCGAGGAACCGGCGTCACTCTGCTTGCGCTGCTGCTCCAGTTCCTTCTCGTCCCACGGCATCGGCACGAACAGGTTCTCGTACCACGGTCGGCCGTTCACGAGGTTGTCAGCGATCCGCCCGCGGCCGGTCGGGACCTTGTACCAGCCGCTCGCCCGCGCACCGGCGTCCGTGGGCGTTGCCTCCGATGGCTGGCGGTTGAGCCGTTGGAAATGGTTCGGAAAGGTCTGTTGGAGGATGCGGTATCGGTCAACCGCGTTCCGCTTATCGGTCACGTCGAGGACCGCTTTGCGAATGCTTTGATTCTGGTAGTAATTCACGTTCCCCATCGCGATGACGCGGCAACCGGCGTGAAGTTTCTTCCGCACGTCGCCGGTGGTGTAGTCCGCGAGGAACCGCAGTCCGGCGTCCCCGAGACTGGCGACATCGATGAAGTCTGGGTTGAGTACAATTCGCCGGCGTGCCCGCGCGAACTCGCATAGGTCGCGCACGTCGGGCACGATCAGCACCCAGTTTCCCCCTTCGCCCTGGAGTCGCTGGAACAGGCACGCGGTCGGGGTCAGCATAAGCAGAAATGCCCGGTTCGCCGCTCCGAACCAGGACTTCTCGTTGCCGAAACGACTGGCACAGCCTGGATAGATCCAGTTCGAGAGTTCTACAGGCGTGTTTCTCCACGAGTCACTGGAGTCAAACAGTTTTTCGTCAGTGTCGTGGTGCGGCTTCAGTATCTGCGTCGGCACGGTCCGGGTCTTCGGCTTGTTCCTTTTGTTGAGGCCCAACTCCGGCGCTTCGACCCGTTCGCCCGGCACCTTATACCGGACCTGAATCGTTCGCCCTTCCTCGACTTCGACGACCCGCGTAACGGCTTCGAGTGCCGGTTGCACGTTCGGATGTTGGAAGTACGTCCTCATCAACCCGTTGTGCATGGCTTCGCGCCGCCACCACGCGTCTTGCTCGCCGTAGACGGCCGGGAAGTAGAACATGCCGTCCTTTACCTGCCACGCCCACGCCATCAGTTTCACGAACGCCGGCTTCGCCGGGCCGGTCCAGCGGACCGTCACCGAATCATCCGTCAGGTCGGTAGCGTCGTCCCACTCCAGTGGCGACAGGTCGTGACCGGCCACTCGCGCCGCCTGCAGCGCCATGTACAGCCCGGCCAGCCCCGCCCGTTCGAGCAAGTCCATGCCGGTGTCGGACAGCCGCCACGTCATCGACTGTGGCACCGCCGGCTCAGCCGCGGGCGGCGACGGCGGCGTTACTTCGGATTTGCTGCGACCCATTGGGCTCCCTCCTGTTCGCTATAGCTCAGCACTTCGTTTGGTGCGATCGGGTATGGCCCGGCCCTCGGCCAGTCGAACGGCTTCAGCCACTTCGCGTAGTTCATCGGGATCGTCCAAGGGGCCAACTTGCCGGCGGACCATCGCTTGCGGTTGATGCCGAGTTCGCGTCCGATTTCGTCCAGGTCGGCTGCGCGGATGACGGTAATACTCTGGTCGCCGTCGCGTACCGGCATCGGCTCCGTAACCCAACCGTCGTCGAACAGAGCGGAGTACATTTCCGGCTCCTCGGCGTCGATCATCTTGTCGAGACGGTCCGCCAAATCCTTCTGGCTGCACGCCTGGCCGGCGAGTTCCTTCACCGTGGCCGACGTCGCTGCCATCGATGCGATGCAGTCGCCGTACACGTCGATGCCCTTCGGGTCTTCGTTGTACGGCAGCCCTTTGAATGGGTAGACGAGGCACGACCGAGAGTCGTCCGACGTGGCGTAACGGTTCAGCCGGCCGAGCCGCTGCACGAGTGCCGGCAGTGGGCATGCGGCCGTCACCAACAGGTCGGCGCTGATGTCGAGCGACATCTCGCAAACCTGGGTGGCGATCACCAGGCTCGCGCACGGCTTCACACGCTGGCCCTTGAGCGGATCGTCAGTGTGGTATGCGAACTCGTCCACGACTTCTCTTTGCCTACCCCTTCGGGTTTTGTCGCCAGCCCGATCCCGGTAGCGGAACCGACTGTGATACACGATCGGCACGACCGACGTGTGCTGAACCGCCTCGCGAGCCCGCTCGATTGCATGACCAACGGTGTTGCACACCCACAACACCTTCTTGCCTTCCGCGAGGGCTTGCGTTATGTCTTTCCAGCACGCGGATTCGGAATCGCGACTTTCGAGGCAGTACCGCTTATGGCCCTCGATGGTCGCGTCGCCGCGGATAATGTCGCCGACGCGATCACCGACCAGCTCCTTGAGTTGTTGCTGTCGGTGTGGCGGGATGGACGCGCTCATCAGCAGCGCCGGCACGCCAGGGAACTCTTTGAGGAACCGCAACAGCCCACCCCAGAGTTTGGCGTCATAGGCGTGGATTTCGTCGAACACAAACGCCCCAGCGACGAACGCGGGGAACGAGTACACCCCGCGGCGCTGAGTTTGCATCAGCCCCAGGACGGTATCGACGGTACAGTTGACCACTTCCGCCGACCACGCCCGGAGCGACTCGATTCGGGCCAGTCCGTCTTCGGGTTCGTCCTCTCGCGTGCCGCGGATCGCCTCCAGATCGACCTCCGAGCGGCCATGGATCAGGTCTTTGTGCAAGTCTCCGTGAGGCGAGAGATAACTGATGTAACCGGCTGTCGCGGTCCCGGTCGTCGGGTATGTGAAGAACAGTTTCTTCCCATTTGCCCTCTTCTGCGCCCACAGGTATGCGGCCGTCGTCTTGCCGTTCCCGCAACCCGCGGCCACGACCGTTACCGGGTGTATGGAATCGGCAACCCGCTGCTGAAAGTCTCGCGGCGGGTTCTTCTTCAAGTCCTTATCGACGACCAGCTTTAGATCTTCGGGCGTGAGCCGCCGTCCGAGGGCTGTGCGCACCCAATCCGCCGGACGCTCATTCCGTTCCGTGACCGCCGACCCGGCCGCGTCGGCCGCGGCGACCAACGCCTTCAGCACTGCGACCATCGTCTGGTTAGCCGACACGCCGCGAAGACGGTCCCAATGCTCGACCGCCGCGGTTATGTAGTCGTCGTTGATCCGGTCCCGCAAGTCGTCTTCGTGCGTTGTGAACGTCAGGTCTGTCAAAGTGGGCGTTTCATTTCTCCCGAACAGTGCGGCCACCTGCGCGAGGAGATCACCGACATCCCGGTGAGCCAACTGGAGCGTCACTTTCGGAGCGGCGTCATTGTCGCGGAACAGCGGCGAAGTCGGAGAGCGAGCGGGGTCAGACATTTTGAAGTGATGCCCGGCCACCGCCCACACCACGGCCCAGCGCTCCGCATCGTCCGGGATCAACTCCGCGAACCAGGCGGCCAACGGGCCGCGCCCGGTCAGGAACGCAGCCGCCAACACTTCATGTCGCACTGGTTGCCGCAGCGACGACCGACCCGCGGCCGAGATCATGCCCTGGAATGCGGAGTTCGCCTTTAAAATGTCGTGCAGCAATTCGGTCGCCGCACGGAGCATTGGTAAGCGCTCTGGCAGTCCCGGAACGAGGACGAACAAGTCGGTAGCCAAAGCTTCCCAAATCGCGTCGCCGGCCTCGTGAACATCCCGGCAGTGTTCGGCCACCGTCGGCGCGCTGGTGCCGCTTTTCGCCATTAGCCGAGTCATCATTTCCTCTCCCGTGTCGGCAGGAAGAAGCCGCAGCCCATCTTGGTGCGTCCGCCGAGGCCGCGCTCCTGGAGGCGGATCGATTCGTCGGCCGTCAGCCCGGAGACCACGAGCGCGTAGCCGATGATTTTCTGGCCCTTTAGCCGGATCACGCGCCGCCGCGGTTGTCCCGCCCGCGGCCCGGACCCGAACGCCCGCACCGCCGGCTCACCCGCGACGCTGATCTCGGTCAGCTTCGCACGCGCCGTCGTGAGGAAGGCGTCCGGTTCCTCGCCGTGCTTGAAAGTGACCAACCAGCTCTCGACCGCCGCAGACGGGATGAGTGGTTGCACCGTCGGCGGGCCGAGTCGAACCGCTGAGCCGGCCACTTCCAGTTTCTTTCCGGCCAGCGGCAGCACAGTCCGGATCGAGTCGGCCGGAACCCGCACCCGCAGGTGGGACCACTCGTTCAGCCGCAACCGGCCCGGTTCGCCGGCGGCGCCGTTTAAGGGCGCAAATCGCACATCGGTTTCTGGATCGTGAAATGCGGGCACGAGCCCCGCGAGCGCGGCGTAGAGCGGGTAGGCGTGGTCGGTCGGGATCGTGCCGCTCTGGACCGGAAAGAGGAGGTCAACGAACACGACAAGGTTCCTCGGTAACGATTGTGGACAAACGTCCTATCGCATTCAAGATCGTCGGGGCAACTGAAGGATAGTTTGACCGCATCTCGTGCTGGTTGTCAAACTCGGTAGTGGATTCATTGCCCAGCGAGGCTGGCCTGACTACCAGCGTTCCGCTCGCGGAAGACATGTACGACAAAAAGGTGGCCGAATCTGCCAAGTGCAGAGGCTCAGTGACGCACGTTCATTTCTGACAACCAAGCCCGCAACCGACCGCGAGCCGACCGGAACAAGTTGTACGCTGTGGTTTGCGAGATCCGAGTTCTTGAGTTGTGGAATCGATGGCAAAGAGCAAACCGGGAATCTCGGCAGTAAGGTATCGGCATGAGAACAGCGAAGAGGAACCCCCGCCTCCTCAAGACTCCGCTCAGGCTCTGAGCAGTGTGCGAGGAGCACCAGCCCTGCCTCTGCCCCGCCGCTCCGTCCGGGGGCCGGGCCGCATTATACCCGCTGCGCGTGTGACGGCCCTTGAACCCCCAGACTCCGACGGCGAGGCGACGGCGACGAGCAGAGCAGATAGCAGGGTAACTGCCGGCACGAATGCCGGTAGCACCCCGACGCGCCGGCGAAGACGGCGGGCGAGGGCGCGGCAAGACGATCTTCTATCCGCCAGTCGGCGCTTCGCCATCGCCCGCGCCGCCGTAATTGACCGTCCAGGAGATGCCGATCACCCGCTGGCCGTTTTCCTTCAGACCGTAGCAGTAATCCTGCGAGAAGGCGTAGCCGGGGTTCCCGGCCTTCATCGCGCTCCGCTCCCCGAAGAACTCATAGACCGGCCGCACGCCGACAATCCCGAGGTGTTGCAGTTCGGCGTGTCCTTCGGTAATAGCTGCCGCGACCACCTCCCATGTGCAAGACTGGTTCGCCTCGTGCGCCAGCAGATTCCGTTGCTTCCGGATGGCGTGGATCTTTGCCGCGTCGTTCAACCTCCCCTGGTCGGCCAAGAAGCATGTCCGGCCGTTGAAATCCTCCTTGTACGGCTTGGCGATCACGAGCCCGTGCAGGTCGATGTACTCGGCCAGCGCTTCGTCAATCAGCGAACCCAGACGCACGTAGAGCAGTGACGGCAGCAGCATGTCGAGGATCGGGTTGGGCGCCGGCAGTCCGCCGAGGCCACCACTCATGACATTCGCCATCTTGTGGTTCTTGGCCAGTTCGGCCTCCATCAGGAAGGTGGTCCACACCTTCTGCGTATCCGTCGTGGGCGTCACGGTACTTTCCCCCGTTCGGCGTCCTGGCGGATGCACTTCAGCATGAGCTTCGCCACCACGGTCATGATCTGATTCGCTTTGGCCAGTTGCTCCCCGATTTCCTGCAACTCCTTGACCACGCGAACGATCCCTTCAACAGACTTGATCTCCTCGTCGCGCTCGCGGAAGAAGTGGTGGGTCAGGAAATTTCGCCGGTCCAGCGCGGCGTCGAGCAAATCCTCAATGGGCTCGATCGCTTTGATCAGCTTGCGGAATTCCCGGAGCAAAGTCCCCAACGTCTTTTTCTGCGTCTTCAGCTCAAGCGTACTGAGGTCCACAGGGGTCACCGCGTGATTGTCGAGACGTGCCATAAACCCCTGCATCTGCACAAAGGTGTTCTCAAGGACCTGCCCCCAGTACGCGGCCAAGCCGTACTGTGCGAACATGTCCCGGATCATTCCTTCGTCCGGCGCTGTCGGGTCCGGCTGAACGACCTTCCTGCTTTCTAGATCTCGCATTTCGTCCACGTTGACGCCTTCGGTTCGCGCACCGTCCCCAATCAATTATGACACGAATCAACCGCGGGAAGTTCGCGCGAGGAAGGCGCTGATCGACCAGCGGCGTTCGGGTCAAAAACTGCACGCCCCATCAGGGATCGACAGCGGAACGCGGTCCGATATAATCGCCCTACCCGCTCGCGCGGGAACTTCGGTTTCAAGGTGATTCGAGCAGGGAACGGTAAACCTAAAATAAACCTAACCCTGACCCAATAAACCAAAAACTGCCCGAGGCTGCCTAAACGGGACTAGCCGCGGGGAAACCGAAGTGGGGAAATGACAGAGACTTACGCAAAACATCTGATTTCTTACCCGGTAGTGTAACGGTAGCACAAGAGATATTGAAACCGCTTCAGGGCTCAGGTGGAAAAGGTGTGTTTCTCGTTAAACCCG
>CAZBXY010000250.1:0-12042 GCA_964495365.1 uncultured Frigoriglobus sp. | reverse complement strand
TGACGATCTCGCGGGTGTCGCCCGTCACCTTCTTGTCGCCGAACTTCTCCTTGAGGTGGTGCGTCGCGTTCTCCACCATCACGATCGCCTGATCGACGAGGACGCCGATCGAGATCGTGATCCCGGCGAGGGACATGATGTTCGCCTGGATGTCGATGACGCCGAGCTTCCGGAGGAGGAACATCAGGAGGAACGAGAAGAGGACCGAGAGCGGGAGCGTCACGCAGATGACGAACACGCTCCGGACGTGGACGAGGATGAGGAGGATGGCGACGGACGCGATCAGCATCTCGTGCCACATCACCTCGGTCAGCGTGTGGATCGCCCCCTTGATGAGCCGCGTCCGGTCGTAGGCGGGGACGATCTGGACGCCCGGGGGGAGGCCCGGCTGGAGTTCCTGGATCTTCGCCTTGACCCGCTCGGTGACTGCGAGCGGGTTCTCCCCGTGACGCATCAGGACGACCCCGCCCACCACCTCGTTCCCGTCCTTCTCGAACACGCTCCGGCGGAACTGCGTCCCGAGCTGTACCGTAGCGACCGTCTTCACGTAGATGGGCGTGCCGTTGACCTCCTTGACGACCGTGTTCTCGATGTCGGCCTTGTCTTTGATCCAGCCGACCCCGCGGACGATGTACTCCGCGTTGTTCTTCTGGATCACCCCGCCGCCGGCCGGGAGGTTGCTCTTCGCGACGGCCGAGTAGAGCTCGCCGACGGTGACGCCGTAGGCGCGGAGCGTCTCCGGCCGGACGTCGATCTGGTATTCGAGCGGCGTGCCGCCGACGGGGGCCACCTCGGCGACCCCGCCGGCGGAGTTGAGCTGCGGGGCGATGTAAAACTTGTTCACCGCCCAGAGCCGGCCCGGATCGACCGGGTGGGACGGGCTCGGCTCGACGGTGTACCAGAACACCTGGCCGAGGGCGGTCGCGTCGGGGGCCATGTAGGGGACGACGCCCTGCGGGAGGAACGCCCCCGCCTGCGTGAGGCGTTCGAGGACCCGCTGCCGGGCGAAGTAGAAGTCGGTCGAGTCATCGAAGATGAGGGTGATCATCGAGAAGTTGAACTCGCTCGACGCCCGGACCGCCTTCACCCCCGCGAGCCCCTGCAAGCGCAGGGAGAGCGGGTAGGTCACCTGGTCCTCGATCTCGCGCGGGCTCCGCCCCGGCCAGTCGGTGAAGACGATGACCTGGTTCTCGCTGAGGTCCGGGATGGCATCGACCGGCGTCCGGAGCGTGGCGTAGACCCCGGCCACGGCGAGCGCCGCGGCGAGGACCAGCACCACGAACCGGTTCCGGACGGACCACTCAATCAGTCTCTCGATCATGCCCCACCTTCGTGAGATCAGTGCTTCTCAAGGCCCGTGATGACGTAGTTCCCGCCGTCCACCCTGAGCTTCCCGTGGACGGCGTCCCCGGCCTTGAGCCCCGAAAGGACCTTCTCGTCCTCGACCTGGAAGTCCATCTTCATCGCCTTCATCAGGCCCGGGATGTCCTCGTGGTCGAGGGTCACCGTCTTCTTCCCCGCATCGACCGCGACGACCTTGCCCTTGATGTCGTAGACCTTCCCCGCGTCCTTCCCGGCCCCCTTTCCGGCGGGGGTGCCCTTCGGGCCGTCGCAGCCGGCGAGGACGAGGGCGGTGAGCCCGAGGAGTGCGGCAAACAGCACTCGGTAAGCGATCATGGTGGAACCCTCCAGTTGGAAGCGACGCGGTTATTTCTTCGGGGCCTGACCCTTCTTGAACGCCTCGACCTTCGCGAGCATCAGGGCGGGCTGGGCCTTCGCCTTCTCGTCACAGCCCTTGCAGCAGACGAAGACCGGCCGCCCGTCGAGGAGGAGCTTCCGCGGCACGCCCATCGACCCGAGCCGCTCGTCGGTGACGGGGCAGTAGCGTTGTGCTACCGCAAGCGGCCGGTCCTCGGCCGGGAGCTTCGCGAGCTCCGCCGCGATCTCGGCCTCCTCCTCCGGGGTTGCCGGCCCCTTGGGCGCGGCCTTGGCCCCGCCCCGGAGCTCCTCGGCGCGGGCGGCCGTGCGGGGCGCGTCCGCCTTCGCCTTGTCCTCGCACCCGGCGCAGCAGAGGAACACCGACTTCCCGCCGAGGGTGAGCTTGACCGGGACGCCCATCGACCCGAGCCGACTCCCCTCCAGGACGGGGCAGGTGTTCTGCGCCTCGGCGAGGACCCGGTCGGCGGGCGGGAGCTTCGCGAGGGACGAGGTGACCTTCGCGTCCTCGTCGTCGGGCGTGGACGGCCGGACCGTCGAGGACGTCTTCCCGCCGCCGCTCCCGCCGATGTAGATGGAGCCCGCGGCGGGGTTGAGCCGCGTCTCCGCGTCGATGAGGAAGGACCCGGCGGTCACGACCGTCTGCCCCGGTTCGAGGCCGGAAAGGACCGGGAAGTACGGGGCGCCGCCCGGGCCGACCATCCGCGGGCCGAGCTCGACCCGGACCCCCTCGTACTCGCTCGGCGCCGCCTCCCGGTAGACGACTTTCAGGCTCCCGGTGTCGATGACGCTCGCCTCGGGCACGGCGAGCACGTTCCCGCCGTCGAGCCTGAGCCGCGCGCCGACGCCGCCGCGCTTCGCGAGCTTCTCGGGCGAGACGGCGAGCCTCACCGTGGCCGTCATCCCGGGCTTGAGCCGCCCCTTCGGGTTGGTCAGCTCGAACCGCACGGTCAGGGTCCGGCTCTCCTGATCGACGTGCGGGTAGATGAAGGACAGCGTCCCGGCGAAGGACTCCCCCGGGTAGGCGCTGGTCGTCGCGGTGACCGGGAGCCGGTCCCCCTTCGCGAGCTCGTGGACCTCCTCCGGGAGGAAGGCGAGGTCCTCCTCGTAGACCTGCGCCTGGATCCAGACGGTGTTCAAGTCCGCCACGTCGTAGAGCGGCGTCCCCTCGTCCACGTACCGGCCCTCGGTCTGGTACTTCTTGATCACGTGCCCGTCGATGGGCGAGCGGACCACGACCTGCGTCGCCGCCTTCCCGCCCTTCGCGATCTCGTCGATCTGGTCCGGCTCAAGCCCCCACAGCGAAAGCCGGTCGCGGGCGATCTGCGCGAGGTCCTTGTTCCCGGAGCGGGTCGCGTCGATGAGGTTCTGGGCGGTGACGACGAGATCGGGGCTGTAGAGGGTCGCGAGCTCGTCCCCCTTGTGGACCATCTGCCCGGTCTGGTTCACGGCGAGCTTGTCGATGCGGCCCTTCACCCGGGCGGCGACGTGTTTCAGACCCCGCTCGTCGAACTCGACCGTGCCGACGGTCGCGATCTCCTTCACGAGCGGCACGTGGCCGACCGGCGCGGTGCGGACTCCGGCGAGCACCACCCGGTAGGGGGAGAGCTGCACCCGGCTCACGACGCCGGGCGGGAGGGGGGCGTCCGTCATCTCCCCCTTCTTGCGCTTCGAGAGCGGCATGAAGCAGATCGGGCACTTCTCCTTGTTCGTGTCCCGGACGATCGCCGGGTGCATCGGGCAGAAGTATTCCGTGTTCGGATCGGCCGCGGCGGTGTCGCCGGCCGGCCGGGTCCACCTCTCGTAGTGGGCCTTCAGCACGTCCCACTTCACGATGACAAGGCCGATGACGGCGATGATGCCGATGAACCGCAGCCGGGCGAGGAGCGTGACGAGGACCTGGCGGAGGCCCCCGAAGCGGCGGCGCGGCTCCTCCGGCGTGGCGGCCGGGGCGGTGCCCGCGGGCGGTGTGTGTGAAACGGACATGGGTTCTCCCCTCCCCGGTTCAGCAGGGTCTTGAGCGCCAAGCCGAAACGCCCCCTCGGCAGTTCCCGGGGTCCAGAGCGAGGCGCACGGCGGGACAATGGCTTAACTGTGGGACGAGCGGAAGTGCTCATCGCACTGGTAGCAGCCGCTTAGACGAGTGCGGGGGGACTAACAGCGGATGACGTGATGGGCCGAGCGGAGGTCGCCGGCGGAGAGCCACGGACCGTCGCGGAGACCGGCCAAGGTGGCGGCGCGGGCCGGGGCTACGAAATCGGCGGAGTGGATGCCCACCACGTCGAGTGACAGGACGATGGAAGGGACGTCTGCCGAAGACCACCCCCGTGCGTGGTCCGGGACGGCGTCCGGCAGAGCGACCGCGGGGCAGTGGCCCTTACACGGGCAGCCGTCGTGCGGCCCCTTGTCCGGCGCAGGGGACTTCTCCGGCGAGGACGGCTGTTCGTCGCGGTGCTTTTTGCAGTGAGGGCAGGCATCGCCCGTCTGCGACGGGGAGGTGGACTTGCCAGCGACCCCGCGAAGCGGGGCAGCGACCGACTTGAACGCGCAGCAGCAGAACGCCGCCGGGCCGGCGGAGAGTGCGAGGATCAGGTAGTAGGTGACCGCCACGCGGTACACTGACCGCCTCCTCCCGGAGACTCAAGCCGTCGTCCGCATTCTACACACACGAGCGGGAACTACACACCCGAGCGGGAAAATCAACCGCAGTTCCCCCCGCGGGGACGGCCGTGAGACTGTCGTACGGGTTTGGTTCCGCACGGCGGGGCACTCCCGGGTGGGTCGGGGGCCGAGTGATTTCGGCCCCCGGCGCAACCCCGAGCCCCTACCGGCACGAGCCGCGGATGGTGACCGGGGCCGGGGCCGGGACGTAGGCGACCGGCGGGGCGTAGCCGTACGCCCGGGGGTAGCCGTAGACCGGCCCGACCCGCGGCGAAGGGCGGCCCCGCGGTGCGAGTTCATCCATTGCTGGAGACCGTACCCCTTGAGGTCGGTCGGCGGGCGGGACGGGGAGCCCCAGGCGTGGTCGCTCCACCGCATCCCCGGCGGGGGGGCGGCCGCGGCCCGGTCGGGGAGCCCGAGGGTCAGGGCCGCGGCGAAGGCGGCTCCGAGGACCGCCGCGAGTTTCGTCCTGTTTCCGAACATGATCGTTCTCCCGGTTCGCCGGCGGGACGCCGCGGCACACGCCTCGACCCACGTCGGGGGAGGGCGGCGCACGGTCCCGCCGGTCACAGTCGAAAGGGGTGTGACCGAAAGCCGCAAAGAGTTTGTTTGCCGAGGAGCCCTCGCGGGCCGGGCTCGGGGGAACGGGTCACCCGGGCGGCGCGGAGTCGTCCGACGCGCCCGCCGGGCGGGGGATCAACAGGTGAAGTGGCAGAGGATAATCACGAAATCCGGGGACCCGCGACGCGCCTCGGACCGGAGCAGCGTCCGGCGGACCGGCTGGTCAGGCAGGGAGAAGCTGAGACCCCACGCGAGAGCCATCGCCGGCTCGCCGCGCGAGCTGCCCCCGTCGTCCTGGGGAAGGAGCTGAGGGGGTGCCGATACGACCGTCCGCTCGCAGGCGCACGGGCTGCCGGCCTGGGCGTGCCCGTCGCTCGTCGGCGTGCCTTGAGCCGCCGGGATCGCGGCGGAACAGCAGCCCCGCACCTGCCCGGAATGCCCCGAGTCCCCGGAACAACAGGCGTGTGCGGCGCAGCAGCACGGCGCGGCGGGGCCGCCCCAGAAGAGGTGGACCCGGCCGTCGGGGCAGACGCACTGCACCCTCGGCAGTCCGGTGGCGACGGACAGGACCGCCACCGCCGTCGCGAGGAGCTTCGCCACTATGCCGCCGAGGAAATGCACGAGAACCCTCCACCCCAATTATCGGCCTCCGCTCCGGCTCGGGTCAACTCACGCCCGCGCAAAGAGCGGCGCACTGGGCCCTCCCCGCTCACACAATCGTCATCCCCGCCCGCTCCGGGGCGGCGTGAAGGACGCCCGGAGGACGTCCCCCGGGCGTTCGCGTTCACCGGGGAACTTACTTCTTGGCCCCGTTCAGCGGACAGCAGTTCGGGCAGCCGAGCTTTTCCCCCGTGATGGGGCAGATGTAGTCCCCCTCGGCCGCCGCCTTCGGCTCCTCGGCCTTCGCCCCGGTCGCCGCTTGGCCTGTCTCGCCGTTCAGGGGGCAGCACCTCTCGCAGGGCAGCTCCTCGCCGGTCACGGGGCAGGTATACCCCCTCGCCTTCGCGGTGCCCGCGGTACTCGCGTAGGCGATCCCGCCGACGGCGGCGGGCACGGCGACGAGGGCCGCCCACAGCCACTTCCTTCTGTTCATCACACACCTCCCGACCGGGGGAGCCGCAACGGCGGGGACCGTCCCCGCTCGGCTCCCCCACGCACCCATTCTCCGCTCCGTACCACGGTACGGAGTCAAGTGGATTTTCCGGTGGGCGAGGCGCGACCCGCGCGCCGACGAGCAGTGGCGGCCGGGCTCGGGCGCTCGGGGCCGGCCGAATCCCGACAGCGCGGGCAACCGCTCAAGGACTCGATGATCGGGCAGGAGGCGACGGGGCTCTTCCCGTCGCAGGCGGTGAGGAGCTCGGTGAGGCTTTCCCTCATCGCCTCAAGGTCACGAATCTTCAGCTCGATCTCGCCGAGCCTGGCTTCTGCCACCTTCCGCACCCGGCCCGACTTCGCACCCGTTGTCTCCCGCAGCGCCAACAGGTCCTGTACCTCTTTCAGCGAGAACCCGAGCTCCTGGGCGCGCTTGACGAACCGCACCCGCTCGACCGTCTCCGGCGGGTACTCGCGGTAGCCGGACGCCCGGCGGGGAGGCTCCGGGAGGATGCCCTTCCGCTCGTAGAATCGGAGCGTCTCGATGTTCACCCCGGCGAGCTCGGCCACCCGTGCGGTCCGCAGCGTAGACATGACTCACCCCCTCTCCTCGTTGTCCATTATGAACCCCGGACTGTGGTACGGAGTCAAGAGGGGTAGCGGTTCCGGATGAAAAGTGGGGCGATTCGTTACCCGCCCCCGACAGCTCGGCCCCTCCCTCCCCGAACGGTTTGACCGGCCGCCGCTTCAGCCAGATGCACTCTTTCGGCACGGGCGGGAGGCCGGCCTCCTTCCGGCGGCGGTTCACCGCCCGGAGCAAATTAAACTCCTGCCGACGGACCAGGTAGTACGGCTCGAACGGGAGGTCGTAGAACGCCTTCGCGAGCCGCTCCACACTTCGCCTCGTCGCCTGTTCCTCGAACCAGGCCTTGAGCTCGCGGTACTGAGGGAGGTCGATCCGCACCTGGACGTGCCCGCCCCGGAAGCCGACCGCGTAGCCCGCGTACTTGATCGTACACCTCCTCACGTCGTGGACGTTCCTCCCCTCCTCTGCGAAGAACGGGTGGTCGCCGTGCGTCGCGAGCAGCACGAAAAAGTCCTCGTGCCGGAGGTACTGGACGTTCGCATGGCCCGCCCGCTTCCGCCTCGCCCGCGCCCACTGGGAGAGGTCGATGCGGTAGCGCTCGACGAGCTTCTCGTCCACCCGGTGCGGGTCCTTCCGCCCCGGGACGTGGCCGGTCACGTAGAAGAAGTACCCCCGCGCGACGTAGGCCACCGCGAGCTGCTGGATGAACCCCTCCACAGACAACGCTTCGCACCGATACCGCATATGTCCCCAGGCACATCTCAAAGAGCGAGGGGGTGTTTACGGCACACCCCCAAGAAGCCGTCGTAACCCTGGCCGCGTCGCTTCCTGCTCCGCTCGGCCCGCTGCTCCTCCCGCCCACGCGCGGCTCCGCCGCGCTGTGTTCAGGGAGTTGCAACGTCCCAATTCGTAGAAGTAGCGGCGCACGAACCTGAACGCCGCCCGAGGCACACCTCGGGCGTAACGTCGTCGATTCACTGCCGAGGAGATGACTCACCCAAGAGCCATCTCCTCGACCGCCGCTCCCCCCGCCAGGGAAACCGCGAACAAGTCCGAGGACTTGTCCACGTTGCGCACATCATCGGCTTTCGTAAGCCCGTCGGCCCTTTCGTCGAAGGCTCCGCCCGGCACCACCCGTAAGCGGACAAACCGTTTCGCCACTGCCTTGCAGCGACCCGGCCCGGCTCCCGCCGGCTCCTACTCAGGCCACTCTCCCACCCGGCCGCTTTTGAACCACCCGCGCACCACGCGCGGGCACCGGAGCGCGACTCCGGCCGCGACCGAGCTTCCCAGGTTCGCTGTGGACTCCGTCCGACCCGTCACGTCGGTAGTGGGTTGCCCCACGGGCAAGTCACCGCACGTCCGCCCCTCCCGGGGCGGCGCAGTTTCCGCCGGGCCTTTCGGCCCGGACGATTTCGGGGAACCGAACACAGAAGCGTCCCCCTACCCACCGATGACTGGCTTATTCCCGGTTCGGCACCGTCCCGGGTCGGACTCACTGGCAAGGGCTTTCGCCCCTCTCATGGTTGAGCTATTCGCCGCGAGGTGTTTAACCCCGACGCCGGCTTCGGTAAAAGCCGGTCCCGCGTGTCGCCACGACGGGAACTCCCCACGCCAGCGCGGTTGAACGGGCCTGAGCGGTGTCACCCGCTGGTAGCCCAGGACCCCCGCGACGGGATTAGCGGCAGAAGCCGCGGTCACCCGCTTTGAACCACAACGGCCCCGGGGAAACGTCCCCGGGGTTTTCCCCTGTCGCCCGCGATTCCATCAAAAAAACAGCGATCGGATAGAAGACCGAGATTACTCCGTGAGGTGTGGCCCGTCTTCCTTACGAGGGAAGCGCGGGTCGCTTTCGCGGGATTACGTCGGTCAGCCTCCGTCGAACCGGACGAGCACGTATCCGTGCATCCGGCTCTACGGGCGTGACGCGGCAGGGTGCGACCCCTACCCCCTTAGCTCGGTGGTAGCCGAGTTTACCGGGTGTCACCGCCGATCCGATGGGCGCCACGAACAACGTTTTGTCGTTCCTGACGACCGCCGTGGACGAACCACAGCACTCCGGGCCTAGCACGATGTCAAGGAGCGTGTCACGAGTATGTCGAACCGATGACGGCCCGGCGACCGGGAGTAGGTCAGGACGGGAAGGGACCCGGCTCGTTCGCGAGGAGCTTCACGACGTGCTTGTGGAGGATGACCTGCGAGTAGGTGTCCCGGAGTGGGCCGCCCGAGTCGAGGAGGGTTCTCAGAAACGGGCCGGCCGCCTCCACCGCCTCCCGCTCCAGCCTCCCCCGCTCCTCCACGGAGAGGCGGGCCAAAAACTCTCCAACGCGCACCGCCTCCGCGGCGTCGATGTCGTCTCCGGTCCGGGACCGCTTCGTCACGACCGTCCGGGGCGCCGTCGGCTTCGGGGTGGCGGGCAGCGGGCCGGTCGGTTTTTCCGACGGCTTCCCGCTCCCTCGCTCGAAGCTCACTTCCCACCGGCCGCGGGCAATCTTGCGATAGCGCGTCTCGACCGACTCGACCGCGATAAAGCCGATCGCCTCCAGCTCCTCGACGGCCGGTTGGAGCGCCCGGCGGATCTGGACGGCGTCGTAGGCGCGGCTGAACCCGAGCCGCTCGCAGGCGAGCGTCCGGAGGTCGAAGACGAGCCGGGCGTACTTCGGCGGGTTGAAGTGCTTGTCGAGGTAGCGGTAAAGCCGTTTCGCCTTGGTGCCGAGCGAGCGGACCGTCTCGTAATCGAGCCGCTTCAGATACCCCGCCTGGAAGCTCTCAAAAAGGACCGCGTTCCAGCGAAACTCCGAGTGGAGGTCCTGGGTCGGGCCGGACCCCTTGCGGGCGTCCTTGACGACGAACGAGTCGAGGATGCCGAATCCGCCGCGGTCCCGAAAGGTCTTGTTCGCGTTGTCCCGCCAGGCGTTCTGGTAGAAGAGCCGGACCCCGGTGAGCCGGGCGAGCGCGGTCGCGACCCGCTCGTAGGCCCAGTCGTTGTTCGGCCAGCCGAGGAGCCGGATCAGCTCGTGGCGCGTAAACGGCACCGCCGGCGAGGTGAAGTCGGTGTGGAACTTCGTCAGTTGGAGAAGCCCCAGGTAGACCTCCTCGTCCTTCGCCGTGGGAAGGCCGTACTTCGCGTCCCCGGTCACCGTGAGCTTCCGCTCGACCGGGAGGCCGGTCTCGCGGTCCGTGTCATCGACGTGGAATTCGAGCACCTGGACGCCGTCGGCCCGGTCGGAGAGCGTCGCGAAGGGAAACTCGACCAGGTTCATCTCGTCCCGGCCGTTCTTGAGGTGCTCGCGGGACCAGGACCGCGCCCCGTTCGCCCTCACCCTCCCCTTTTCTCCCCGCTTTGCCATCCCCTGACGGATCGTTTGTACGTAGTAAGTAGTAAAGTAGTGTCGGAAAACTCCGAGTGATCTCAGGCACTTGGGCCGGATTTCTTACCCCGGATCACGACTCGGCCTGTCTCATCTTGCGTGGAATCCTGTCTCGTTTTGCGTGTCCTCCCTGCCCCGATTTGCGTAGCTCCATTCCAAAGCCTGTCTCGTTTTGCGTATCGCCCGGTGGGGGCAGCGCGGCCTGGAAAGGCTGTCTCATTTTGCGTGTCACCCCCTCCCCCTCGCTCAGCCGGAACCCTGTTTCGTCTTGCGTATCACCTCTTCCACTCCCTGCGGGCCGAAATCCTGCATCGTTTTGCGTATCCCGTCGCGGGCCACACGCGGTGGGGGGCGAGAATACACGTCGCCCTGCCGCTTCACTCGCCAAATCCTGTCTCATTTGGCGTATTCCGGAAGCGCGCGCTTTCAGTCAGATGAAGTGCCGACACCGTAGGCCGAGGGGCACCCGCGGCGCAAGGCTTATTTGTGGCCGACCGTCCGGACGCGCGGCCGGAATGCTTGCAAGCAAGCCGGCAAGCATGCTTGCAACAAGGGAGGCGAGCCGCCAAGTTTCACGGCTGGTCGGTGCTCCGGTCACGAGGCCGGCCCGCCTTCCGTCCCGCCGGCTGGCTGGGTGACTGTGAAGCAGGCCAGTCCGACAGCGTTGTTGCGGGCGGTCTGTCGGGGCGGCTGGCAGCGGAGCCGTGAGTGCGGACGGCCGGTCGTCTCTGCGCGCGACCGGCACGCCGGCCGACGGGACTGGTGTTTGGCCGGAAGGTTGGCGGCGCGCGCTGACGGACCGGTGGCCCCCCGGCCCGTAAACTTTATGTCTTGCCAGCTCGCTGACTTGTCAGCTATCCGGACTGCCATGATCGTTGCCATCGTCAATTCCAAGGGTGGGGTGGGGAAGTCCACCCTCGCGGGCAGTATGGCCGCCTGGCTCCAGGAGCTCGGTCACGCGGTGGTCCTCGCCGACTGCGACTCCCAGAACTCCTCGTCCGAGTGGATCGCGGAGGCCGCCCCCGGCGTCCGGCTCGCCCGCTACGAGAACGCCGACGAGGTGCTCGAAGGCTTGCCCCAGCTCCGGAAGGAAGCCGACTACGTCGTCTGCGACGGCCCCGGCAGCCAGACGGAGACCAGCCGCGCGCTCCTCCTCTGGGCCGACCTCGCGGTCATCCCGTGCAAGGCGTCGATGTTCGAGGCCCGTGCGCTCGCGAAAAACACCGCCTTCGTCCGCCAGGCCCAGACCATCCGCAAGGGCCTGCCGCACGCGATCGCCGTCCTCTCGATGGTCGGGAAAGATTTTCGGCTGACCAAGGACATGCGGGACGCCGCGGCCGCGCTCAAGCTCGTCCTCGCCTCGACCCACATCACCCTCCGCCAGGCGTACGCCGACGCCCCGGGCCAATCGACCCTCGTCTGGAAGATGGGCTACCGGGAGAAGGAGGCGGCGCGGGAGATCGCCGCGCTCTTCCGGGAACTCCTGCCCACGGCGGGTGCCAAGGACGTCGTCGGCATGACCCGCTCGAAGGCGAGGCTGAGCGCGAACGCGAAACGGTGACGGAGGGCCGAAACTCGGGTGATGACGAACACAGTTCTGATACTTCTCTTCTTCCTCGCCGCCGTCTTCTTCGGCGGTGTCACGTTCCTGGCTTGGCTCGTCAGGCCGACGAGCAACAGGCGGCCGGCGAGCGTACTCTTCTGGCTCTGCCTTGGGGTCATCTGCGTTCTCATGTGGAGGCCCTGACGGTATGGCGGAACGACGATCACTCGCAGCGGGGATCGAGGACATCGGGGTGGACCCGGAGGCGGCGCGGGCGTTCATCGTCCAGGAGCGGCCGAAGCCGGAGGTGAAACCGCCGCCCGTTCGTCTCGCCCCGGAGCCGCCCGCCGAGGTCGAACCGAAACTGCCGGAGGATGAGGGTGGGGGAGGGGACGTGCGACCGACGGCCCCGGCACCAGCGAAGCGACAGGCGAAGCCCGCGGCGGCGAAGCGGCCGGACACCTCGCGGCTCCTCGCAAACCTGCTCGTGCCGGTCACCGTGCGGCTCCGCC
>CAZBXY010000249.1:9500-12095 GCA_964495365.1 uncultured Frigoriglobus sp. | reverse complement strand
GACGCACAACCAAAACCACCGCTAAACGCTGTCCACTTTCCGTGGGGAATTCCAACTGATTCACTACTACTGGATGTCCACGTTCGCCGAGGGAAAGCAAAGTTACACTTCGGTTCTCGTGTGTTCCGACTACAAGCGGCACACCTACATGTACGAGTTTGAAGTCAGCCGCTTGATCGACTTGTTCTCGGCGTTCAGCGACGAGGCTTCCGCCGTCCATGGATGTGACTTCGTGTGGAACGAGAAGAAGCAAGATTACCTGATGGAAAATGCCCGCGGGCCAAGAGACGGCGGCAACGGCGCGGTCAGAAGGTTCAATCGTGGCACTGTTTCGGGGTCAGTCGCCTAAAGTGTGGCCGGTTGCTCACCTGCTGCGTGTTCTTTGAAATCCCTTCCCGCCCCGCACGTCTGTATCCTGTCGGTACGCCACCTTCTCGGATACCGCTATGGACCTTCGCGCCCTGATCTTTCTGCCCGCGCTGGTCGGGGCCGCGATCTGCGCCTACGTGTTCCTCACGTTCGCCGCACACTACTACCTCACCGTTCTGGAAAGCACCGCGGCCGGGGCCAGGCACGTCACGTGGATCGGCGAAGGGCTGACCGACATGTTCACCAAGCCGTTCTACCTCGGCTGGCTCCTGTGCCTGTGGCTCGGACCCGCTTACGTCATTGGGCGGGCGCTCGCGGGGAACATGCAGCTTCCGTGGCTGGACCTCGCGGTGCCGGTGCTGGTCGCCTGGCTCCTGTACCCGGTCAGCCAGTTGTCCTCGCTCAGCGCGTCGAGCGTGTGGATCCCGCTGCACCCACAAGCCTTCGCCCGGCTCGCGCAGAAGCCCGCGGTCACGTTCGGGTTCTTCGCTCTCACGCTCCCGGTGTTCGCGCTCGGCGGGATCGCGTTCCGGTGGTCGTTCCTCACATCCGGCGAGTGGGAGATGCTGTTCGTCGGGATACCGCTGTTGGTTCTCGCGATCTTCCTCTACGCGCGAATGCTCGGCCGGCTCGCTTTTGCACTATTGTTCACTAAAGATATTTTCAAACGGAAGAAGCGAAAGAAGCCGAAGACAATGGACGCGACCCCGCCGGCGGCTCTCGATCGGGCGCCGCCCCCGGAGGTCGAGTCGAGCAAGCCGGCCCCGCTCATGACTCCCGACGGCGAACTGGACGGGTACAACGTGCTGATGGAAGACGCCCCGCCGGTCCCGAAGAAGCGGGTGATCGCGGAAGTGGTCGAAGACGAACCGTTCGCCCTCGCCCCAGAGCCGGAGCGGCCCGCGCCGCGAAAGAAGGCGAAAGCGGCGCCCGCGGTGGACCGGCCGCGCGCACCCGCCGATGAAGAGGACACGCCCTACGATATGAACGCGCCGGAGGCGACGGGACCGGAGTACAAGCCGGAGGTGGTGATAAAACCGACCGCGGAGGCGCTGGCGCTACTGGACCGGCGCGACCAGGTGAAGCCGCCGAAGCGGGTGTGGACCGCGGAGCTGTTCGCGTTCTTCGGTCAGCCGACGACGATCACCGCGATGCTGATCCTGTGTGTGGTGGGGGCGGCGGCGGGGGTGATGGTGCGCGTGGCGCGTCAGTTCAACCCGGCGGACTGAACCTTCGTGCGGGGTCGCGTGTCAGGTAGGAAGACCGCCGCGGCGCACGGTTGACGCTTCGCGGGGCGGCTTTTATAAACAACCTGTGCCCGCGGGCAGTTAGCTCAGTTGGTAGAGCGAGCGACTGAAAATCGCTAGGTCCCCAGTTCAACCCTGGGACTGCCCACTCTGGAAATCCTAGGGGTTCGTGAAAGCCCCGGTTTCCCGACAACTCGCTTGGTACAGAATCGCGGTACGGAATAATGCCCCTGACGGGTGTCGTGGCTTCACCACCACGTTTCCCTCGGGGGTATTTTCATGGCCCGCGCACCGAAGCCCTGGTTCCGCGAAGACCGTCAGGCGTACTTCGTTACCATCCGCGGCACCCGTTACAACCTCGGCCCCGACAAGAAGGAAGCCGACCGCCGGTTCCACGAGCTGATGGCCCGCGGCGATGACCCGCCGCCACAATCCCCTCCAATCCCGCTGCCGACCGCTCCCGGCACCCTCACCGTCGGCGCGGTGTTCGAGAAATACCTCGACTGGTGCCAGAAACACCGTAGCGCCCGGACCTACGAGTGGAACCAGAAGCACATCCAGACCTTCTGCGATCACCTGAAGTCAGCCCGGACGATGCCCGCCGCGGACCTGCGCCCGTTCCATGTCGTGGAGTGGGTGGACTCGAAGGAGACGTGGGGTGCCAACCAGAAGCGGGGCGCCATCGTCGCGGTGACGCGGCCGTTCAACTGGGCTGCGAAGCTCGGCTACATCGCAGCCAGTCCCGTTCGTGGTGTCGAGAAGCCGACTCCGACGAAGCGCGACAGCCGGATGACACCGGAGGACTTCGCCACTCTCATCGGTCACGTGAAGGACGAGCCATTTCGCGACCTCATCACCTTCGCGTATGAGGTCGGGTGCCGCCCACAAGAGGCGCGGCTGATCGAGGCCCGGCACCTCAAGCCCGAGCACCGTCGGGTGGAGATCCCGCCGGCGGAGGCGAAGGGGAAGAAGCGGTGGC
>CAZBXY010000249.1:0-9490 GCA_964495365.1 uncultured Frigoriglobus sp. | reverse complement strand
GCGGTGGCGGGTGATCTACCTGTCAGAAAAGGCACTGGCGATCGCGTCACGTCTCGCCGTGCTGCGGCCGACCGGTCCGTTGTTCCTGAACGCGGACGGTAACCCGTGGAAGGCACAGGCCATCGTGTGCCGGTTTCAACGGCTGCTGGTGAAGCTCTCGGGTGCCGAGGTCGAGTTGCCAAGGCTCCCGCGGTTCGACCGGCGGCGGTACAAGTGCCCGAAGGAACTCGGCGCGGCGAGGAAGGCGCACCAGGAAAAACTGGTCGAGATGCGGAAGAAGCGGGCGACGCTCGCCCGGGAAGGCGACGTGCGGTTCGCGATGTACGACCTGCGGCACTGCTTCGCGTCGCGGAAGCTGAAGGAGGGGCACGACCCGATCACGGTGGCGGCCTTGCTCGGGCACCGCGATGGCACCATGCTGTGCAAGCACTACGAAGGAATTTCGACCGACGGCGATCACCTGCTCGCCGCAGTAGGCAACTGATCTGATTTGCCGGGTGGGGCAAGAAAGCACCGCCTCACCCGGTTGCATCCCATTCCTTACCAGTCGCTCGATCGCGGCAAGCCGTAGAATCCGCGCGGACGACGCGGATCTACTTCATACTTTCTTGCGTTCCCTTTGAACCTCGGCCGGAACTCGCCTGTCCTGTGGGGTATGACCGACCTCACACACTAGCATAAGAGTGGCCGTTGACTGCGATGTTCCGGCGTATTTACGACAGCGTACTTTCAATCGGTATGGTACTTTGGTCGAGGTCGAATCACTCCAGACGCCGTCCACGCAGTTTGCGGCCTTGCCGTCCTTTTGTACCCGCGGTCACGCCGCGCGGTCCTGATGGGGTGCCACGCCAATGCCAGACTCACTCACGGGCATTTCACCTGACGTGATTGTTGGCGGCCCCGAGAAGACTGCCCGGGTGAAGAACAGCGGAATCCTCATCGTGACGGTGCGGGTGTTTCACTTCCGGTGCCTGCGGGCGATCGAGGTCGCCCTCGGCGCGACGACGGTTCTGATCGGCGAAAACAACGTCGGCAAGACGAGCTTTCTCGACGCTCTGCACGGGGCCATCGGGGTCGGGCAGCGTCACTTCAGCGAGGAAGACATTTGGCTGAACACGGGCGAGCACCGTGCTCCCAAGAACCGCTCGATCATTGTGGACATCCTGATCCGCCCCGTGGACGATGCGGGGGTGGTCATCGAGAAGTTCCCGACCGACGGGCCGTGGCTCGGGCTGTGGGGGAACGCAGTGCAGCAGGACGACAACGACCACGATTTCGTCGCGATCCGCACGCAGTTCGCGTGGTCGGAACTGAAGGGGGAGTACCTCACGGAGCGGAAGTTTTTGCGCGAGTGGCCGGAGGCACTGGCTGACGCGCCGAGGGCGGCCCCCGCGGAGCGGATTCCCGCGGTGTCCATCAACCAGACCGTGCCGATCTCGCTCTATCTGCTCGACGCGAAACGCGACGGAGCCGATGACATCCGGAGCCGAAGCTCGATCTGGCACAAGCTCGTCTCCGAACCGGGGCTGAACGACGGCCACATCCGGGAGATCGAGGCTCACCTGACACAGATCAACGAGCTGTTTGTCAGGGAAAGCCGGGTGCTCGTCCACGTGAAGGAGCAGCTCGCCAGCATCGGCGACGTGGTGAACTGCGACAAGGACGCCGTTGCGATCGACCCCGTCGCCCGGCGGCTGCGTGACCTCAGTAAGGGGATGGACGTCATCCTGTCCACGGCGGGGGCGTCGGCCTTCCCGCTCGCCAGACAGGGGATGGGGACGCGCAGCCTTGCCAGCGTTCTGGTGTTCCGCGCCTACATGATCTGGAAGCTGAGCGAACGTAGCTCAAGCGCGATCCACCCGTTCCTGGCCATCGAAGAACCCGAGACCCACCTTCACCCGCACGCGCAGCGCTCCCTCTTCGGTCAGATCGAACAGATTCCCGGGCAGCGCATCATCAGCACGCACTCGCCGTACATTTGTTCGTATGCCGACATCTGCACCTTCCTGCACTTCAGTAAGGTCGGCAGCGAGACCCGCGTGAGCACGTTCGACGACCCGAACGACCCGCTGACACCTGAGGAGATGCGGAAGATCCGGCGCGAGGTTCTGAACACCCGAGGTGACCTCCTGTTCAGCCGGTACGTTGTTCTCTTCGAGGGGGAGACGGAGGAGCAGGCCCTGGCCGAGTTCGCCCACCGGCACTGGGGGCACCATCCCCACGAGCGAGGGATTTCGTTCGTCGGCGTCGGGGGGAGCGGGTCCTATACGCCGTTCCTCCGGCTCGCGGCCCGCTTCAACATCCCGTGGGTCATCTTCAGCGACGGCTCCGCCAAGGACATCGAGCAGGTGAACAAGTGCCTCGTGCGAGCGGGCGCCCCCGAGCACCCGAACAACAATCGCGTTTTCGCTGTTCCGTCGGGCGAAGACTTCGAGGCCTACGTCGCGCAGCCCGAACACCTCGACTTCATCCGCGACATGTTGGCCGACATGGCGCAGGAAGAACAGGGCTTCGACGAGCGGACCAAAACCGCGGTGCGCGCCGACCTCGGGAAGAAGTCACATGCGGAGATTGTGGGCCGACTCCGCTCCATAAAGACCGCATACGGCGCGCGGATCGCCGAGGCGCTCGGGCGGCACACGGACGAAACCCTGCGCATCCCGCCGTTGGTCCGGCAGATGCTCGCGTTCATCACGACTCCGCCAGCGAATTCGACCGCACCGGGGGCGACCAATGTCAGCTAAAGTCAACCTGACCAGAACCCAGCAGGAAGTCGTAGACCACGACGACGGGGCGCTGCTCGTCGTGGCCGGTCCGGGGTCCGGCAAGACGCGCGTCCTGACAGAGCGCGTGCGGCGGCTCCTCGCTCGCCCCGGGGAACACTTCCGGGTGCTGGCGCTGACTTTCACGAACAAGGCCGCCAACGAGATGGCGGAGCGATTGGTCAGCGTCCCGCAGGTCGCGGAGCGGGCGTTCATCGGAACGATGCACAGCTTCTGCGTGGAGGTGTTGGCGAACCGCGGGAAGTCGGTCGGGATCAATGGCCTGCCCAGCATCTTCGAGCGGAATTCGGACCGCAAGCAAATCCTCCGCGACGCCGTGGCGGACGACCCCGAGTTGCGCGCGGTGCTGATCGCGGCCGGCGACAACAAGGCTCAGGCCGCGCGCCTCGACAGTTGGATGAAGGTGATCAGCGACTTCAAGAACGCGCTCGTCGTCCCCGAGATGGTCGAGGACGAAACCCTGCGGCGGATCTACCAGTTGTACGACGCATCGGTGCGCGCCTGCGGCGGCGTGGACTTCGACGACCTCCTGCTGCTGGCTTACCGGCTCTTCGAGGAGCGGCCCGCCGTCGCGTCGTTCTACAGGCGGCAGTTCCGGTACATCTGCGTGGACGAGTCTCAGGACCTGAACGAGGCGCAGTACCGGGTGTTGTGCGCGCTTTGCGGCAAGGAATACTTCAACGTGATGATGGTCGGCGACCCCAAGCAGGCCATCTTCACCTTCAACCGAGCCGACCCGAAGTACATGCGGATGTTCGCGACCGAGTTCAAAGCGAAGACGATCGAGCTGAAGGAAAACTTCCGGTCGTCCAAGACCGTGGTGGCCGCCGCCCGCGCGCTGAGTCCGGAGTACGCGCCGCAGGACGAGTTCCCGATCGTCGGCGTCGTCGAGACGACCGCGTGCGAGAACGAAGAGGCGGAAGCGACGTTCGTGGCGGACCGGATCGAGCGCCTAGTCGCCGAAGGGCACCCCGACGTGGAGGGCGACATCACGCTTGAGCGGTGCGCGGTCCTTGGGCGTACCAAGTTCGCCTTCACGAGGCTGCTGGAAACGCTGAAGGCGCGAAAGATCGAAGCGCACAAGAAACTGTCTGCCGGGACCGTCGAAAGCGGCTCCGATCTGATCAAGCAGTTTGAACTGGCGCTCCGCGTACTCGCGAACCCACTGGATCGGCTGCACGTCGGGCTCCTCGCCAAGGAGTGGAAGTTGGCGGTCACGATGGACGACATTTATGCCGGTCGCGACATTCGGGATTTGACGGGCATGGAGGTGTTGGGCACGCTCATGGGTGGCGCAACGTCATCGTCGGCAGAAGCGGTCCGCGACGCGGTGCAGCGCATTGAATGGTCCCCGGCGGACTTCAAAATGATCCCCGGTCTCGAACGGCTAGGGAAGTTTGCCGAGTCGCTCGACGACGCGACGCGGTCCGGTGTCGAACAGGACATCAAGGAGTGGCGTCAGCACTGGGACTATTATGTCCGCACCGAACCCGGAGGACTCCACAGTGTCGGATCGTTCCTCAGTCAGGTAGCGCTCGGGACGACCCAACAGCCGCAGCAACCGGGCGTCTCGCTCCTTACGGTCCACTCGGCCAAGGGGATGGAGTTTGACGTGGTGTTCGTGATTGGGATGAGTGAAGGCACGTTCCCCGACTATCGGGCGAAGTCTGGGCCGGAGGTGGCGGAAGAAAGTCGGAACGCCTTCGTCGCGGTCACGCGGTCGCGGCGGCTTCTCTACCTGACTTATCCCAAGCAGAAGATGATGCCTTGGGGCACCGCGCGTGCGCAAGACCCTTCCCGGTTCCTCGCTACCATTGCCGCACACGCTGCAAAATAGTTCTTGCGCGAGCGTCCGGTACGAGGCGGCCGAGCAAGGATGACGCCTTCCGAACTCCGTCGCATCGCAACTCACTCAACAACGACCGTGGCACGGGCGAGCAGGCAATGCTCGCCCGTTTGCTTGGGTAGAACCCGTCTACCGTCCGCCGGAAACTGTCCGGTGCCTCTCGAATCACCCGCTTCGACGCCATCGCAATTCGTGCTGCCCTGAATATTCCGCACAACTGACATCGCGACGAACCGTTTCGTATGGGAATTTACTCTAACTGCTTGCCTCTCACTTCTTCGGAAATGTGGGGCGCAGGGCAGAGACCGCGAGTTGCACTTTGTCTCGCTGGTCACGTACTGTGGAACGCGGTTGTAGCGGCGTGGAAAGCAGACACGCTCAGAAACAGGTTTGTTTCGTGCGGGTTCAACTCCCGCACTCGTCGAAAGGCGAGTCTTGGTAGATTGAGGGCAGACCACAGCCGGAGTAGCGACCGGCCTACACCCAATTCCAGTACCTTTTACTCCCGACATCCTTCGTGCGCGAAGGCTCTGTCGGGATTTCTGCATTTCGGCACGAGTTCTGCCAAAGCCCCAGTCGGGATCGAAGGAGCCGGAAGGCGCTACGTCATCTTGAGTATCACGTTGTTTGGGGAACGCGGTTCACGCGTCGATAAGCCGGGCTTCGGTGCTCAAGTGAGCTTGAGGTGTTTGAAAATGTGCCTGACCGGCGCTGAGGCTTTAATGGGTTCTGGCCCGCGCTTCGCGACCTTGAATCCCGCCAACACGCCGTCCAAATCTTCGACGGCGATCGCGATTTTCCCGCGCTTGCCCTTGGCCCCGAGCCGGTAGTGCGGCAGCGTTCCGTCCCGGACCCACTGCCGGATCATCGACTCGCAGACGCAGGCGTGGCGCGCGGCCTCGGCAACGGTCAGCATGATGCACCGGTCTTTCTGGTTACTCGAACCCGCGTTCGTCACGCTCGGCGTCTCGTTTCTGCTTCTGCTGCCACCACGCCACACGACAACGGTCCGCGTCCGCGTGACAGATCAAGGCCCAGATCGCGGCTGCGGCTACCCACACTCCCGAAATGGTCAGCAGTTGGAAGCAGAACGCGATCGCGTCTACGGCCCGAATGAATCGCTCGTCCATCGCCGGCTCCTTTGGTGTCGGGATTGAGTCACCCGAGGGTGCGCTTTCCTGCATGTTCAGTTCGCGGCGGGTTCGGGAGCAAGCGGGTGCGGCGAATCGAAATAGGCGCGGATCGCGGTGGTGATGATGACCGTCAGTTCGCCGTGCAGTTCGGTGCCCGAATACTGCCACAGGTCGTCCTTGATCCGGTCCACCAGGTACGCCGCGGTGGCCGCCGCCACGTCTTCCGCGCGCGGCGCGACGAACCGCGCCGCGTCGGCATCACTCTCCGGCCGGTGCCGACGGATCACGGTTCGCCCGGCGTACCACGCGACCGAACACACCACAATCGCCACGAGAGTCAGTGCGACCGTCATACCGGCCTCCGCGAACGGAATGGGAACGACACTCTAATGCGACGGGCCGACCCCGTGGTCGGCCCGACGGGTCTCAATCGGTCTCGAAGTCCGCCACGACCACCACGCACCCGGGGTGGGTCCGTTCCATCTGACGGATCCGCGCCCGCAGGGACTCGGCCGAGGCCGCGAACCCCGGCTCGGCGAGCATGTCGCGGTACAGCTCTGCGGCGTCCATCACGTCGGGGTGCTTCGCGGCGAAGGCGCGAAGCGCGGCCGGGTCCACCGCGTACACGACGTAGCGGAACGAGTTCGGCCGGCGCGCGGACGCGCCCGAATCGCCGGACAGCCAGTTGACCAACTTCTGACCGCCCTTGAACAGGGCGTAGATCGCTTGCGGGGGAAGCATGGGTCGTCTCCGAAAGAGGGTTGGGATGAGAACACGCGTCAGCCGCCAAAGAACCGGCGGACCAGGCCGAACACGCCGCCGGCCAGGGACCGGTTGGCCATACGTTTCTGGTGGTCCCGCTCGCGCACCCGCTTCCACTCGTCGCGGTCGGCGAAGAACAGGCACACCCCTTTGACGAACGGCCAGGCGACCAGCAGCACGAACAGGAACAGCAAGAGTTCCATCGCGGACTCCCGTCAAGGTTGGGGCGGACGGGTCCGAACGGCACCGCGCCGCCGGACCCGCGCCGCCGGTCACTCGTTACTCCATGTCGATCTCGCGGTCGCGCCCCTTCGCCGGCCGGTTATCGGCGCCCGGTTCGGGCGCGTCGGGGATGAGTTCCCGGCCGAGCCGCTCCTGCGTGGCGGTGAACTGCGTGGGGTTGGCGATCGTGTTGGCCTCGTCCCGCGACTGTTTGCTGTCTGGGAACGGTTGAAGCACGGCGTCTTGAAGGTCTTTCAGCCCGCGACGGAACTCCGCGTGCAGCACCGCCGCACCCGGGCTGTTCGAGACCGCTCGCAGCAGGTCCAGTCCTCGTCCCATCGGTCACCGTCCTTTCGTGCAAGTGGAGGGCGAATCGAAGTTCCTACCGCGACCCTCGCAGCAGGGTCGGCTCCCGCGGTCAGTACTCGTCCCGCTGGTCGCGCGACATCTGGTACGCCTCGAACCGGGCGTCCCGCAGCGCCCGGCGCCGGGCCAGGTCGGCTTCCTCCTGGTAGGCCGCGGTGAAACTCAGGCACACCGCGCCGAGCATCAGGTAAATACCCAGGGGCAAACTCACCGCCAGCGCCAGCCCGCCGGCCAGGAACACCGCGACCGGCTCCCACACCTTCTTGGCCGTGATCTGACTGTCCGTGACGCCCGGAGTGAACCGACTGACTCCCGTGAACCGCGAGTGCGCCTGATACCCGCGCCACCGGAGCCGAACCCCTTCGACCCGGTGGACCAGCAACAGCAGCGTCGTGGCCAACCAGAACAGCACCACCGGCCCCTGCGGCTCGCGCGGGAACATCAGGGCCGGCACCGCCAGGAGCGCCAACCAGCCGAGGGCCATGTGCGTGCCCGCGTGTCGTTCGCCCCAACTGCCCGGCTTCCTGAGCCAGGCCTCGAACGGTGCGGCGATCGCCTGGGTCAGCCCGATCGCGGCATTGCATCCCGTCTTCGTGTCCCCGAGTGGTTCCCATCCGTCCGGTCGGTCCCGTCGGTTGTCGCTCATGGCGCCTCCTGTGTTGGAAGGGAATGATCTTCATCCGCACGCTCGGCCTCTTCCCTCAATAGATCGCGGCGAACCCGTCCGCTGTTTCCGCTGTTCGCGGGAAGCGCCCGCGTTTCCCGGCTCAGAGGATCTGTGGGAAGGCACTCCGCATCCACGTCCGCCCGTTGCTGAACGATCGACCGCTGGCGAACACGTATGCCTCCATCTCGAACCCGTGCGCCGCGCCGCCCGGCGACAGAGTCGCGAACGTGTGCGGGGACACGGCGGGCCGGATCTGCTCGTTCCAACTGGCGTGGACCGGGGGGTGCCAGGTGCCGAGCATGTCACCGATCAGGTCGTAGTCGGCGTCCCCGCCGGTCGAGCCCCCGAACATCACCTCTCGCGTCTCCCCGAACGCGGCCGAGTAGAACGCACAGGTCTCGTGGTCCGACTGCGCCGCGACCAGATGAAGGGCGTGGTTGGACAGCCACGCATGGGCCTGCTGGCGCGCCGTGTCGCCACCACCTAAACCGGTGTAGATCAGGGGGAAATTCTGCACGATGTTGACGCACCCGCACCGGAACTGCCGGGCCTGGGACAGGAACATGGCGTCCTGTTCGGGCACACAAAAGTTCGCAGCCTCGTCACACCAAACGAACGCCGGGCGGCACGGGCGCGTCAGATCCCGGCGCATCGCGGCTCGCTGGAACAGGAGCTTGATCGCGACCTGGGCCCACTGGGCCGGCGGGCCGAACAAAGTTCCCGGTAAGTCGAGCAGGATGACCCGCCCCTCCTCCAGCGCCATCTCCGGGGTGAACGTCGTCTCGCCGCTGGAGATCAGCTCCGCGAACCGGCCCGACAGGAACCGCTCCAGCGTGTTGAGCGTGACGCTCTGAATGATCGAACGAGTCTTATCGGATAAGTGGGGCCATTCGTCGCAGACGAACTCGGCGGCCAGGTCCAGGGCGCGGGAGTCGGGGCACGCCTCGGCCGCGGCGAAGAGGGTGTTCAGCGCGTAGGACCGACGGACCCACTCGGAGTCTTTCAGTTGCTCCGGGTCTGTGGGTAGTGAGCGGCAGAACTCCAGCATCTCGTTCAGCCCGCACACCAGCCCGGCCATCGGCACGACGACCATCGGCACCTTCATCTGGCGGACGCTGCTGTCGGTCCAGTACGCATCGGAGGTGTTGCGCGGGCGGTTGCGCCCCGCGACCCCGACGATCGTCTCCAGCAGAAGCGCGGCTTCCTCCGGCCCGCCGCCGCGGGCGGTCAGGGTGTAGTCGAGCAGGTCGATCTTGTGCGGTCCGCCGAGAGTAACGCGGATGATGTCGCGTTCCCGGCCGGTGCGGCGCGCGTAGGACACCCAGCGGTCGGCTTCGTCAGGTTTCTGACAGAGGATCAGGCCGCCGGGGCGCGTCGGGTGGCCGAGTAGCCCCAGGGCCATGTGCGCGCCGACTCCGGTGGTCTTACCGCTACCCACCTGCCCGCTGACGAAGACGTTGCTGAAGAACTGCTCCATCGAGAGTCGATCCTCGGAACCGGGGCCGAGTTGCATGACGACATCGGGCGGACGCGGCTTGGGCTTGCGGCGGCGGAAGAGCATCGTGACCTCGGATGCGGGGTGAACCCGGACGCGCGATGTGCGTCCGGGCGGGAGCGGTTCGTCACGTTCCCTTGAGGAGTTCCGAGAGATGCCGGGGGGCGAGGTTGTTCCGCAGACCCCGGGCCGCGGCGTCCAACAGTTGCCGGCCGA
>CAZBXY010000248.1:0-12097 GCA_964495365.1 uncultured Frigoriglobus sp. | reverse complement strand
GGCACGCTACCACCGCTGCCAGAAAAATGCCGTTCAGAAGCCTGAAGGGTTACTCTTCAACTAGTTTCGCGTCCTCTTTATGTGTGCGAACCAGCGCAGCCACGGTGCCGGCCTCGTGGGTGAGCTTCGCCTGAATCTCGGCCGAGTTCAGAAGGTTCAGCACCTGACTCACGCTCGGCTCGCGGGTGCGCTCGCACTCGCACGCGGTCACGCGGTTCGGGCGCCCGAACAGCTTCAGGAAGTCCGATCGGGCCTTGCTGTCCCACAACTGCACCGCGCGCGTCACGCCGGGCGAGCCGGTGAACTTCTCCGTCACTCCCAGCGCCTGCGCGATCATGTCGCACAGCACTTCGGCGTCGGGCCGCTTGAAGTACGCGCGCGAGAAGTTGCGCTCGTCCTTCTCGTTCGTGGCGTTCGGCGTCGCCGATGTTTGGTAAACCCGCGAACTCGTAATGAGCACGATCAACTTTTTCACATCAAACTTGTTCTCGACGAGGTGCTTCGCGAGTGCGTCCAACAGTTCCGGGTTCGATGGCGGGTTGGTCGCGCGAACGTCGTCTACCGGCTCAACTAATCCGCGGCCGAGCGTCCACGCCCAGACGCGGTTCGCGAGGTTGCGAGCGAAGAACGGGTTGTCCGGCTTCGTCATCCACTCGGCGAGCGGAACGCGGCGGTCGCCGGTCGGGTTCGCGGTGGGCATCTCGGTGCCGAGCGCGTGGGCGAATACTTCCTTCCGCGTCCGCGGGTGTAGCGTGCCGCCGGCGGTGAAGAAGGCTAACATGCCGTAGTAGTCCGACTGCTTCCAGCGGTCGAACGGGTGGTGGTGGCACTCCGCACAGGCGATCCGCACGCCGAGGAACACCTGCGACACCGTGCCCGCGACCTCGCCGGGTTTGGTCACCACCTTGAAGAAGTTCACCGGCCCGACTTCGGATGCCGGGCCTTCCGCGGTGACGAGTTCGCGCGCGAACTCGTCGAACGGCTTATTCGCGGCAATGGAAGTGCGGATCCACTTGTAGTACAGGTGCGCCCGCTGGTGGCCGAGCGGCTGGCGATCGACGCGCAAGAGGTCGGCCCACCGCAGCGCCCACAGGTCCGCGAACTCCGGCTTCTCCAACAGCGACTCCACGAGTCGCGCGCGCTTGTCCTTCGCCGTGTCCGCGAGGAACGTCCGCGCCTCGTCGGGCGTCGGGAGCGTGCCGGTCAGGTCGAGGTACACCCGGCGCAGGAAATCCGCGTCATCGCACAGCCCGGACGGGGCGATGTTGAGCTTCGCGAGCTTCGCGTCAACAAGTTTGTCGATGAAGTTGAACTGCGGGAGCGTGTTTCCCGCCGGTTCGCCGGGTCGCGGCACCATCACGCGGAACATCCCGACCTCACCGAGATAGCCCGCCATCACCGCGGCCTCGCCGGGTACGTCGCGCGTCGTGACGAGACCCGCGGCGCTCACTGTGGCGACCGCTTCGGCGTTGCTTTGGAACCGGGCGTGTCGCGTCACGTCCTTTTCGGTACCGTCGCTGAACTTCGCGAACACCTTCAGTTGTTGCTCGGCCTTCGGGGTCGTCACGCGCTCGATCGGTTCGACACGCAGCGAAACCACGCGCGGCGCGTCGGGCGCGCCGATCGGCATTCCGGCCGCGATCCAGTCGCGCAGAGTTCGGTAGTCCTCGCCGCCGAACGGCAACTTCGACCCGCCGCCGTGGGCCGTGCGCCCGGTACCCTTTCGGAGTAAAAGACTCTCTTCGGGTTTCGCGGGAAACGTGCGCCGACCGCGGCTCTCTTTGGTAAGCGCCGCGTAATCGGCGTCCGGGTCGGAGGCGAACACGCTCAGCTTGAACCCGCCCTGCCCCTCGGCCTTCCCGTGGCACCCGGAGGCGTTGCACCCGTAGCGGCTCAGGATCGGCAAGATGTCGTTCTCGAAGTGGAACGAGTCCGCAGCTTTCGCAACGGACGGCACGGCGAGCAAGAGGAGCGGCAGGCAGAACCGCATGGGCGGCTTCCGGTGTGCGTGGCGAGCGGTGAGGCACGGCGGGCCGGGCGCCCGCGAGGGCGGCCGGGGGTCGGCGGGAACCGTTCACATGTATTGTGTCACGAATCGCCGGGCGGGGCAACGGAAATGGCGGGCCGGTGTCGGTGCGCGGGGAAAATTTGGGCCACGCTGTTGCCACCCGCCCACACCGGTCCGTAACTCAACCCCCGCATGTTCCTCGCCCGATCGACTCGTCGTGACCGCGGGCAATCTCACAAACCATCGGGTGCGCGATGTCGGGTCAACCGGCTCCGCCGCTTGTTATGGACGGACCCCTTAAACGCTCCCCCGCACCGGGCGCCCGCCCGCGAACGGTGCTGGTCGCCGAGGACGACGACGCCGTGCGCGAGTTCGTGTGCGCGGTGCTGGAGCAGGCCGGGTTCGCGGTCGTCGCGGCCCCCGACGGGCGCACCGCCGGCGACCTGTTCGCCGCTGCCCCGGACCGGTTCGCGTTGGTGCTCACGGATGTCGTCATGCCGCACGCGATCGGGCCGGAACTGGCCGCCCGCGCGCGGGCCTTGCGCCCGAACCTGCCGGTCGTGTTCATGTCCGCGTTCCCCGGCGGCCCCGGCATCGCCCCGGACCCGCTCCCGGCCGACGAACCGCTGCTCGAAAAGCCGTTCAGCGTGGCCGCGCTCCTGGACGCGGTCGCGAACGCGCTGGGCGAAAGCCCGCGGTGACGCGGTTCCTTGTTGGAATCCTTCCTTTCGATTTGCGGGCCGCCGACCGGAGCGATAGCTTTGGGCCTGTTCCGGCTCGTACCCCTCCCGAGGAACCCGCCGTGCTCTCCCAACGCTCCGTTCGGTGGTCGGTCGGTGTGGCGATCGTGACGCTCGCGTTCGGCTTCCCGCTCCGCGCCGACGACCCCAAGCCGCCGGTCAAGATGACCGCGCAGGAGGACCACAAGCGGATGATGGAACTGCTCGGAATCAAGGAGATCCGCCGCGGGGCCGACGGGAACCCGAAGTCCGAGCGCGCTGCGAACGTTGATGAGTCGAAGGCCACCCCGTATCCCGACCTGCCCGACCCGCTGACGCTGAAAAACGGCAAGAAGGTCACCACGGCCGAAATGTGGACGAAACAGCGGCGCCCGGAGATCGTCGAGGACTTCGACCGCGAGGTGTATGGCCGGGTGCCGAAGGAGACCCCGAAGGTCAAGTGGGAGGTGAAGGAAACCACCAAGCAGATGGTGGGCGACATCCCGGCTGTAACCAAGCGGCTGATCGGCCACGTCGATAACTCCTCGTACCCACTCGTCACGGTGGACATCCAGTTGACGCTGACCACACCGGAGAAGGCGGACGGGCCGGTTCCGGTCATCATGGAGTTCGGGTTCAGCTTCGGGGGCAAGGGACCGGCGCCGAAGGCCGGCGCGCCGCCGAGCTGGCAGCAGCAAGTGCTGGCGAAGGGCTGGGGCTACGCGATCATCACACCGAACAGCATCCAGGCCGACACCGGCGGCGCGACGAGACCGGACGGCACCTACCAGGGGCTGAACACGGGCATCATCGGGCTGTGCAACAAGGGCCAGCCGCGCAAGCCCGACGACTGGGGCGCGCTGCGGGCGTGGGCCTGGGGCGCTAGCCGGGCGATCGACTACTTCGAGACCGACAAGGCCGTGGACGCCCGGCGGGTCGGGATCGAGGGCCTGTCGCGGTACGGCAAGGCGGCGCTTGTGGCGATGGCCTACGACGAGCGGTTCGCGATCGGGTTCATCGGCTCGTCCGGGGCCGGCGGAGCGAAGATCCACCGCCGCGATTTCGGCGAGAAGGTGGAGAACGTCGCCGGGTCGGGCGAGTACCACTGGATGGCCGGCAACTACATCAAGTACGCCGGCCCGCTGACGGCCAAGGACCTGCCGGTGGACGCGCACGAACTGGTGGCGCTGTGCGCCCCGCGCCCGGTGTTCATCAGCGTCGGGTCGCTCCAAGTCGAGGGCGGGTGGATCGACGCCATGGGGAACTTCCTGGCCGGGGTCCACGCCGGCCCGGTGTACGAACTGTTGGGCAAGAAGGGGCTGGGCACCGCCGAGTTCCCCAAGCAGGAGACCGCGCTCGTTGACGGCGAGGTCGCGTTCCGTCAGCACGCCGGCGGGCACACGACCGGCCCGAACTGGCCGACGTTCCTGACGTTCGCCGAGCGGTACTTCAAGACCCCGGCGAAGTGACGTCTCGTAGCCTGACTCTCCGAGTCGGGTGTAAAGTGGACCCGACTCGGAGAGTCAGGCTACGAGAAGGCGGCTACGAGCAATCACGCCGGCGGTTCCTTCACGCCCTCCTTCGGCGGGTGGAAGAACACCGCCAGGATCAGCGCCCCGACGAACGCGGCGCCCATCGAGTACTGGAAGATCGACGAGTACTGGAGCTTATCGCCGACCTTGTAGGCGTCGCCCAGCCGGCCGCAAGCCAGGTTCGCCGCGAACGGCCCGACGCCCAGGATCAGCACGTTGAACAGCCCCTGCGCGCTACTCCGCACGTCCTTCGGGAAGAACTCGTCCACGAAAATGTACACGGTGGCGAAGAAGAACGCGTAGCAGATGCCGTGCAGCACGTTCACGGTGATCGCGGCCCACGGCTCGGGGTAGAACGCGAACACCGCGAACCGCGCCCCGTGCCCCAGCACGCCGAAGATCATCGTCGTGCGCCAGCCGAGCGACTTCAGCACGTAGCCCAGGATCAGCATCGTCAGGATCTCGGCGATCTGCCCGATCTTCATGACCGGCAGCACCATGTTCGCGGGGATCCCGACGCCGCCGTCGGCCGCCGGTGTCTGGAGGAACCCCGCGGTCCAGTAGAAAAAACTCTGGTGAACGGCCGCGTCGATGAACGTGACGAAAAACAGCACCGCGACGAACGGGTGCCGGAGCAGCCGGGCGGCCTTGAGCGTCGCCAGCGCGTCGTCGCCGGTCGCGGGCTTCGGCGGCGTGTGCGGGAGCGTCGGGGAAATCGCCGCCAGCACGAACGACGCGATCCCGGCGACGAGGAAGATGTACCGCTGCGCCGTGGACGCCTCCAGTCCCTCTTTCGACGTGCCGAGGACTTTTCCGATCCAGTCGAAGAATCCGACCTCGCCCATGCTCGGGACTTTCGCCCAGTTCACCAGGATGAAGATGAACGGCCAGCTCGCCACGATCCAGCCGATCGTGCCCCACACGCGCACCGGGCCGAACTCGCGAGCCGGGTCGCGCAGGTTGGCGAACGCGATCGAGTTCGTGATCGACACCGTGGGTACGTAGAAGACGCAGTGCAGGAGCATCAGCCCGAAAAACACCCAGAACGGGGCCAGCGGGGCCTTCGCGTCGCCGATGGTCCAGTCCTGGTTCTTGTCGTCTTTCTTCAGCTCGCTGACCACGAACGTGACGTTGAATCGCGGGTCTTTCAGCTTCTTCTCCTTCCGCTCGGTCTCGGCCGCCTCGTCGTACTCCTTTTTCTGTTTGTTGAACAGCGCCCAGAACTTGGTCGCGGGGCCGAACGGCTCGCCGAGCTTCTTCGCGGTCCGCTCCTCCGGGGTGGCCGCGAGGAACGCCCCGAGCTGGGCCTTCTCCGCGTCCGACCAGTCCGGCTTGTCTTTGGCGTCGGTCGCGACGACGTTCTCGACCAAAACGCGGGTGCCGTCGGGGAACTCGCCGACGCCCTGCGTGATTTTGGGGCCTTTATCGACGATCTTGACCGACGCCACCTCGCCGGGCCTGGTCCCAACCGGCACCTGGAGGAAGAACAGCCCGAGGATCGCGGCCCCGCCGATGACGTGGCTGACGCCGAGGAACTTCTCCGCGGCGAACTTCCGGTCGGCGAACTGGGTGCTGAACAAGAGCGCGACCAGCGCGCCGATGTTGAACGCGCCGAAGATGAGGTCGTTTTGCCAACTGGCGAACTTGAGGGTCGGGATGTAGGCGAAGCCGAGTTCGAACCAGGCCCCCCAGATGAAGATCTGGACGAACATCATCAGGCAGAGCTTGCGCCGCAGGGAACTGCCCTGCGCGGCGGAGAGCGGGTCGGCGGACATGTCGGCTCCGGGTGTACGTCGAGGAATGTCGCTGAATGTAAATGCGCATGGGGCCAACGGCAACGAGAAATACTCCAGCGCGCAGCCGCGACCCGCGGGAGCGCGGCACCCGGCGTGCGCATTTCCCTTGAGAAAACCAAAGGGTGCCAAAGGGTGCCAAAGGGTGCCAAAGGGTGCCAAAGGGTGCCACGTGGCGGCCTTTGACCGCGCCCTTGTTTTTCCAGCGTTTCGTCAAAGACCGCCAAAGGACGCCAACTCGTCACCCCCACCCTTTATGAGCTTCTGGCGACCTCCCGCCCGGCCCGGAAATTTGAACTGCGCAAACTTTCCTCGTGGAACGTCAGCTCGCGGCGCCAAGCGATCGTCGGAACGATTCGCCCTACCCGATGCTCAAGGCACCGCGATCGTCACCTGCCCCTGCTTCCGCAGTTTCGCGATGAGTTCGGCGCGGAAGTCGTCCGAATACGTGTCCAGAACGTCGGTCGCGGATTTGTCGTAAGTCGTTGGCGTGCCGGGCTTACGGTCGGTCACCTGGAGGACGTGCAGCCCGAAGTCGGTTTCGATCACCCCGCTCAGTTCGCCCGGTTTGAGCGCGAACGCGGCCTTGCTAATCGCCTCGTCCACCAGCCCGCCCTTGCGGAAGATGTAGCCGATGTCACCGCCGGTCGGCCCGCTGGGGCAGTGCGAGTGCTTCTTGGCCGCCGCGGCAAAATCGACCCTTCCCGCCGCGATCTCGGCCCGCAGCGCCTCCAACTTCTCCTTCGCGGCGGCCCGTTCGGTAGCCGCCGCGGACTTGTTCACGCGAAGGACGATGTGCCGCACCTTCACCTCGGCACGGTCGAAGTGGTCGCGGTTGGCCGCGAAGTACGCCTTGAGTTGCTCCTCGGTCGTGTTGAGTTTGACGTAGCCGGTCAGTTGCATCGCGGTGGTCCACGACTCGCGCACCTGGGCCTCCGTCTGCCCGGTCTCCTTGAGCCACTCCGCGAGCGACTTGCCGTCCTTCTGCAATTGCGCGCCAAACGCCTTGAGTTGGGCGTCGATCTCGGCCGGATCGACCTTCGGGCCGTTTTTGCGCAGGAACTGCCGCACGAGCATTTCATCGACCATGTCGGACAGCACTTCGATCCGCATCTGCCGGCGCTGGGCCGCGGTGAGGGGCGTGAGCGGGAGCGTGTGCTTGAGTACCGCATCGACCTCGGCGAGCGAAATGGTCTCGCCGTTGACGGTCGCGGCGACTTCGGGCTTCGCCGGCGGCTGTGCGAGTACAACGGTGGCAACCGCGAGAGCGGCGAGCGAGAGCGGCGAGCGCATGTGGGGCCTCCTGGCACGGCGACCTTGGAGCGGCCGTGAAGCAGCGCTTCGCTGCGACAGGCCGCGAGACCAGCCGAGCGGCCGTGAAGCAGCCACAGTCGGGTGACCGGTCGCGGCGACAGGTCGCGAGATCCGATGCGGCCTATAGCCCCGCGCCGCGCGGGTCGCAAGGAATTTCTCGCGGCCAACAGGGTTATGGGTTATGCCGCGATTGAGCTGGGGAAGGTGGCGCGATTGGGTACGCGGTCCGGCGCGGCGACTCGCGCGGGTCGGCCACCCGGGCGACGGGCGCACCACCCGAACGCGCCCTGGCATTGCTCAGCAACCCGGATTCAATCTCTGAATACCATTGCCGATGTGCCGCTCCGTCGTGGCGATTACAATCAAACGGGAGCTTAACGATGCCCGAACAGTGGGATTACAAGAAGGCCGGTCTCGATCTGGAGAAGTACGAGCAAACCATCTCCGGTATCCAGGCTCACATCGGGCGCACGTTGCGCCCCGGAGTGATTCCGCCGCCGTTCCCGCCGCGAAAGGGCGGCAAGGGCGTCGGCGGGTTCGCCAGCCTCTTCGACCTCTCCGCGGTGGCCCGGTACGCGAACCCGGTGATGGTCACCTGCACCGACGGCGTCGGCAGCAAGCTCAAAATCGCGTGCCTGATGCAGAAGTTCGACACGGTCGGCATCGATCTGGTCGCGATGTCGGTGAATGATCTGATCTGCACCGGCGGCGAACCGCTGTGCTTCCTCGACTACCTCGCGATGCACAAAGACGACCCGGCGCTGACCGCGGAACTGGTCAAGGGCATCGCCGACGGCTGTCTGGAGTCCGGCTGCGCGCTCGTCGGCGGTGAAACCGCGATCCTGCCGGACTTCTATCAGCCCGGCGACTTCGATCTCGCCGGGTTCGCCGCCGGCGTCGTCGAACGCGATAAGCTCATCGACGGCCGTACGATCGCGGCCGGTGACGCGGTGATCGGTCTGGCCTCAAGTGGAATCCACTCCAACGGTTACAGCCTCGTGCGGAAGGTCGTCTTCGACGCTGCCGGACTGAATGTCACTACTCCGATTCCCGAACTCGGGAAAACGGTCGGCGAGGAGTTGCTCACCCCGACGCGGCTCTACGTAAAGCCGATCCGTCGCTTACTCGAAGCACACGGACCCGCGATTCACGGTCTGGCGAACATCACCGGCGGCGGGCTGCCGGACAACGTCGGGCGCATCCTCCCACCGGGCCACCGGGTTCACGTTTCGCGCTCCGCGTGGGCGGTCCCGCCGGTGTTCGCGTGGTTGCAGAGGTGCGGAAACATCGCGGAGCACGAGATGTTCCGCGTGTTCAACATGGGCGTGGGGTTCGTGGTGATCGCGCCCCCAGCCGCGGCCGACGGGATCGTAAAGCAACTCGTGGGCGAGGGCATCGCCGCGTGGCGGATCGGAGAAGTGCGGGCCGGCGAGGTGGGGGTGGAGGTGGTGTAGTGCCCGAACCCCAATCCCGCCGCGGGTGTCCCTCCGTTACCCAGCGGAGGCCGAACCGTGACCGACGACGAATTCCTCTGTGCGTTCGAGCGCTGCTCGATCGCCCGTAAGGACTGGACCCACGAAGCGCACGTCCGCATGGCGTGGCTGTACGTGACGCGCACCCCGGCCGACGGCGAGGTGTTCGACCGCGTCCGCGGCGGCATCAAGAAGCTCAATTCCGTGTTCGTCCGCCGGCAACAGGTGCTGTGCCGGGGGCTGCCGACCAAACCCAAAGACCCGCGCGGCCTCGACGGCTACCACGAGACGATTACCGTCGCGTTCGTGACCGTGATCGCGGCCCGGGTGCGCGCGGGCGAAGACTTCCCCGCGTTCCGCGACCGCAACCCCGACCTGTTCGACCGCAAGCTCTCGGCACTCCTACGGTACTACTCGCCGGAACGGCTGTTTTCCCCGCCAGCGAAGGCCGAGTTCCTCGAACCGGACCTCGAACCGCTGCCGGAATAGTGGTTAGTGGTTAGTGGCAGTGGGCAGAAAAGACCAAGACCAGAAGGCCGAATTTCTTCTCTGCCCACTGCCACTAACCACTAACCACTGCTTACTTCTGCACGTCGCACACGAGCGTCGCGTAGGAGCGGATCTCGGCGAACTTCTTGCCCGCGTGCTCGCCCTCCTTGACCTCCACGCGCTTGGCGACCACGCCGTAGCGCCCGGCGCCTTCGAACCCGGGCGTGTAGCCGTCCTTGTCTGTTTTCACCGCCTTCTTGGCGCCGTCGGGAAGCATCACGGTGACTTCCGACTCCGGCACCGCCTTGCCCGCGGCGAGTACCAGGAACCGCACCTTCGCTTGCCCCGGTTCTGCGACGACCTCCAGCGCCAGCTTCTCGCCGACCGGCTTGGCGCCCGCGTTGCCGATCGTCGCCTTCGGGTAGTACACGAGCTTGAACGGCTTGTCGTCGCCCTTTTGCAGCACCCCGTAATCGGTGGTGCCGTAGATCACGCGGTCGCCGCGCCCGGGCACGTTCACCGCGTAGAACCCGCTGTCCTTCTTCCACTCCAGCGGCAGCTCCTTGCCGGCCGCGTCGCGGAGCGTCAGCTTGGTGTTGGAAATCTTCTCGATGTTGACGGCCTCGTCCGGATCGAGGTTGTCGCTGAACACGACCTTCGCCGATTCGCCCTTGCCGTCCGGCACGACGAACGGGAAGTGTCCGCTCGCCGCCCCGACCGCGACCAACCCGACCACCGCCGCCCCGATCATGCGGTACATGTGCATCTCCTTGTGTATCGCTGGTGCCGTGTCCGGCCGAGTTGTTGTAGTGGGGGGAGTCAGGAGACAGGAGACAGGGGTCAGAAAGCAGAAGACCGGAACCGGGGTAAAGTCCACTCGTTCATTCCTGCTCCCTGTCCCCTGACTCCTGACCCTTGTCTCCTGTCTCCTGACTCCTGATTAGCAAATCCGGCACGTCGCTCGTCGTGTCGCGAACGGTGATCCGCTTGAACGGCCAGTCCGTCGGCGGGGTCACTGGGTCCGGGCCGTCCGCGGTCACGAGGACCGTATCGGCGCACGCGGTCGGGCCGACCCGCGGTTGCCACACGATCGCCTGGCCGGCCGAGAGCGGCTCGTCCTGCCCGGCGCGGCGCAGCTCCTCCGCCGGGAATCGCCCGGCCCCGTAGCCCGGCTGGCTCAGCCGCGCGTCGAACTCGAACGGGGTCTCGGCCAGCACCACCGCCGCGACCTCGGACAGCGGCACGAGTTGCGCGCCGGGGACCGTGAACGACCGGTACACCGCGGCGATCTTCACCGCGAGGTCGTGCGCGGTGCGGAACTCGTCCGGCGGCGGGCCGAAACTGACCGCCCGCGCGACCGTGACGAACAACCCGCCCTGCTGCCCGGTGGCCTGAAGGACGCAGGTACTCGTGACCGGAACGGACGTGAACCCGGCGCGGCGGAACTTCGCCCCGCGCCCGTCGGCGGTGACCGTCAGCGCGGTCGGTTCGATCCCGCGGTGCAACAGCCGGTGCCCGAGTTGCCCGGCGATCTCCTCTTCGGTCTCGCCCGCCTGAATCGTGCGCGCGGTCGCCTCGACGGCGTGCGCGACCGCCGCGCCGAGTTCGCGGTAGCAGTCCTGCTCGTAGGCGGAGAGCACCCGGAGCAGCGGGCGGAGCCGGTCGTTGGCCATCGGCACGTTCGGGAACGGCCGGTCGCCGGCGATCTTCCGCCCGGTCGTGATGTTGAACAAGAGGTCCGACCGCCCGACGGGCCACGACCACTCTTTCAACTGGAACCCGAGCTGGTCGAGTTCCTCGTCGAACAGCCGCTGGGTATCGATGTTCGAGCAGATGAGCCACCGCTGGCGCCCGTTGCAGTACACGCCGGGGCGCTCGGAATCGGCGATCAGCCCGCGGACGTTCAGCCCCGCGGTGAACCACGCGACGTGCGCCGGCATGAGCAGCACCGCCGCCTCGCAGCCCATCGCCTCCAGCACCCCGGCGACGAGTTCCTGCTTCGCGTCGATGTCCGCGCGCCGCGCGGCGATGAGGTCGGTAGGGGGCATTTGTTGGAGTCTCAAGTCTGCAAGTCGCAAGTCATAAAGTCGAAAACCGAAGCCATCGGAAGTCTTCGACTTTGCGACTGGCAGACTTGTGACTTGAGACTACTTCTGAAGGCTCTTACACCATTCGGTCAGCAGCTCCACGCCGGCGGTATCGACGCGGCTCGACGCCAGGGGCGGCATCTGGCCGGTGTTCGCCCCGCGCCGGCCGATGCGGTGAATCAGCACGCTCCGCTCCGGGTGGCCGGGGCTAATCAGCTTCGCATCGGGTAGGTCGAAGGTCTGGTGAACGGGCTTGGCGTCGATGAGCCGCATCCGATCCCACGCGGTCGGGAAGTCGAGCTGCATCTGCGCGTTGCCCCCCCCGGCCTCCACGTGACACGTCGCGCAGTTGGCGTGCAAATACGCTTTCGCCCGCGCTTCTAGGGGTTGCGACCTGTCGAACGGGTCCGCGAGCCGCTTCAGGGCCGACGGCGGAACGTGCAACAGGCTCGTGGGTTTGGGTTCGCGCTGGTCGGGCTGCTGGCCGGTCACGCCGGTTCGCGGGGCGCCGGCCTCGCCGACCCAGTTCACGTTCAGGAGGCCGAGGTGTTCGAGGGCACGTAGTTGATTGTCGGTGCGGCCGTTGGGGTACGTGTGTGTCTTGTTGAACTGCACCTCGCACAGCCCCAGCACGTAGTTCGCGGCGCGGCTGTGGCACACCATGCACTCCGCCCGGCTCGGGT
>CAZBXY010000247.1:0-12139 GCA_964495365.1 uncultured Frigoriglobus sp. | reverse complement strand
TGTGCCGTTGCTACTCCAGTGGTGTCGCGACGGCACACGGAGTGTGCCTACTACTCTGAATCTCAGCGCGCCTTCTCAGCTTCGGTCGGATCGATCAACCCGTCGCGGTTGGTGTCGAGTTCCTCGAACACGTGGCGCGGGCCGAGGAACTCTTTCCAGGTCAGGTCGCCGTCCTGGTTGCGGTCCATCCGCTGGAACCAGACCGGGCCGACGGGCGTGCGCGGCTGGGTGACCAGGCGCGGGACGGTCGATTCCCCCGCCGGGCCGGTGCCGAACAACTGGAAGGTGCCGCGAACGACTTCCAGGTGCAGCCGGCGCGGCGGGTCGGTCGCCCGGAGGCTCACCTGACCGGTCTTGCGCAGTACCCGGAGCGTGTCCGCGGCGACCCGGATTTCGCGAAGGCCGATCCGGCCGTCGTGGTTGCGGTCGAGCGCCTCGAAGAACCCGTGGCCCAGGTCGTGCAGCACGATGTCGCACCGCGTGGCGGCAGCTTCGGCCCGGCTCCGCACGTAGGCTTCCATCTCGGGCCAGAAGATCATGTCGTTGCCGTCGGTGTCGATGGCCTCGAACAGCCCGCGCTGGAACCGGATGCTGTCCTTGAGTTCGTCGCGGTCGAGGTAGCCGTTCTGGTCCGCGTCGAGCCGGTTGAACTGCTGCTGCGCGTCGGTCAGTGCCGACTTGACCGGGTCGAACGACTTCACCGCCAGTGCCAGGTCGGTCTCGCCGAGGCCGAAGAGGGCGACGTCCGGCCGCGTGGCCCGCGCCTTCGCCGGGTCGGCCAGCGCGATCCGCGGCGACTGGCCGGGGGGCGGCTCCAGTTCCAGCCCCGCGTCCACGTCGGGCAGTTGCCGGGGGAACGCCTTCAGCTCCTCGGCGCTGAGCGTCCCGTCGCCGTCGGTGTCGAGGGCGCGGAACCGCTCCGGCGAAATCCCGATCTCTTGCGGGGAGAGTTTTCCGTCCCCGGTGCGGTCGTACTTGCGCACGAGCCGCTGGCCGAACAGCGGGTTGGCGCCGTCGATCAGGAGGGTACTGGCCGCGGCCAGCGGACGCTCCGGGGCGCCCGGGATCGCGCCCCCCAGCACCGGGCCCGCCGGTGGGTTGAACTCGTCGATCGTGATGCAGTCGTCGTCGTCCGAGTCCTTCAGAAGCAACAGCGCCTGGGCCTCGCGGACCTCGTCGTCGGACAGCACGCCGTCCTTGTTCGTGTCGAGCGCCGCGAACACCATGTCGTCGGTCTTGCGGGCGGTATCAGTCTGGCGGAACGCGAGGGTCTCGCCGGCGACCCGCTCCAGCGCCTCGGTGAGCTTGCTCGCGGGCACGATCTCGGCTGCTTCTTTCGGCGACAATTTGGCGCCCGGCCCGCGCCGGGTCGTGTTCAGCGGCGACCGCTCGAACTCCGCGCGGCTCAGTTTGCCGTCGTCGTCGGCGTCAAGCGCCTTGAACAGGCGGGCCAGGTAGTCGCGGCGGACGGCCTGGGGCGACTTCCCGCCGATGGTGACCTTCAGCCGCAGGTGAACCGGCCCGCGATCGAGCAACAGGAACACGTCGCGCACGGCCTCGGGGTCTTGCGCAGCGCCGGCGAGCGGCTGGGGCGGATCGCCGCCGGCGCGCCCGCCCGCGGTCGCCAGCGCCAGAGCAACGGCGGCGATCGCAACGACCCCCAGTGCTCGCAGGCGGGCGCTCATTTGATCAGTTCCTCGATCACCTTTCCGCCCTTGACCAACTGGATCGGCCGCCCGTCCCACGTCTGGTTCTCGGTCGTCGGATCAACTCCAACGGCCGTGAACACGGTGGCGAGGAAGTCCGCGACGCTCACCGGCCGGTCGGCGACCGCGCGGCCGTCGGCCTCGGTCTTACCGACGGCCTGCCCGCCCTTCACCCCGCCGCCGGCGAGTACGGTGGACCACGCGAGCGGGAAGTGGTCGCGCCCGCCCATGTTGTTGATGACCGGCGTGCGCCCGAACTCGCCCATCCACACGACGAGCGTATTCGCCAGCATCCCGCGGTCCTTCAGGTCGCTCAGGAGCGTGGCGAACGCCGGGTCGAGCGTCTCACTCAGGGTCTTCACCTGCTCGAAGTTGTTGTTGTGCGTGTCCCAGCCGTCGAGCGTGACCTCGACGAACGACACCCCGCGCTCGACCAGTCGGCGGGCGAGCAGACAGCCCTGCCCGAACCGGCTGCGGCCATAGGCGTCGCGGGTCTTGGCGGTCTCCTCGTCCAGCTTGAAGGCGCCCTTCGCCTCGGTGTCGATCATCTTCTGGGCCTTGCGGTAGGCCGCGGCGTGGGCCTTCGTCGCGGCGCCGCCGTGCTGCTTCTCGAAGTCCTTCTGAAGGTCTTCCAGGAGTTGCCGGCGGATGTCCTGGTCGGTGGCGGCGACCGGCTTGTCGGGCTTCAGGTAATCGATCGTGAGGTTGGCGCGGGCGTTGGGGTTGTCGCTGATCCCCGAGACCGCCATCGGCGCGTACTGCGGACCGAGGAACCCGGCCCCGATGCCGTTCATGATCCCGCCGGGCGAGACCGTGACGTACCCGGGCAGGTCGTGTTCCGGGTCGCCCAGTTCCTTGGACATCATCGACCCCAGCGCCGGGTACGCGACCACCTCGCTCGGCAGTTGCCCGGTGTGCAGCAGTTGCGTGGCCCGCTGGTGTTCGCCCTCCTTGGTGGTCATGCTGCGGATGATGCCGAGTTCCTTCGCGCTTTCGGCGAGCTTCTTGAGGTGCTCGCTGAACCGCAGCCCCGGGACGGCCGTCGCGGTCTCCTTCGACGGTCCGCCGTTCTTGTGGCCGACCTTCAGATCCCATGTGTCGGTCTGGGTCGGCCCGCCGGACATCCACAAGACAATGCACGCCTTGGTGTCTTTCTTCTTTTCGGCCGCGTGCGCGAGCCGGGGCAGCCACGGGCATGCCGCGGCCCCGAACGCGCTAGCGACGCTCATCCGCACCAGATCCCGCCGAGAAAAGTCACGCGCGAACATGGGAACCCCCTGAACAGTGGTCAGTGAGCAGTGAGCAGTAATCAGTGAGCAGAGAAGGCAGCCGAGAAGAAGACAGAAACGGTGTTCTGGGATTTCTTGTCTTTTCTGATCACTGTTCACTGATCACTGGTTCGTCACGGACACAACACGAATTCCGGGCTGTTGATCAGCGCCCAGAAGATATTCGCATAGGCCTGCTGCTGGGCCTTCGAGTCGGGGTTGGCCCGCACCACCTTCATGAGCCGCTCCTTCTCCGCCGGCCGCGGTAACCGGCTGTACGCGGCCAGGAACAGCGCGTCCAGTTTCTCGGTGTCCTTGAGGAACGGCGCGTCCACCACCGCGCGGAGCGTCATGCTGTCTTCGAGCGTTGTCGCGGCGGTGACGACCGAGCCGTTCATCAGCAACAGCGCCTGCGGGATGCCACCTCGAAAGTCGGTGGGCGAGGTGCCACGCGCCGCTTCGAGCTGGGCCATCAGGGTCTGGCCCTCCTGCGTGTACCGCGGACTGAACCCGCGGCCCTTCTTGAGTCCGAGCGACTGGTCAAGCGCCGCGAACACCTGGTCCGGTGAGAGCGTCCGCACCGGGCGCTGCGCCGATCCGGGCGCGGCGCTCGTGGTGCTGGCCCGCTGATACGCCTTGCTGAGGCAAATCCCCTCGATCAGCCAGCGGAGGTTGAACCCGCTCGCGGCGAACTTCGCGGCGAGTTCGTCGAGCATTTCCTTCCGCTCCTCGGCGGAAAGGGTGTCCAGGTCATCGACCTTCGACACCAGTCCGGTGCCGCACAGATCTTGCCAGACGCGGTTGACGATGTTGGCGGCGAAGTAGCGGTTCTCGGGGGTCGTGAGCCAGTCGGAAAGCACCACGCGTGGCGCCTTCCCCGCGCCGAAGTTCGGCGCCGGGCCGTCCAGGAACTTCGCCGCGTACTCCTTCATGCTGTCGGAGGGCGTGATCGTGGTCCGGTTCGGGCCGGCGTAGAACGCGGCGAGACCCCAGAAGTCCTCCTGCGTCCAGGGCGCGAACGGGTGGTTGTGGCACTGCGCGCACCCGAGCCGCACGCCGAGGAACCCGCGCCCGACGGCCTCGGCGATCCGCTCCGGGGCGTTGCCGACGGCGAAGTAGAAGCTCCCCGGCCCGGCCGCGTTCCGGGGGCCTTCCGGCGTGGCGCTCAGGATCGAGCGCGTGAGCTGGTCGAACGGCGTGTTCTTGCGGAACTCGTCGCGCAGCCAGTTTTCGAGCTGCGCGCGGGTGTTTCCAGCGGGAGCCAGCGTGCGCGCCCACAGCCGCCCGGTGTGTTCGGGGAACCGCTTGTCGGCGAGGAGGTTGCGGACGAGCTGCTCGCGCTTGGTGGCGCTGGTCGATTCGAGGAAGTCGCGGGCCTCGGACACGCTCGGGATGGTGCCCGTCAGTTCGAGGTACGCGCGGCGGAGGAACACCTCGTCGCCAGCGACCTCGCGGGGCGGGATGCCCTTCGCGCGCCAGGAGGCTTCGAGTTTGGTGTCGATCCACGCGGCCAGGTCCGCCGGCGTTTCCCGCGGGTTGGCGATGCTCAGACCGATCACGACGAGGGAGACGGATAACATGCAACGCCCTCCGTCCGCACAGGGTCAGGACCGCCGGCGCCGACCGCGAGCGCCTTGTGACGAGCCATAATAAAGACAGAATGACTTGAATTGCAAGAGCGATTTTCCGGAATGTCGAAAGTCGTTACAATTCGGCTTTTTGATGGGCCACTTTCACCTCGTAACGGGACGACCCATGCTCCGCCTGCTCTCACTCGTCGGTGTCTTCGGCCTCGTGACCGCGGTCGCGGGCCAGCCGGAGAAGCGGCCGTATCAGGTTCCCGAGCCGAAGGGGTGGGGCAAGGAGACGATCGAACTGCCGCCCGCGTTCGCCCCGGATATGAAGTGGAAGGGCGCGGAGGAGCTGCGGTTCGCCCCGGGCATGTTCAAGCCGGACGCGGCCGACTTCTTCTCCTACGCGCTGTTGTTCTGGCTCCCCGACGATCAGAAAACCGACCCCAAGACCGTGGAGAAGGAACTACTGGCCTACTACCGCGGGCTGGCGAAAGCGGTATCAGAAGGCAAGAAGCTGAAGGTGGACGTGAACGACTTCACGCTGACCATCAAGGACGCGAAGGACAAGACCGGGAAGCGGGCCGCCGGCGAGCCGTACTCCGCGTTCGTCGCCGAGTTGAAGTGGACCGAGCCGTTCGCCACCGGCAAGCCCCAGGCGCTGCGCATGGAGATTCACACCTGGCCCAGCGCGAAGCACAAGCGCAACTGCGTCTTCATCTGCGCGTCGCCGCAGCCCGAAACGGCCGACGTGTGGAAGGCGCTGCGCGAGATCCGCGACGGCACGACAGCACCCTGAGCGCGAGCGGTTCGGCGCCCGACTTCACGCCAGCGAGACCAGTTGCACGTCGTCGGGGGCGAGCGTGCGCCCGTCCGCGGCGCGCAGTTCCAGTTTCACCGCCTGCTTTTTCTTGCGATCCACCATCTTGAACTCCGACCCGGCGCAGCCCCACTGGCCCAGCGCCGCGATCACCAGGAACAGCCCGCGGCCCTTCTCGGTCAGCGTGTACTCCTGGAAGGCGCTGCCGTCGGACGCCGGGACGCGCTCCAGCACCCCATCATCGACCAGCTTATTCAGTCGCACGGTCAGGATGTTTTTCGCCACACCGAGCGACTTCTGAAACTCCCCGAACCGCCGCTTGCCCACAAACGCATCGCGAACGATCAACAGCGACCACCAGTCCCCGACCGCCTCCACCGACCGCGCCACCGGGCACCGATCGCGTGCGAAACTCGTGCGTTTCATGGCTTCCTCCGGGAATTTGCAATTAAGTTGCAAGACGCAACTACACTTCCAGTATATCCGATCAGTTGCAATTTGCAACCATTTGCGTTACGAGGAGAATTGCCATGACCGCCTCCACCGTCTTCACGCTCGCTCACACCGCGATCAGCCTGTTGCCGATCGGGCTTGGCCTCGCGGCGTTTGCCCGACAGGGGGCGATCGACCCGCGCACCCGGCTCGGCAAGTGGTACGTGGGCACCATGCTCGCCGGGTCGGTCTCCGGTCTCGGGTTCATCCTCACGCTCGGGTTCACGCCCGGTCAGGTGCTCGGGCTGTTCACCCTCGCCCTGCTCGCCATCGGCACGCTCACCGTCCGGGGCCACTGGCGCAAGCCCGGTTACGTGCAAACCGTCGCGCTCTCGACCAGCTACTTCATGCTGATGGTGTTCGCGACGACCGAAACGCTCAAGCGGTTCCCCACCGGGCAGCCGTTCGCCTCCGGGCCGAACGACCCGGCGCTCGTTCCGGTCCGGCTCGTGTTGGTGGCCCTGTTCGTCCTGGGGGCGACCTATCAGGCGCTCAAGATCCGCGCGGCGAACCGCTCGGTCGCCCGGCTCCAGCGGGTCGTCGCGGGGTACCGCCACGCGGCGTAAGTGGTGGTCGGATAAATGAAGGGTTGGGCCCGCGGCCTGGGGCCGAAGGGATCACGGTGAACGTGGTCCGGCCGGGGCCGATCAACCCTGACATGAACCCGGAGGACGGCGACTTCACCGCGACCCAGAAGGATTCACGCGCTCCGGGATGACGCCCCGAACGATCAGCGCGGTCATATCATCTCAACAACCCGCTCGATCCCGCTGGAACCCGCCATGCCCGAACCCACCGCCGGCGTGGAAGCGCCGCTCGTCCGCAACCGGCGGACCGCGCTCGGCGCGGCAGCGGTTGTGTGCCTCGCGGCGCCCGCGGTGGCCCTGCTCGCACTCGACGTACCCGACGAAGCCCGGATCGCGATCGCCAGTTGGCTCGTCGGTGGCGCCGTCGTCGGGGCGCTCGTGCCGTTCGTGTATTACGCCCCATACCGCGCGCTGGGGCTGGCCCCGCTGGCGGCGCTCGCGTGGCTCGCGGCGACCGCACACGGCGCGTACTGGCACGAGTGGCCCGGCGGGGCGCACGGGCTGGCGCTGGGGCTGCTCGTCGGCGCGCTGGCTCGCGGGCACCGCGGACCGGAACCGTGGCTCGAAACCGCGGCGCTGGTCGGGGCCGCGCTGCTGGGGGGCTGGCTCGCGTGGGCGGTCCGCGAGCGCGGGCGCCCGTTTGAGACGGCGGAGTGGTTTGTGCTGGCCGCGTCCGTCGCGCTGGTGGTGTGGACGTGGGCCAGGCTGTTCCGCCCGCTGTTCGAGATTTCGTTCGAAGTGCCGATGGGGCTGATGTACCGCATCCGCGGCGCCGGGCCGGGGCTATCGGAAGTTCCGAAAACCGGCCCGTGCCTGATCCTCGCCAACCACGCGTGCTGGCTCGACCCGATCTTCCTGGCGAAATTCGTCCCGCGGCCGATCACCCCGATGATGACCGCCAAGTTCTACGACCTGCCGGTGATGCGCCAACTGGTGGTCCGCTTCGGCGTGATCCGCGTGCCGGAGAAGGCGTTCAAGAAGGACGCCCCGGAGATCCAGGAGGCGATCGCGGCGCTGGACCGCGGCGAGTGCGTGGTGATTTTCCCCGAAGGGTTCTTGCGGCGCTCCGAGGAACGCCCCCTGCGGCGGTTCGGGCAGGGCGTGTGGCAGATTCTGAAGGCCCGCCCGGACACGCCGATCTTCGCGACGTGGATCGAGGGCGCGTGGGGCAGTTACACGTCGTACTTCAACGGGCCGCCGACGAAGAACAAGAAGAAGGACTTCCGCCGCCCGATCGGCGTCGGGATGTCGGCCGCGATCACGATCCCGCCGGAGTTGCTCGACGAACACCTCCGCACCCGCATTTACCTGATGAACCTCGTGAGCGAGGCCCGCCGGCACCTCGGCCTGGACCCGCTCCCGCGGTTCGAGTTGCCCGCGCGCGCCGACGAGGCGGAAGACGAGGGCGAATGATTGCGGTCCGATCGCGGGCGCGGTACAACGGGGAGCGTGTCGGCGGCGGGTTCGCGTTTAGCTCGCTCGTTTCGAGCAAGGCTGATGATGCGTCAGCCGAGCACCTGCAACTCCGTGCGCCGCGGGGAAGGCTGTTCCAGCACCGCTTTCGGTCTCCGAAATAGCTTTAGGGTTCGGCACTGGAACGACCTCACCGATCGCCGTCGCGCGAACCCTAAAGCTATTTCGGAGACCGGCGGTGCCGTGAGCCTTCCGCGCTTCAGGTTTGGTAGTAAACCGCCCGCTGCCGACACAATTTGTGAAAATCTGAACAGTTAACTTTACAAGAGTTCACTATTCGCCCATAATTCACCGGTGCAACGGTTCCCAACCGTCGGAGGGTCTGAAATGCGCCCCGTGCTATTCGCCACCGTCGCGTTCGTGCTGGCAACCGCGGTGTCGGCGCAAGATCCGAAGCCCGCGGTTCAGCCGCCGGCGGTCCAGCCGAAAGCCGTACCGATTCAGCCCGCGCAGCCGATCCGGCCGGCCGGCCCGGTCCCGGTGACGGCCGCGAAGATGCTGCAACTGGAAGAAGAAGTCGAGACCCTGGAGGCACACCGCGACGTGAAGAAGGCGCACGTCAAGGCCGCCGAGGTGGCCGTGCGAGCGGCGGAGGTCGGGGTGGACCGCGTCAGCGCGCTGGCGGCCCGCGGCGTCATCGCGAAAGAGGAAGTGGACCGCGCGCGGGTGGACCTCGAAATGGCGAAGGCCCACGTCGAGATTCGCATCGCGGAGGTGAAGGAAGTGGATGTGAAGATCAAGTACGCGAAGCGGCGCCTGGAGGACGCAAAATCCGCTGGCGTGCGCCCGGCCCCGGTCGCGCCGAAGGCGGTAGACCCACGATAAGCGAAGAAGAAGGGAGCCGCACGATAAACGCAGATAAAAGACACGATCAAGACAGAAGAATGATTGAGTTCAAGAACTCTTCTTGTCTGATCGTGTCTTTTATCTGCGTTTATCGTGCGGCGGCTCTTTGCTCTAACTCACTTCTTCTTCGCCATCGCCTTCTGCACCGCGCTTCCGAGGTCGGCTGGCGTCGGGGCGACCTCGATCCCGGCCTTCTCCAGCGCCGCGATCTTGTCCTCGGCCTTGCCGCTGCCGCCCGACACGATCGCGCCCGCGTGGCCCATCCGCCGACCCGGCGGAGCGGTCTGGCCGGCGATGAACGCCGCGACCGGTTTCTTCACGTTCGCCGCCACGTACCGCGCGGCCTCCTCCTCCGCGGTGCCGCCGATCTCGCCGATCATCAGAATCGCTGAAGTCTGCGGGTCACGCTCGAACAGCTCCAGGAGTTCGATCTGCGTCGTGCCGATCACCGGGTCGCCGCCGATCCCGACGCAGGTTGTTTGCGGAAGCCCCAGCGCGGTGAGTTGGAACACCGCTTCGTAAGTGAGCGTGCCGCTGCGACTGATGACGCCGATGCCCTTTTCGCCCGCGCCGCACGGCTTGTGAATCGCCCCGGGCATGATGCCGATCTTGCACTGCCCAGGCGTAATCACGCCGGGGCAGTTCGGCCCGACGAGCCGCGCGCCGGGCTTCGTCTTCAGGAAGCGTTTCGCCTTCGCCATGTCGAGAACCGGAATGCCCTCGGTGATGGCGACGATGAGCGTGACGCCGGCGTCGGCCGCTTCCATGATGGCGTCGGCGGCGCCGACCGGCGGGACGAAGATCATGCTCGCGGTCGCGTCGGTCGCCTTCACCGCCTCGGCCACCGTGTTGAACACCGGCAGTTCGCGCCCGGATTTCTCGCCCTTCCACATCGTGCCGCCCTTCTTGGGCGTCACCCCTCCGACGAACTTCGAGCCGTACAGGAGGCACTGGTCGGTGTGGAAGCTGCCCGCCCCGCCGGTGATGCCCTGACAGATGACGCGGGTGGACGAATCGACGAGGATGCTCACGAGGACTTCTCCGGCTTCTGCGGCTGTTGCGCGCGGATGAGATCCGCCAGGTGGGCAGCCAGGCGGTTATTCGATTGATACAAGTGGCTGCGGTGCCCGGCGAGCGCGAGGTAGCCGCCAAGCGTGACGAGCAGCACCGGGCCGAGCCACGCCCACACCGGCACCTGCGCCTCCGGGAGGACGGCGAGCTTCATCCCGCCGACCAAACCCACCGCCACCGTGAACAGCCCGAAGAAGATTTCGACCTTCGCCCACAGCGGGTTGAGCCGCTTGAGGCCCAAGTCGCGGTGCAGCCGGTCGAGTGGGTCTTCGGGGGGTGACATCAACCGACCACTCCGTTCGAGAACGTGGAAGGTGGCGGAAGGTACTCGGTCTTCACTAACTGAAAGAGCGAGACGATCCGAACCGACCCGATGTCGTTCGCCAGGATCATCGGTGGGGGGATGGCGATGTGAACCGCCCCCAACGTCGCCAGGAGCATGTCGGGGTGATGTATGTCGTAGGTTTCGCCGTTTGTGAGGTAGACCCGAAACGGCCGAAACGGTGCGGCCCGCATGAGCGCGCGGATGTCTTCGATTCGCATCGGAAACTCCATCGTGTTGGAGTGACCGAGTCACCCCAACACCAATTGTACCTCATCCCCCCTTCGCTTCGGTCACCTCGCTGACGAGCCACTCGTGCGGCGCCTGGCCCTTGACCAGCTTGACCACGAACGCCTTCTTCCCGGCCGGCTTGGTCAGTTCCACCTTGAACTCCGGCAGGTCGCCGACGCGGCTCGCAGTGTAGGCGGTCGTGCCGCCGCCGATCTTCACCGCCTCGGTGTGGAGCTTGCCCGGGTTGAAGTCGTAGCCCTGGTTCTTGTCCCCGTCGAACGGCGCGGCCATTGCGGTCCGCAGGGTCGGCGTGAGTGCGGCACCGAGCAGTGTGGATCGCTCAGTCTGGGGCATCCCGTTGAGGTCGGCCACGGTCTCGATGAACGCGCCCACCGCGAACCCCTGCGCGGCCCCTTCGGGCGTCGCCGCGGTCGTGGTGCTGCCGTTTTCCACCGACGAGATCGACAGCCAGTCGATCTTCCACGCCCCGCCCTCTTTCACCAGCCGCAGGCAGTAGCCGCCGGGCTTCTGAAGCGCGCCGCGGAAGTACGCCACGTCACCGGCCTGCTCCCGCTTCATCTCCGGCCCGAAGTTCACGCCCTCGCCGACTTTCCGCAGCCAGCTCGTCGCCGAGTCGGTGCTGTACCCCTTCGCCTTGTCGCTGGGCAGCACGATCGGCTTGCCGACGGCCTTGAGGAACGCGGCGGACAGCATCTCGGCCTTCGCGGTGCCCTGCACGAGGTCGCGGCGGAACGCGGTGGCCGCGTCCTCGGCCTCCTTCTCGACCGCGCCGAGCGTGCTCTTGGGCGGCCCCGCCGGCGGGGTGCCGGAGCCGCCGGCGCCCGGGGTGCCGCCCGGCCCGGGATTGGGGTTGTCCTTCTTGTCGTCCTTCTTCTCGTCTTTCTTGTCGCCCTTCGGCGCGGGGTTCCCGCACCCGGGCAGCGCGGCCAAACCGACGCACGCCGTCAAGAGCGCGGCGACCAACGTGCGGTACATGAGGGGCGCGGTCATATCGAGTCCTTTCCAGAGGGAAGTCAGGGCCGAATCACTTGCTCAGTTCGACGACCATTTTCGCGGCGCCGGTGAGGTCGGCGGCGGTCTTGAGAGTGGGCAGTTCGGGCGCGGCCTGGGCCAGAATCGCGCGGGCCTTCTCGACCTCGTTGCCCTCCAGACGCACCACCACCGGCACCTTGAACCCGATCTCCTTGCCGGCCTTCACCAGCGCCTCGGCGATCCGCGCGCAGCTCGCGATCCCGCCGAACACGTTGACGAGAATGCCCTTCACCTTTGAATCGGAGAGGATGATGCGGAACGCCTCGACCGCGTTCTCGGCGGTGACGCTCCCGCCCACGTCCAGGAAGTTCGCCGGGCCGACGCCCTTCGCCTTTCCGTGGTAGTTGATGATGTCCATCGTCGCCATCGCCAGCCCGGCGCCGTTGACGAGGCACCCGATGGTGCCGTCGAGTTGGATGAAGTTCAGGTTCGCCTTCGCGGCGCGAACCTCGGCCGGGTTCTCCTCGTCCTCGTCCCGCAGGGCCGCGATGTCCTTGTGCCGGAACAGCGCGTTGTCGTCGAAGTCGAACTTCGCGTCGAGCACGACCACGTCACCGGCCTTGGTGATGGCGAGCGGGTTGACCTCGGCCAGCGTCGCGTCCTTCTCCAGATACACTTTTGACAGCGCCATCATGATCTTGACGGCCTTGGGCACCTGATCGCCGGTGAACCCGAGTTCGAACGCCAGCCGCTGCGCCT
>CAZBXY010000246.1:0-12142 GCA_964495365.1 uncultured Frigoriglobus sp. | reverse complement strand
CCCCCCGCGCGAAGTCGGCGTGCAACGGTTACACGGCCGGTACGGGCGGCACATCAACGCGACCGAGGTCCGGCCTCCAGGCGCCGCACGCGCAGCACGACCCACGCCAGCACCGCGCTCAACAGCACCAGCCCGACGCGCTCCGCGGTAATCTCGCCGTTCGCCGGCGCCGGGGCGGGGGCGCGGATCAGGATCCAGACCAGGAACGCGACCCACGTGAGCGCGAACAGCACCGGCACCGCCAGCGCCAGCGGCTTCGAGATGGACAGTCCGTCCGGGCGGTTCGGCCCGGCGAACCCTTCCAGCGTCGCCTTGTACTCGGGCACGAGCTGCTTGATCCGCTCGTTCACGTGAACGCAGTACTTCCAGTGCTGCCGCTGGATGACGAGCCACAACAACGTGAACAGCAGCCCGACCACGGTGATGGGCACGAAGAACCCGACCGCGGGTTCCTTGTTGTACATGATGCCGCAGATCGTCAGGAGGCCGGTTTCGAGGAACGAGAAGTAGTTGAGCCGGTCGTGGAACAACCGCTCCTCGTGCATCCCGTGCTGCCAGACGCGGTTGATCGCGTCGGCCGAGGGTTTCGGTGCGTCGGTGTCCGTCATGGGTTCCGCGGGCGAAAGATTGAGCCGTCGGGCCGTGGGAACGCCTCCGACCCGAAGGGCCGGAGGCAAGGAATTCATCCCCACAACTTGAAACTACGGATTGCGGATCACTTCGCGGCGAGTCCGCCCATCGCCTCGCGGGCGAGCTTGTCGCACTCGGCCTTGAACTCCACCGCGTCCGGCGAATCGGTGAACGACCCGAGGCCGGTTTTCTCGCCCAAGAGCAGCGTCAGGAGCGTCCCGAGCGGCCCGCCGGCGACGGTGCCGGTCTCGCCGTTGGCCCCGCTGACGAACATCCGTTCCGGCACCAGCGGCTGCGCGCTGTCGGCGAGCCGGTCGGCCAGGAGCGCGGCGGCGTACAACCGCGGGTCGCCGTGGGCCGCGACCTTCCGCAGCACCACCGCGGCCTCCGAAAGGCCGATCTGGAGCGTCTTTTGGCCCTCGCCGCGCCCCGCCAGCACCTTCTCCTTCGCCTGGGCCTCGGCGGTCAGGACCGTTTGTTCGGCCTGCCGCCGCGACCGGGCCAGTTCCGCCTCCGCGACGACGACCATCTGTTCGGACTGCTTCCGCGCGCGGGCCAGCTCCGCCTCACCACGGCTCTCGGCGATCTGAACCTCGGCCTTCGCGTTCGTCAGTTGCACCTGCACGGCGGCCCGGGCCTGCGCCTCGTTGAGCGCCCGCTGCTTCTCCGCGGCGGCTTGCTGCCGTTCGTAGGTCTCCAGTTGCTCGATCGAGAGCTGCCGCAGGCGCAGTTGCTCCAGCAGGGTCTCGATCTTCTTGTCCGATTCCGACGCCACCGGTTTGCCGATGAGTACGTCCACACACTCGATGTCGAACTCGCGGAACCGGTTGCGCAGTTCGATCCGCGCTTCGTTCTGGATCTGGTCGCGCTCGTGGAGCAGTTGCAGCATCGTCTTCTTGTGGGCCACATCGCGGAAGAACGCGCTGAGCATCGGGTCGATGGTCTGCGTGATGAGCTTCTTCACGTCCCCGAACCGCTGGATCACGCTGGGCGCCCGCTGGTAGTCGATGTGGACGACCACGGAGAGCGGCAAGAGCGGTTCGTAGGCGTCGCGCGTGACGAGGTCGATGGAGCGCAGCGCCTCGTCGAACTTGTGTGCCTCGGTCTTACCGGTAATCCAGTGCAACACGAAGTTCGTCGTCGGGACGAGAATCACTTGCCCGGCGTAGACGTTGAACGGGTACTTGCCGGGGCCGAGCGGGCGCTCCCACACGCCGCGCTCGCCGTCCTGCACCCGTTCGCCGTGCCGGAACGACGTGCCGGACACGTCGCGCCCGGCCTTGCCGACGTAGCTCACGACCACCCCGACATGTCCGATCGGCACGACGGTCTTCGCCACCAGTTCCACCGACGCGAACCAGCGGTTGATGAAGTACGTGCCGTCCGTGAGCGGGGCGTACTGCCGCCCGCGGCGCCCGGCGGCGGCCAGGAACGCTTCGGGGTCTTGATAGTTGTTGTGGTAACTGGCGCCGTCGGGTTCGGTGCCCACCGCGGGCGCGATGATCTCGCCCGGCGGCAGGCTCGGGCCGTCGTGAACGGTGACGACCCCGATCAGGTCGTCGTGGACCTCCGTCTGGCCGGTCTTGCTGGAGCCGCCGATCACCACCGGGTGGAAGCCGCCGCATTCCGCCAACTGCTTGTGCCACGCGCTGATGACGTTCGCCTCTTGTGAGTCGAGCAGTTGTGGGAGGCAGAACGCCCCGTTCTCGGTCATCACGACGAACGCCGCCGGGTTGATCGCGTACACGCCCTCGCGCAGGATCGCCCGCTGGCGGCCCCGCTGGCCGTACTCGACCTCTTCCCCGGTCCGGTCCAGGAACGTCTGGGCGTCCTGGAAGTTGTTGCACTCGACCACGCGGCCGAGCGTCTGGCTGGGCGGCAGCGGTTGCCCGTCGCGGGCGTACACGTACCCGATCTGGCCCTGCGGGACCGTAACCAGCGGCGCGATGTGGATGCGGTACTGCCACCGCCAGTACCCGAAGTGCAGCCCACCGCGAAGGAGTGCCGCCTGGTAGCCGGCTTCTTCGTTCAGCGCGATGATGCGGCCGTCCGTCACCGACCCCTCGCGCGACCAGAGCTTCTCGACCACCCCGACCTTGTCGTTGGGAATCACTCGAACCGTCATCCACCAGACCATGTAAGCCAGGACCAGGAGTGCGGCCACGAACAGCCCGTGGAGGGCCAGCGGCGGGACTTCGCCCGCGGCAAAGAGCGCGAACACGTTGACACCGTGTGTGCGGAGAAGGGGCGCGGTCGTCCGAGATGAGTTGACGAGAGTGCCCGTTCAATTGGCAGCGGGAGACGCTCCCGCGCCGGCCTACGAGGTTAGCTGACGGGCTAGGGCTTGAACGTGCCCCGGTGAGCATTCGGCCTCACCTGCGCCCCGGGGAGCGTCTCTCGTCGCTCCCGGTGGTTCCCCCGTTCCCGCGCGTTGCCGCGGGACTCGGCTGCATGGAGGTATTCTCTCACGCGGTCGAGCGAATTTCCAACGGATTCGGGCGATTCGTCGTAAGTCGTTGCGGTGCGTGTCCTACAACACCGGCGAGAACAGCCGGCAGGCGTTCTCGGCCAGTCGGCCCATCAGCGGGCGCGACGCGAACACCGCGGGGTCGATGCGCACCGCCCACTCCAGATCCTTCAGGTACGCGCCCTCCAGCTCGCGCACCACGCCCGCGTCGAAGAACTGGCAGTTCAATTCGAAGTTCAAGAGCAGGCTGCGGTTGTCCGTGTTCGCCGAGCCGACCGAGGCCCACTCGCCATCGACCAGCACGAACTTGCTGTGCATCATCCCGCGGGCGTACTGGTAGACTTTCACGCCGGCGGCGAGCATCTCGCCCCAGTAGTAGCGGCAGGCGAGGAACGGGAGCCACTTGTCCGGCCGGTACAGTCCCAGGAACCGCACGTCCACGCCGGAACGGGCGGCGAGCAGGATCGCGTCGCGCAGGCCAGCGTCGGGTACGAAGTACGGGCTGGCGATCCACACCCGCTGGCGGGCGCGCAAGATCGCGGCGACGTAGGTCTCGCGGATCGCCTTGAAGTCCGCGTCCGGTCCGCTCGCCACCACTTGCGCGAGCACCGACCCGGCGGCGCGCGGGGAGGGGAAGTACACCCCGCCCTTCACGGCTTCGGTCGTGGTGAAGTACCAGTCCTCCAGGAACGTGCGCTGAAGCCCCTCGACCGCCGGGCCTTCGAGCCGGAAGTGCGTGTCGCGCCAGTAGCCGAACTTCGGGTGCTTGCCGAGGTACTCGTCGCCGATGTTCAGCCCACCGGCGAACCCGATGCGCCCGTCCACCACGACCACCTTGCGGTGGTTCCGCAGGTTGACGCGCAGCGGGTTGACGATCGGGAGGAACGACGCGACCCGCCCGCCGTCGCGCTTCAGGCACCGCAGCAGCCGCGAGGGTAAGTTGTACGACCCGACCGAATCGAGCAGTAGACGAACCTCGACCTTGCGCCGGGCGCACCGGCACAGCGCGTCGATGAACCGCTTTCCCGAGTCGTCGGAGCGGAAGATGAAGAACTGGAGGTGGACGTGGTGTTCGGCCCGCTCGATGTCCCCAATCATGGCGTCGAACGCGTCGGCCCCTTCGTGGTAGAGCGTGACCGCGTTGCCGCCGGTAACCGGGAACCCGTCGCCGTGGTGGCCGAGCCGGGCGAGTACGTCCCACTGCGCCGGCACGCCCGCGGAGGCTCCGTCGGCGCGCCCGGTGAACTTCTTGTACGCCCTGCTCCGCTTCCGGCGCCGCATGAGCCGCCGGTGAACGGTCTGATACCCGAACACGAAGAACAGAAACGCGCCGAAGAACGGGATCAAGAGCACCGTCAGTGACCACGCGATCGCCGACATGGGTTCGCGCTTCAGGTGCATCACCGCCAGCAGCGTGCTGATGGTGATGAAGAGTTCCAGCATCACGAGCCAGGCGGCGACGTCCTGCCAGAACTGGGTGACGAAATCGGTGAACGACATATCGTTCAGGTTACACAGCGCGGGCGGTATACACAGGGCTTCCGCCCTGTGCTACGAAAGCCGGCCCCTCCGGGGCGAAGAAAAGACCGTTGTGTGAAGGCTTTTCTCTTCGCCCCGGCAGGGGCCGCCTTATTTAGCACAGGGCGGAAGCCCTGTGACCGCGCGGAACAATACTATCACGCACAACGGTTCAATTGAGGTTCTCCCGTGAAGCGCGTCGTGTTCGATCGGATCGGCCCGCCGGCGGAAGTGCTGCGCATCGAGGACGACGTGCCGGCCCCGCAGCCGAAGCTCGGCGAGGTGCTGGTGCGGATGCTCGCCAGCCCGGTCAACCCGTCGGACCTCATGTACGTCGGTGGTCAGTACGGAATGAAGCCCCACCTCCCGGCGACGCCCGGGTTCGAGGGCGTCGGCGTCGTCGAGGCCACCGGCGGCGGGCCGCTCGCGTGGTGGCGCAAGGGGAAGCGCGTCGCGGTGATTTACGACCGCGTCGGAACATGGGGCGAATACACCGTCACGAAAGCGCGGCAGGTGGTCCCGGTACCCGACGAGATGAGCGACGAGCAGGCCGCGAGCTTCTTCGTGAACCCCGCGACCGCCCTCGTCATGACACAGGACGTGCTGAAGATCCCAAAGGGGGCGTGGTTGCTCCAGTCCGCCGCCGGCGGCGAACTCGGCAAGATGGTCATTCGGCTCGGCTACAAGTTCGCGTTCCGCACGATCAACGTCGTTCGGCGCCGCGAGCAGGTCGAAGAGTTGAAGAAGCTCGGTGCGGATCACGTCATCGTGGAATCTGACGGCCCGATCCCGGAGCAGGTGCGGAAGCTCGTTCCCGACGGGGTGCGGTACGCGATCGACCCCGTGGGCGGCGAAACCGGGTCGCAGGTGGTCGCGGCGCTCTCCCACGGCGGCCGGTGCCTGCTGTACGGCTCGCTCTCCGACGATCCGGTATCCGTTCACCCGCGCCTGGTCATCGGCAACGATCTCCGCGTCGAAGGCTTTTGGCTGGGAGCGTGGATGAAGCAGCAGGGCGTGTTGACGCTGCTGAAGTTGTTCCGCCGCGTGCGCGCGCTGATGGCCGAGGGCGTGTTGCAAACGCACTTCGCCGCGACCTACCCCCTTGAAGACGTGCGGAAGGCGGTGGAACACGCCGCGGCGCCCGGCAAGGGCGGGAAGGTGCTGTTGCGGATCGGCGTGCGCGCGTAGGGGCGAACCTCCCCTCCCGCGTGCTGTCCCTTCTTACGAACGACGCGGGCGAGTCGCATCCTACGCGACGGGCCTACAAACACGTTCCCTTTAAACGGGAGAGGTCGCTGGTTCGACTCCAGATCTGCCCACTTCACGGGCGGATAGCTCAGTGGTAGAGCGCTCAGTGAAAAACAGCTCGCACAACTCGTGCGACTCACCCGCGTCGCTCGTTTCGCAATCATTTGGAGACAGCCCGTACCCGACTGCCGAAGCGTACAAACTCCATTGGTCTGTCGGTCGCAGGTTCGACTCCTGCCCCGCGCTCTGAAGGCGCGGGTAGCTCGGTGGTAGAGCAACAGAAAAGTTCAACCGCTTCACGAACTTGTACGGGCTTATTTCACGAACACCCGGAGCTTGTCCGTACCCCACAAGGAAAGCGTACAAACACGTAACAGTGACACGAAAGTGTCTGCGGGTTCGAGTCCCGCTGTCGCTCAGAAATGAGCGGTATGGCGAAATGGCATACGCAACTGTCAAAGTTGAACCGCTTTCCGGACTTGTACGGACGACTTTTTCGACCTTCACGGCCGCTTCGGCGGCCGTTTCTATTGGCACCGAACAAAGGAGGGCGTTGACATGGTGATGACGAAGACCGAATCGGACCTCCGGCTGTCGATGCTCAACAGCCTCCTCACCTGCCCGCACCGGAAGCTGGGCCTCGTTCACCCGCTGCACGCCGAGCTGGTGAAGGCCGACCCGCGGTTCTACGTCCGGCTCGCGGCGTGGTACGCGGACCACGGCGACGTGCGCGACCACAAGGAAATGTTCGTCGTCACGCTCGCCCTGAGTGACTTCCCGGGACACCGCGAGGTCGGGCTGGCGATGATGCGCGAACTGCCGCCGTATCAGGTCGGCCGCGTGGTTGACTTCATCCACGGCACGCTGGAAGAGGTGAAGACCGAGATCGTCGGGCCGAAGAAGGAGACGACGACCGTTTCGATCGATGTCGGGCTGTTCTGCAACGTCCCGCGGTCGATGAAGACCGAGGTGACGCGGTACCTGCGCGAGCGGGAGGCCGACGCCGACTGGTTCGACTCCACTGCGCTCACGGCGCGCAAGACGCTGAAGCGGCTCTACGCGCTTCTGCACGTCAAGCCGGGCGCGCGGGCGCAGGCGGTGCTGTTCGACGACGAGCCGCCGGCGGGGTCGAAGCTCGCCGGGCTGAAGGAACTGGCACGCGCCGAGACCGCCGACGAGCAGGCCAAGCTCATTGCGGCGCACGACGTGCCGTTCCGCGTCGCGGTCGGGTTGGTGAAGTCGATGACCCCGAAGGTGCTCGCGGCGCTCGTGGGCCGGATGTCGCCGCAGGAGGTCATCAACAACCTGAACCTGCTGAAGAAGCACGGCGCGTTCGAGGACGCGGACGCGAAGCAACTGGTCGAGAAGAAGCTGGAGGCCGCGAAGACCGCGACCCGCGTCAGCGCGTTCAAGGCCGAGAAGGCGCTGGAGACGGTCCCGGTTTCCGCGGAAGTCCGGCAGAAGCTCGAAGCGGTCGCGGACGCGCAGGTGAAGTCGCGCGGGCGGATCGCGCGGCCGACGGCGCTATTGATCGACAAGTCCGGCTCGATGTCGGAAGCCATCGAGATCGGCAAGCGGTTGGGCGCGTTGTTGGCGGCGGTCGCGGACCGCGACCTGTTCGTGTACGCCTTTGACACGATCGCGTACCCGGTCGAGGCGGCCGGGCCGGAACTGTCCGCCTGGGAGCGGGCACTGACGGGCATCACCGCGGGTGGCGGCACCTCGGTGGGCTGCGCGGTCGAGCAACTGCGGAAGAAGAAGCAGTTCGTCGAGCAGCTCGTCATCGTCACGGACGAGGAGGAGAACACGGAGCCGAAGTTCGTTCCGGCGCTGAAGAAGTACCGCGAGGAACTGAAGGCGGACCCGACCGTTTGCTTCGTCAAGGTGAGCGGGGCAACCGCGCAACTGGAGGACGAGTGCAAGAAGGCCGGGATCGCGGCCGACGCCTACCAGTTCAACGGGGACTACTACGCGCTGCCGAACCTGGTCCCGCTGCTCGCACGCCCGAGCAAGCTGGAACTGCTCCAGGAGATCCTGGAGTACCCGCTCCCGGCCCGGCGGGTGCAGTAAGAGCGAGTCCGTAGTTTCGAGTAGTCGCGTGTAACTCGGTTTTCAGCCGCGGAGCGGCGACCGATGTTAGCCCAGGGTGAAGCGACGCCGAAGGCGAGCGCAACCCTAGGAAGCGTCGGAACAGGAAGCGAAGCCCCGGAGGGGCGACAGAGCCTTTCGCGAAGGTTTCTGTCGCCCCTCCGGGGCTTGTTCTTCTTTCCTCTCCGTTACCCAGGGTTGCGCGGGGTCTTCGACCCGCGCTCCACCCTGGGCTAACATCGATCGCCCCTCCGGGGCTGAAAGCAAGACCCGCATCATTTTCCTTCCCCGCTACGACAGCGCTGCACGAGTTCGCTTCACGAGCGGCGCGTCGGGCGCGTCGGAACCCTTCAGCCAGAAGAGGCTCGCGGCCAGGAACCGGTCACGCCACTCCGGCGACACGAACGACGCGTCTTCCATCACCGACGAACTGAACTTGTAGTCGTGCGAGTCGGTGCCCTTCATGAAGATTAGTCGGCGGCCCTCGTCGATCAGTTCCTTCGCCTTCGTCTTGTCGGACTTGAGGACGGAAAGGGCCGTACTTGCGGCCTTCTCCTTGTTACGGCCCAGCTCGGCGTACACGTCGCGCACGCTGAACTCGCCGTTCTCGTCGCGCTCATGCAGTTCATCGATCTTCGCCTCGCCCACCTTGCCGCGAGCCTTCATCGCGTCGCGGAACATCGGCAGGAAAGCGGCTGCCTGAAGGAGGATGAACTGCCGCAGGCCCGCGTCACCGGTGGTGCGGGCGCAGTAGTGCATCGCGTTGAGCGTGGTGAGCGTGTGCAACCCGACGATGCCCGGCTGACGCATCAGGAGTTCGCCGGCGCCGCAGAATAACCCATCCCAGATGTGCCGCAGTTCAATACCGAAGTCGATCCGGCGCGCCACGACCGCGCCCATATCGTCGGCGCTGGCGCTGCGCAGCGTCTTCAGGATTTCATTCGTCGTCTGCGGGTTCGCCGGCGCGCTGCGTCGCGGTTCTTGCGGCTTGGCGACGCGCTCGGCGTTCTTGCGCCCCGGGCGGTCCGGTTCGAGATCTTCCTTCGCCGGGTTCTTGCCGTCGTGCTTCAGAATGGCGAACGCGAGCGACCGCAGCACCGGTTCGGCGTGCTGCCAGCCGATCACCTCCAGCGTGCGGAACGCGTTGGCCACGTAAATGATCTTGTGGCCGATGTCGCGGAAGTCGCGGCTGCCGTATTTCGCGAACAGGTCGAACAATTCGCCCGCGGGCGCGGTGCGTGCCAGAGCCGCTACCGCCGCGTCGGCCGCTTCCTCGTCCCAGTTGTCCATCGCGGTGGTGAACGCCGCGTGCGCCTTCGCCGGCGAAGGAACCTTCGCGGCGTTGGCCGGCTTCATCCGCCAGCCGCTCTCCTTCAGGTTTGTGGCCTGCGCGCTCTTGAAGTTGTCCAGCGCCCAGAACAGCGGGAGCCACCGCTCGTTGTCGGGGCCGGCCATCGCGGCCTGGTGCGCCGAGTTCACGACCAGCACCGCGTGGAACTTGAACCCGACATTCGGCCGCGGTTGCACGTTCCGCACGCCCGCGAGCAGCAGCCCCGCCAGCACCTCGCGGTAGGAAAGGCCCTTCTTGATCCGCGCGCCGATCTCTTCGAGCAGCTTGTCGCGATCGGTGTTCTCGATGAGCCGAACGAGCGGTTCGATTTCCGGTTGCAATGCGACGAGGGACGGGTCGGGTTTCGCGTCGGCGGCGGTCACCGGCGGGAGGTCGGCGAGGAACGCGAGGCCGCCGAGCGCGGCGGACGACTGAAGAAACGACCGGCGATCGGGAGAGGCGGACATGGGATCGCTCCGAGAGAAAGGAGAGCGCGGGCGACGGAGGGCATTGTACCGCGAACGGCGACCGCCGGACGAGAATGTCGCGGCGTTATCGGGGTAGCAACTTCCGCAAAGCGACTTCGAGGGCGCGGGCCTCGTCGGGGGTGAACTTCGTTTGCGACACCGGCCCGGCGAGTTCCGGCGGCAGCGGCACCTCCAACCGGAACGGCGGCAGTTCGTCCACGCCGAAGGTTTTTTCGTTGGGAATGTCGCCCGCCGACGGGTCGGGGATCAGTTCCGCCTCGTCGATCGTGTTCGGGTGCAGCAGCACCGCCCGGGACAAATCGGAACACCCCTCCGCGTCGCCCAGCCGCCACGCGAGTACGTCGAGCCGACCGGTCGGCGGGTCCACGATCAGTGCGTAGCGGTAGCGGATCATCCGGTTCTTCGTGCCGCAGCGGAACGTGACAGGTGTGTCGAGAAGTGCGAACGACGGGCCGTGAACCACCACCCTGGCCTGCTGTTGGATGCGATATCCGGTACTGAGCGTTTCCTTCTCGTACCACGCGAGCGAGCAGCCCAACTGCTCGGCCGAATCGACCGTCAGCACGATGTCGCGGCCGTTCACGGTCGCGCCCAGCCCCAGCCCGATCGCGCGGAGCCGGTAGCGGGTGTGTTCGCCCTGCCGCTCCGGCACCACATCGGCCGCGAACGCGGTGAACATCCACGACACCTGCCGGACGATGCGCTCGCGCCCCAACCCGAGCGGGGCGGGCACGTGCTTCTCTTCGCCCGGTTTCACCCGCGGAAGGCTCTTGATGACCAGATGCGACCAGCCGTCCGGCGGCCCGCGCCCGACGACCGTGCCCGGGGCGATCGCTTCCGGCGGCTGGGCGCTCAGGTCGTAATCGTCGGCCCATGCCGGCGTTTCGACCGGTCGGAACCAGCGCGCCGCGCCCCCGACCGCCAGCAGCCCGGCCACCGCGACGATCAAGAGCCACAACACCGGTCGGACGACGCGCATGAACCCTCCGCACGAGGCGGAGTTGAGCATACCGCCCAACGCCGCCGGCGGAAAGAAGCCACTTCCGGCAGCCCGTTTAATCCGCAAAATCGATTCTTTATGCCCACACGAACTCGCTTCGTGCAAATCGCTTTTCCGATTTTCCAGATTGTTCTTGCCGGGTCCGATCGGGTCGAAGTAGATTTCACCCCAAGTAAAGAATTGTGGTGGGAACAGGACCCGTTCCGGTCGGACTCGCAATTATCAGCCGGGTGTTGAAATTATTTCGGGAGAAAATCCGCTTCGGGTACAAAATCGTGTAGGCGCCGAATTCCGACTTCGGCAAACTACCGGGGTACCTGATTTTCCTCTCCGTCCCGAACTTCGGTTCCCCCTCAAACTTGCGAGGTCGGTGATGAACTTCCGCGCCCGTCTGTCCCTGTTCGCCCTCGAATCACGCGAAAACCCCAGCGTCCCGGTTGTCCCGCCCGTCGGCGGTGACGCCCCGCCCCCGACCGATCCGGCCGTGATCGCCGAAGGCGCTTGCGTCGATGGGGCCACCATCCCGCCGGCCGGTGGCAACAACACGGTCTACAACACGCCGCCGGTCACGCTCCCGTAGTCGCGACGTTCCCGTCCCCCAAACGAAACGACCGACCCCGACCAGCGCACTGGCGGGGGTCGGTCGTTTTCGCGTTTCGTGTTGTGGTATCAGGGGAACAAGACAGCGGCGCTCGACTGAAGTTCCTGAAACGGCCCGCTAATGGAGTCTCATTCGGTTATTCGGTAATCGGTGGTTGGTCCCGAATAATGGGTCATGAAACCACCTCCGGCGGGCGCGTGCCGGGTTCGCCCTTCGGGGGCACGAGCTACGCCGCATGTCCGGGAAGCGGGTCCGACTCCGGTTCGCTGACCAGCGCCGATGGGATCTTCTTCCTCGGCTCGGCGGTACGACTGGACGACATCGCGGATGGCACGTCGAACACGGCCGCGTTCTCCGAGCGCACGATTGGTGCGGGCGGACCGGGGCCGGGAAACCCGCGGCGCGTGATGCTGGAGATCCCGGCAGCGGTAACACGAACCCGACGACGTGGCAGCCGGCGGGCGGGTCGTGGAACACCGAGCGCGGCGCGAAGTGGATCGTCGGGAACTACGGCAACACGCTCTACAACCACGCCGCGGCGCCCGACCCGTCCACCTCTGAATGTCTGAATGCGACCCAGCAAAAGGGTGGCTCGCCGCACGGAGCCTCCACGCGGGCGGGGTGAACGTGCTGTTTTGCGAAGTGAGCGTGCGGTTCGTTCGCGACGACGTTCCGACGCAGGCGTGGCGGTCGATGGCAACCCGCTCCGGGGGAGAACCCAGGTCTATTCGGAAGTCGAGTTGGGGTGGTGTAGCCAAGGGATGGCCTTCTC
>CAZBXY010000245.1:0-12163 GCA_964495365.1 uncultured Frigoriglobus sp. | reverse complement strand
GTGCCGCTGCCGGAAGGCTACTTCGTCGAGTACGGCGGGCAGTTCGAGAGTCAGGAGGAGGCGACGCGGCTCATCACGGTTCTCGCGGCACTCTCCGTCGTCGGGATGTTCTTCGTCCTCTACATGCTCTTCCCGTCCGGGCGGATCGTGGCGCAGATCCTCATCGCCGTCCCGACGGCGTTCATCGGAGGTGTGCTGGCGCTCGTCATCAGCGGGCAGACGCTCACCGTGGCGAGCCTGGTCGGGTTCATCTCGCTCGGCGGGATCGCGGCCCGCAACGGCATCCTGCTCGTCACCCACTACCTGCACCTGATGAAGCACGAGGGGGAGAAGTTCGACGAGAAGATGGTGCTGCGGGGCAGCCTGGAGCGGCTCTCCCCGGTGCTCATGACCGCGCTCACGGCGGGCATCGCGCTGATCCCCTTGGTGGTCGTCGGGCAGGAGCCGGGGCGGGAGATCCTCTACCCGGTCGCGACGGTCATCCTCGGCGGGCTCATCACCTCGACCTTCTGCGAGTTCCTCATCCGCCCCGGCCTGTTCCTGCGGTTCAGCGGGGGCGCGGCGGTGGCGCTCGCAAAGGGCGAAGAGGGGACAGACGGACTCGACGACCCGCAGACCGCGCACGCCGAGTTGCCATTCGCCCACGACACAACGCACGAGCCAAGTGCTCCGTCCGATCCGAACGTTCCGGCGGCGGAGGAGAGAACACGGCCCCACCCGGGGACGTGAGGACGGTGTTTCGGTGTTCTTACAGGAGGACGATGCGATGCGAACGGTATTCGGACTGGCCCTGCTCGGGCTCCTCGGCGGGGTCGCGACCCAGGCGGCCCGCGCGGACGACCACAAGGGGCCGCACAACGGGATCGTCGTCGAGTGGGGGGACGAAGAGTACCACCCGGAGATCGTGGTGGACCAGAAGGCCGGGACGGTGACGGTCTACGTCTACGGCAACCACGACGACCTGCACAAGAAGAAGCTCAAGGCCATCGACGCGAAGAGCCTGACGCTCGTGCTGAAGACGACCCCGGCGACGACGGTGAAGCTCGACCCGGCCCCGGAGAAGGACGACCCGAAGGGCTCGTCCACGAAGTTCACCGCAACGAACGACGTGTTCAAGAAGGACATGAAGTGGGAGGGGACGATCAGCGGCAAGGTCGGCACCAAGCCGTACTCGGGTGACTTCAAGCAGAAGTGACAGCGCGTCACCGCCGCCCGAACGTTCGGGCGGCGGCTTCCAGACCGCCGACGGAGAGCGTGTCGGGTGACAGACCAACTGACAGATCTACAACCGCGAACCTCTGGACGAGTCTCGACCCCTGCGTCGGCCCGAAGTCGCTGCGAGGCGGTCGTGGTCTACGGGCTGTTCTTCCTCTCCGGCGCGGCCGCACTGGCCTACGAGGCGTCATGGTCCCGGCTGGTGGGGCTCTCACTCGGGAACACGGCGGCCGCGGCCGCGGTCGTACTCGCCGGATTCTTCGCCGGATTGGCCGGCGGACAACTGCTCGGCGGGTGTCTCGCGTCCCGCATCCGGCCGCTTCTCGGGTACGGGCTCGCCGAACTCGCCGCCGCGGCGTGGTCGGCACTCGTCCCGACGCTGCTCCCGCCGGCCGGAATTGATGGGGGGCTCTTCCCCGACGCTTCGTCGGCAGTCAGCGCGGCGTGGTGCTTTGCGGTTCTACTCCCCTCGACGGTCGCGCTGGGTTCCACGCTGCCGTTCATGGCCGCGCACTTCTCGCGACGGGGCGACCGCGGCAGGCAGTTCGCGCTCGCCTACGCGCTTAACACGGCCGGGGGGCTCACCGGCGTCCTCGTGACCACCGTGGTACTGCTCGTCGTGGTGGGGGTCCGGGCGAGCGGCTACTTGGCGGCCGGCGTCTCGGCCGCGTGCGGATTCACCGCGTGCCTTCTCGCCGTCTGCCAGGGTTTCCGTCCGGGGCCGCTCGCACCGAACACTGCTCCCGGCGAGCGCGGCGGCATTCCGCCGGTCTGGTGGGCCGTCGCTGCCGTCTCCGGGTTCGGCACGCTCGGTCTCGAAGTGCTGTACACCCGACTGTTCGCCCTGGTCTTCCACAACAGTTCCTACTCGTTCGGTGCCGTGGTCGCGGTCTTCCTGGCCGGCCTTGCCGCCGGCGCGGCCCTCGTGGCCGCGATCGGGTCGCGCGTCTCGCCCCGGACGACGGTCGCCGTCTCGGCGTCGCTCGGCGCGGTGGCAGTAGCCGCCTCGGTCGTCGTCTTCGTCCGGCGGACCGGACTCGAATACTTCGCCGCGGGGGGCACGTTCGCCGACTACCTGTCCCACGCGCTCGGGCTGGTCGCCGCGGTCGTTCTGCCACCGTCGGTCATTCTCGGAATGGCTCTGCCCGCCGCGTTCGTCGGGGCGGGGGGAACCGGACGAGCGGTCGGGCGTCTCGCGGCCGTGAACACCACAGCAGCCGTGGCGGGAGCGCTCGTAGCGGGGTTCGTCTTGCCTCCCTGCGTCGGCCTGTGGGAGTCGGTCGGGCTGTTCGTGCTGCTGTTCGGTGTGACCGGGGCGGCGATGCTCTACGCGCACGGAATCGCGACGGCCGCGGCCGGGGTCGGGTTGCTCACCGCGATTGCGACGGTCGTTGCGGCTTCGGGTCAGGCTCTCGTGCCCCCGGCCCTCGGTGAAGAGGTCGTCCGCCGCTGGGACACCGCCTACGGGTGGATTGATGTCGTCCGGAACACGAAGGACGGCTCGCTCACAGTGCGACAAAACCTGCATTACCGGCACGGCTCGACCGGTAAGACGGCGGCCCGCGAGTACCGCCAGGGGCGACTCCCGCTGCTCCTCCACCCGAGGCCCGCGGATGTCGCCTTTCTCGGCCTCGGCACCGGCCTCACCGCCGCCCCGGTCGTAATCGACCGGGGCGCGGAGAGGGCGGTCGTCGTCGAACTCATCCCGGAGGTCGTCGAAGCGGCCCGGCTCCTCTCCCCCGCGAATCTCGGCGTCGTCGATCACCCGAAGGTCGAGGTGCGCGTGGGCGACGCCCGGCACTACCTCGCCCGCGCCGACCGCCGGTTCGACGTGGTCGTCTCCGACCTGTTCGTCCCGTGGGAGAGCCGGACGGGCTACCTGTACACGGTCGAGTTCTACGAATCGGTCCGCGGCCGCTTGAAGCCGGGCGGGCTCTTCTGCCAGTGGCTCGCACTCTACCAGGTCGGACCCGAGGAATTCGAACTCATCGCCGACAGCTTCGCCGCGGTCTTCCCCAACGTCACCCTCTGGTGGGGCCAGTTCGACGCCCGATTCGGGATACTGGCGCTGGTCGGCAGCGACGCCCCGCTCGAACTCGACCCCGACCGGCTGGCCGCCCGGTGGAGTGCCGCGGGAGACGCACCTGGGGGAGTGGACTCCGAACTCACATCGGGGGCGGCAGCCCCCGAACTCTTCCTCGGGCGGTGGCCGACTCGCCCGGCTGCCACACTCAACACCGACGAACACCCTCGGCTGGAGTTCCGGGCACCGGTTAGCCAGCAGTCCGGGCGCGCCCTCCGGGATGAGGAACTCCGCGCGTACTTCGACCGCGTGCTCGTCAATCTCCCACAGGACGGTATCCGCTTGGTCGGCGATTGGCCGCCAGCGGACCGTGAGCCCACGAAGAGGCGGGAACGGCAGCGGCTGAACCTCTTCGGCCCTGACTGACAAAAAGGGCGGCGGCCCGATCGTCGGGGGAAACGGAGGGGCTAGTAGTCGCCGGAGAGAACCTCGCCGCCGTTTCGGCTGCACAGCGCGCGGTAGTTCTCGATGCTCACCGACGACGAGACGAAGCGCGAAGAGCCGTCCATGTTCAGGAACTGGGCACCACCGGAGTGGCTGGAGAAAAAGCTGCCGGGGCTGTTGTCCGGGTGGTTCGGCTGGAGCGACGTGATGCGGACGTGGACGAGCACCGCCGTCGGGGTGGCCCGCATCTGGAAGCTCGGCTGGGCCGGATTGTAGCGCGGTGCGGTCGGGGCGTACACCGTCTCCTGCTGCCACACCGGGCCGACCCAACTGTTGGGCGAGAACCGGCTGGTGCGCTCGCCGACGCCGATGGTGTTCGAGGAGCCGTCGGTGATGTCTTCGACCCGCACCTTGCTGTTGCGGTGGAACACCCCGGTGAACGGCTGCTCCTCGTACCCGAGCGTCCCCAGGCACCCGGCGTAGCTCGACACGCTCGCCTGCCCCAGCACCGTCAGCGGGCTGGCCGGTGACGGGTAGGTGAAGGTGTTCGGCGGCGTCCAGGTGGTGTTCCCCGAGTCGGTGAGGCTGATGAGCCGCGGGGCGTCGTCGCTCGGGCAGACGTAGAGCGGCACGATGGTTTCCCGCCCGGCCTTGTTCGCCGGGTCGAGGATCGGCAGGTTCGGGTTGATCGAGCGGTGGAGGTTGTCCTGCTCGACGTAGGGGAGGACGTGATAGAAGACGCTCCACCCCGGGGTGAAGTCCGACTGCCGCAGCGTCGTTGTCGGGCTCGTGGACGCGCTGAAGCCCGGCGGGAAGTGGCCGTGGGCCGAGTGGTAGTTGTGCAACCCGAGGCCGATCTGCTTCAGGTTGTTCAGGCACTTCGCCCGGGCCGCGGCCTCCCGGACCTTCTGCACCGCGGGGAGCAGGAGGCCGATGAGGACCGCGATGATCGCGATCACCACCAAGAGCTCGATCAGCGTGAACGCACGCCGACCCGACAGGCAGGAAAGGGACTGGCTCATGCGGCGGCTCCAGGAGGCAGCAGGATTACTTTAGTCTTGACTAATAACTTAATTAGTCGTGACTAATAAATGAAGCTAGCCAGCACAAACCACTCGTCAAGAGGAGTTCTGGGTTTCTCCGGTCGCCGGCTCGACCGACGAGCCCGCAGGGAGCGAGCGACGAAGTCCTGCGGAGAACCCACGAGTGCGCCTCGGGGCCAACGGTTCAACGTGTACGGCAAGGGAGAAAAGTCGATGCCAGCAGAAGAACGCTACCCACAACATTTCCGCGTCCGTGGCCTCGATTGCGCCGAGGAGGTGACTGTTCTTAAGGGAGAACTCGGCCCGCTCGTCGGCGGGGAGGCGAACCTCACGTTCGACGTGTTGAACGCGAAGATGACCGTCGCGGCCGACGCCCCCGTCACCGCCGAGCAAGTCAAGGCGGCGGTCGCGCGGACCGGCATGACGGCCGAACCGTGGCGGGACGAGAAGACCGCGCTCGCCGACGAGGGGTTCTGGGAGCGAAACCGCCGGACACTCCTCACCGCCGCGAGCGCGGTGTTCCTTGTCGCGGGCGGCGGCGTCCACGCGGCGCTCGCCGGGCTGCGGGCGGCATTCATGGAGGAGGGGGCGAGCCCACCCGTCGTGGCGAGCGCGCTCTACCTCCTGAGCATCCTGGCCGGCGTCTGGACCGTGCTGCCCAAGGCGTGGATCGCCGCCAAACGGCTCCGCCCGGACATGAACCTCCTCATGGTGGTTGCCGTCGTGGGCGCGGTCGCCATCGGTCAATGGCTCGAAGCCGCGACCGTCGCTTTCCTCTTTGCCCTCTCGCTGGCCCTCGAAGCCTGGAGCGTCGGGCGGGCGCGCCGGGCCGTGGCCGCGCTCATGGCGCTGTCACCGCCAGAGGCCCGCCTCATCCACCCCGATGGGCGCGAGGAGATGGTCCCCCCGGACCGGGTTCCGGTCGGCGGACGGTTCCGCGTCCGCCCCGGCGACCGCATTCCTCTCGACGGGAAGGTCGTGGACGGCTCCGGTGGGGTAGACCAGGCCCCCATCACCGGAGAGAGCGTGCCGGTGCAGAAGTCGCCGGGCGACGAGGTCTTCGCCGGCACCATCAACGGCGACGGGTCACTCACCGTCGAGTCCACGAAGGCGTCGTCGGACACGACCCTCGCGCGGATCACCCGCATGGTCGGCGAAGCCCAGTCGCGCCGCGCCCCCTCCGAGCAGTGGGTGGAGACGTTCGCGAAGTACTACACCCCGGCCGTCATGGCCCTCGCAGTCCTGTTCCTCCTCGTTCCCCCTCTCGCCTTCGGCGCGCCGTGGGCGGTCTGGCTCTACCGCTCGCTGGTCCTCCTCGTCATCGCCTGCCCGTGCGCGCTCGTCATCTCCACCCCCGTGAGCATCGTCGCCGCGCTCGCCGCGGCCGCGCGGAACGGCGTCCTCATCAAGGGTGGGGTCTTCGTCGAGGCCCCGGGAAAGCTCAAAGCAATCGCGATGGACAAGACCGGGACGCTCACCCTCGGGAAGCCCGCCGTCGTCCAGGTCGTTCCACTGAGCGGGCACACCGAGACGGAACTCCTGGAGCGGGTCGCCGCGCTCGAAGAGCACAGCACCCACCCACTCGCCCACGCCATACTCATCTACGCGAAGGAGCGCGGGGTGAGTGTTCCGACCGCCGAGGATTTCCGGAACCTCCCCGGCAAGGGCGCGGAGGGACGGGTCCGGGGTACCCTCTACTGGGTCGGCTCCCACCGCTACCTGGAGGAGCGGAAGCAGGAGACGCCGGAGGTCCACGAGCAGCTCGAAGCCCTCTCGAAGTCCGGGAAGGCGGTCGTCGTGGTCGGGAACGACACCCACGTTTGCGGCTTCATCGCGCTTGCCGACACCGTCCGCCCCGAGGCAAAGCGGGCCGTGGCAGACCTCCGTGAGGCCGGCGTCGAGCACGTGGTCATGCTCACCGGGGACAACCGCGGGACCGCTGAGGCGATCGCACGGGAGACCGGGGTGGACGAGATTCACTCCGAACTCCTCCCCGGCGACAAGGTGACGAAGGTCGAGGAACTGGTCGGGAAGTACGGCACCGTCGCGATGGTGGGGGACGGCGTGAACGACGCCCCGGCGATGGGCCGGGCCACGGTCGCCCTCGCGATGGGGGCGATCGGGACCGACGCGGCCATCGAGACTGCCGACATCGCGCTGATGTCGGACGATCTCTCGAAGCTCCCCTGGCTGGTCCGGCACTCCCGCCGGGCGCTCGGCATCATCCGACAGAACATCGCCTTCTCGCTGGCGGTCAAGGCCGTGTTCGTGGTCCTGACCTTCGTCGGCTACTCGTCCATGTGGGCGGCCGTTGCAGCGGACTCGGGGGCCACACTCCTCGTCGTGGCCAACGCCCTCCGGCTCCTCCGGGATTAGCGGCCATCCGACGTCCGGTGTCGAGGCTGGCCGATGTTGAGTCAACGGTTTCTATGGTTGACCCGTGACGCGGCACCAGATCGTTGGGGTTGTTTCTCCAGAGTGCGATCGCTATCTTTATCGTGGGTGTTTGTTTTTCGGGGCCGTGATGAGCCGGACGCTCCTGCTACTCTTGGTCTTGCCGTCGCTGCTCATGCCTCCGGGCACGTGCATTTGTCGCGTCCTGGGTGTCACAAACGTCCCCACGGCCCCTCAGACCTCGGACTCGGCCGGCGGGAACATCTCCCAACACGCCGGCAACCCCCAACCGAACTGTTCTTGCGAGTCGTGTCGCGTCCGAGTGGACGATGCCGAGCGTGACCAGCCTGCGCCACCGACCCGCGGACCGTCCTCGCCCGGCGATCACTTGCCCGGGTGCCCAGCCGCAGTCGGGGCCGTGGTGTTGGACGTGATCGCACCACCCGTTGTCTCGCCGGCACATGATGCGGTAGCGACGATCGGCATCGTTACTCCGGTCGTCGAGCACACCGCCGCTCTAGCCCGCGTCGCCTCCGAGACTCCCCCTGCGGTAGGTCCCCCGCTGTTCATTTCACACTGCTCGCTCCTGATCTAGTCCGTACTTCGCACCCACCAGTACTTCATTCGCTCCGCTACGGGCCGGGCTGCTCGGCTGCCGGGATACACCGTCAGTCGTGAGGCTCGCCGGCCGCATTCTGCCACCAGTCGTCCACTCGTTCTTACGCGAGAACTCCGCATGAGCACACCCTCCGTGGATCGGAATGGTTCTCGTACACCCCCGACGCCGCGCCACCACGGCCCGGTACATCGTCTTCTGTGGTGGGTGCCGACCGCTGTCGTGCTGGCCGGGCTGGGCGCGGCGGCGTACTGGGGGCACACGACCGGGTGGGACTTCACCGGGGCGAAACGTCGAGACGAGCCGGCGGCTGTCACGCCAGGGGCGGGGGGGCCGGTCGTGCGACTATCTCCTGCCGGTGGCGGTGCTTCGCCGCTGCCCGGTCACGAGGCGCGGGTCGAGTTCGCCTCGGATGAAGCCGTCCGGGCAGACCTCATCGACACCACCGTCGCCTGGGCCTCGGGGCTGACGGAGCAGGCGACGGCGGCCGGAGAGGTCGCCTTCGACACGAGCCGGGTCGCACGCCTCTCCGCCCGGGCGGGCGGGGTGACCCGGAGGGTGTACAAGGCGGCCGGCGATCACGTCCGGGCGGGCGAAGTGCTGGCCCTCATCGACTCGGTCGCTGTAGGGAAGGCGAAGGCCGAGTTCCAGCAGGCGCTGGTCCAGGCCCGACTTCGCAACCGGACCCGGCACGACCTGGTCGCGGCCAAGGCGGTCGCCTCCGCCGCCGCGATCCGGGAGGCCGAGGCCGCGCTCAAGGACGCGGAGGTCCGGGTACTCGCGGCCGCCCAACAGCTCAGTAACCTCGGCCTCCCGGTTACCCCCGCCGAGTACCGGGCGCTCCCGCCGGCCGACATCGCCGATCGGCTACGCCGGCTGGGGGTGGACACCCCAACCCACTCCGACCCCGCGGATGTGACCGCCACCTTACTTCCGTTGCGTGCCCCGTTTGCCGGAGTGGTGTTGTCCACCGATACGGTTGCGGGCGAGACGGCGGAGGCCGGAAAGGTTCTGTTCACGGTCGTTGACCCGAGCCGAGTGTGGGTCACCCTCCATCTCGCGGACGCCCGGCGGGTGGCCGCCGGCCAAAAGGTGTTCTTCCGCCCGGACGGTGAGACTCGCGAGTACCCGGCCAAGGTGGTGTGGGTAGGGGCGGCCGCCGACGAGGCGACCCGGACCGTGCCGGTGCGGGCCGAGGCGGACAACGCCGCCGGGCTGCTCCGGGCCTCGACACTCGGTCGCGGCCGAATCGTGTTCCGGGAGGAGCTCAAGGCTGTCGTGCTACCGCACGGAGCAGTGCAGACCCTGCGCGGGCGGGCGGTCGTGTTCGTCCGCGACCCGGACTTCCTCAAGCCGGACGGGCCGAAAGCGTTCCACGCCCGATCGGTCATGCTCGGCGGGCGGGACGACAAGAACACAGAAATCCTCGCCGGGGTCGCGCCCGGGGAGGTCGTGGTGACCCGGGGGAGCGACCGACTCCTCCTTGAACTGACGCGGGCGGCGGGGCACTGATCCGCCCCGGCACAAGCCAACCACAAGGAGAACCCATGTCACTCCCCGAGGACCCGACAGTCACGGCCGAGCCGCCCGTGCGAAGCGATCCCACGACACCCCTCCGGTCCCGCCTCCGTCGGTTCGCCGGGCGGAGTGTCTCGGCCGCCTTCGCCGTCGGTTGCGTGATCGGAGTCACTGCCGGGGTGGCGGCCCTCGGCCAAGCCACCGGCTGGCACTTGCCGAAGGCGTCCGCCCTCCGTGGCGAGGCCGCAACCGAACCGGATGACTGGTGCCAGGAGCACGGCGTCCCGGAGTCCGCGTGCGTGGAGTGCCGTCCCGACCTGTTGCCCCGGGGAAAGGTGTACAAGCCGTGCCGGGATCACGGGGTCGCCGACTGCCCGCTCTGCCACCCGGACGTGGCACAACTCCCGACCGTGCCCGCCGTGACGGCCGACGACCGCGACCGGGCCGCCCGCGCGCTCGCCTTCGCCCCCCGGGAGGAGAACGATCTCAAATGCAAGAAGCATGAACGCCGCATTCAACTCCCGACCGACGAGATGGCCTACCGGCTCGGGCTGGAGGTCGCCCCGGCGACCCGCGGTCCGGTCGCCGAGGTGATCCAGGCGACCGGGGAAATCACCTACGACCCGACCCGGGTGGCCCGGGTGGCTCCGCGGGCCGGCGGCACCGTCTGGCGGGTCGTCCGCGAAGCCGGTGACAAGGTCCGCGCGGGGGAGGTGCTGGTGATTATCGACTCGGCCGAAGTGGGCAAGGTGAAGGCCGAGTTCCAACAGGCGCTCGTCCAACTCGACCTGCGGCGGGAGACGCTCGCCAAGCTGAAGCCGGGGGCCGGAGCGACGGTGCCGGGCAAAGACGTCCAGGCGGCTGAGGCGGCCGTCGAGGAAGCGGAAGTCCGAATGCTCGCCGCCGAGCAGGCTCTCGCCAACCTCGGACTCCCACTCAAGGCGCAGGACGTCCGCGGACTGTCCCCGGCCGATCTCGCCGGGCGGATGCAGTTCCTCGGCCTTCCGGAGCCGCTCGCCAAGACGCTCGCCGGCCGGAGCACGTCGAGCAACCTGCTCCCGGTCGTGGCCCCCCTCGACGGGGAGGTGGTCGCCCGCTCGGCCGTTCCCGACGAGGCGGCCGACCCCACCAAGCCGCTGTTCACCGTGGCCGACACCTCCCGCATGTGGCTCACCCTGCGGGTCCGAGCCGAGGACGCCAATCGGGTGAAACCCGGCCAGCCCGTGCGGTTCCGGCACGCGGGGCACGCCGGGCCGTCCGGCTGGGATTCCGGGACCGTCGTCTGGGTCAGCCCGGCGGCGGACGAGAAGACCCGCACCGTCCCCGTTCGGGTGGACCTCCCGAACCCGTCCGACCGGCACCACGCGAACACCTTCGGCACGGCCGAGGTGGTTCTTAGGGACGAGCCGTGCGCGGTCGTAGTCCCGGCCGGGGCGGTCCACTGGGAGGGGTGCTGCCACATCGTCTTCGTCCGCGACCGCGACTACGAGAAGGCGGACGCCGCAAAGGTGTTTCACGTCCGCAAGGTCCGCCCCGGGGCGAAGGACGTCCCGACCCCGGCCGGCCCGGTGACGGAGATCGCAGCGGGGTTGCTCCCGGGCGAGCGGGTGGCGACGACGAACAGCGGCGTCCTGCGCTCCGAGTTGCTGAAGAACGACCTCGGGGCGGGGTGATGCGCGGTGAAGAACTAACGGCCCGGTCGGGTCGTTCCGCCTGTCCCTGCGTCTGACTTATCGTCCTCCCGAAAGGGGATGACCTGTGCTCAACTGGATCATCGACGCCTCCCTGAAGGGCCGCTTCCTGGTCCTGCTCGCGGCGGTCGCGTTCGCCGCCGCCGGGGCGTTCGCGCTCGGTCGCCTGGACGTGGACGCGTTCCCGGACACCACCCCGGTGCAGGTGCAGATCAACACCACCGCCCCGTCCCTCGGCCCCGAGGAGGTGGAGACGCAGATCACCTTCCCCGTCGAGCAGGCCCTCGGCGGGCTGCCCCGGGTCACGATCCTCCGGTCGGTGTCCAAGTTCGGGCTATCCCAGGTGGTCGTCACGTTCGAGGACGGGACCGACATCTACCTCGCCCGCCAACTCGTCACCGAGCGGCTGAACGCGGTCGAACTCCCGGCCGGCGTGCCGCGGCCCCGGCTCGGGCCGGTATCGACCGGCCTGGGCGAGGTGTTCCACTACACCGTCACCCTCAAGGACTGGGACTACTGGGCCGCGAGCGAGGCCGAGCGGGTCGAGAAGCTGACCTACCTGCGGACGGTCCACGACTGGTCGATCCGCCCCGCCCTGCGGACCGTCCCCGGCGTCGCCGAGGTGAACGCGTGGGGCGGGTACGAGAAGCAGTACCAGGTCCGGCCGGACCCGGACCGACTGTTCAAATTCGGACTCACGTTCGACGCGGTGGTGGAGGCGCTCGAACGGAACAACCAGAACGTCGGCGGCGGCGGGGTCACCCGCGGCAACCAGTTCCTGCTCGTACACGGCCTCGCCCGCACCGCCGACCTGGACCAGATCCGGGGGATCGTCGTGGCCGCCAAGGACGGCGTGCCCGTCACCATCGGGCAGGTGGCCGACGTGGAGGTGGGCTTCGAGGTCCGCCGCGGGTCGGTCACGGCCGACGGCCGGGGCGAGGCGGTTCTCGGGCTGGCGTTCCTGACGATGGGCGAGAATTCGAAAACGGTCGCCTCCGCGCTGCGGGCGAAGCTCGACGCCCTCCGGCCGACCCTCCCGCCGGACGTGGAGGTGACGGTCGTCTACGACCGCACGGAACTGGTGACGGTGGTCATCGAGACGGTGCGGAAGAACCTGTTCGAGGCCGGCCTCCTGGTCGTCGCCGTCCTGTTCCTGTTCCTCGGCAACCTGCGGGCCGCGTTCATCGTGGCCCTCGCCATCCCGCTCTCCATGCTGTTC
>CAZBXY010000244.1:0-12231 GCA_964495365.1 uncultured Frigoriglobus sp. | reverse complement strand
CGGCGTGCGCCCGCGGGCATACTCGGCGGCGAAGTAGTCGATGATCTGGCCGAACTCGGTCTCGAAATCGAGCGCGTAGAACGGAATGTCGAGTTTGTCGGCCACGCGGCGTGCGTCGCCGGCGTCGATGGCCGAGCAGCAGCCCTTCTTGTTGTCGCGCCGCGCATCGGGCTGGTCGTGGCCGTGCGTGCCGGTGCGCATGAACAGCCCGATCACATCGAACCCCTGCTTCTTCAGCAGCACGGCCGACGCCGAACTGTCCACCCCGCCACTCATCGCCAGCACGACCCGCGGCATACTCGCCCTCTGCTTCCGAATATCCCCTTGCAGTATTGAGGCCGGCTGAAGCGGAAAGGTTCACAACAGGTGACTGCACCGACTCAGAGCATATGTTACTAAATATATTAGATTATAATATTGAAAAAAAAAAGACTTGGCATACGGTGTGTTGATAGTAACATACCGGACGCCCGCACCAGGAGGAACCTCTAGTGTTAACTCGTATCGCATGTGCCTTGCTTTTGGTGAGTGCCACCGCTATCCCCGCACTCGCTGCGCCCCCGAAGGTGACGTGGGTCAGCCCGTACCCCGTGCTGACCACGCTGCCGCCAAACAATACCCCGACAATCGACTGTCGTTCAACCGCGACGGTCGGGGCGGGAAACACGATGGTGTACAAATTCCGCAAGGTGGGTACACAAGCGTGGAGCGATGCCCCGTCCGGGCTCAATAACGGGGTATACGGAGCGTACATCCAACCCGGCACAGGCTCGTGGGAAGTGAAGCCGGTCATCGTCGATGCGCAAGGGAACGTGGTGGCCTCTGATACTGTCATGGTTGTGAATGTGCCATGACCGACTCAAGGCATGTGAATACGCTGTTCTAAGTTAGCCATCCGACTTGGTTGAAGGGGTTGCCGTTCCCCATAGTTGGAAGAGGAATTTCGAGGCCTTATCCGTCAACCAAGTCGGATGGCATCTGTGAAACGTTGAGCAATACAATTCGAGGAACTCCGATGAGCAGGACGTTCAAGGTAGTGTTACAGCGCCGCGAGTTGCTAAATGGCAATACGCGACTGTTCTCCACAGGGTTTACGCTCCTCGAGTTGCTCGTCGTCATCGCGATCATCGCGATCCTGATCGGCCTACTGCTCCCTGGGATCCAGAAGGTTCGTGAAGCGGCGCTGCGCAGCCAAGATCGCAACAACCTTCGGCAACTAGGGCTTGCTACCCATCATTCGGTCTCGATCTCGGGTGGGAATTTGCCGCCACTCGTTCGGAGCGTTCCCGGAAGTTTCACTCCGAGTACGCTCCATTTGGATCTCCTCCCCTACCTCGAATGTGAAAACGTTTTCCGAGCGTTTATCCACCCCAGTGGCACCCCACTCCCCCCGTCGGCCTTTACCGTGAAGGTGTTTATTAGTCCGCTCGACCCCGGCTATCGGGCGAACTCCGCGGGTTACGACGGATCCTCGCCAACCAGTTACGCCGCCAACGCGCAGGCCTTCTCTTTCACACCGTTCCCAATCACATCAATAACAGACGGTGCATCAAACACCATCTTATTTGCGGAGCACTACATCGAATGCGGGAAGGCCGTCTTCCCATACATGTGCCCGACCGGGTACGCTTGGTCGATCGGACTTCCACCGCCCCTCTGGCAACGGGCGACGTTCGCCGAAGGAGGTTCCGGCGCCCCTCCCGGCTCGCGAGTCGATTATTTTCCGATTACGACGGGCGCTCCGCCCGTGAGTCTCGCTCAAGACGGACAGACGTTTCAGATTCGACCGCGGGCCGAAGCGTGCGACCCGCGCCTGGCGAATACGGGCGACTCGTCTGGAATGCCTTGCCTGATGGGTGACGGCAGTGTTCGAGTTTTCGCGCCCCAAGTTAATCCAGCCATTTTTTGGGGCATGGTTACTCGAGCCGGCGGGGAAGTCGTTACCGACTGAAGAAGGCCGTCACGTTGCTCAGTCAATTCAATGCGGTTGTCATTATGGTGATAGGGGTTGGCCATATCGAGCTAACTCCAAGCTCCGCGCTGATTACAATTACAGCAACACGGAGCACCGCATGCCTACCGAGTTGCCGGGCTGTCATCGCTACCTGAACCGCATCGCCCCGCCCCCGCTGGTGCCGGTGCAACTGGACCGCGCGCTGCCGCCGGTGTGGTGCAAGCTGGAGTTCCTCAACCCCAGCGGCAGCACGAAGGACCGCATCGCGCGTTTCATCCTGGAGAAGGCGTGGCGCCAGGGGCGCGTGAAGTGCGGCGATCGGGTCGTGGAAGCGAGTAGCGGCAGTACGAGTATTGCCCTGGCACTCGCGTGCGCGCAGATGGGGCTGCGGTTCCTCGCGGTGATGCCGGAGGGCGTCAGCAACGAGCGCGTGTTCATCATCCGAGCCTACGGCGGTGACGTGGCGTTTACTTCGGCCGCGCTGAGCATTCGCGGTGCGATCGCGGAAGTCGAACGACTCGGACAAGAGCCCGGTGTCTTCCTGCCAAAGCAGTTCGCGAACCCCGACAACGCGGAGGCACACCGGCTCGGCACGGCCCGCGAGGTGCTCGACCAGATCCCCGGCGGGCGGGTCGATGCCGTCGCCAGCGGCGTCGGTACCGGGGGCACGCTGGTGGGGCTGTTCGAGGGTCTGCGCGAGAACGGCTGCCGTGTCGTGCCGGTGTTAGCGCGCCCCATCAACCTCGTGCGAACGCCCGAAGTGGAGTGTTGCAGCTTCAGCGCACGGATTCCGGGCGTGGCGGACTCGATCTCAGAAATCTTCCAGCCCGAACGCCTGCCGGGATTAATCACGGTCGAAGTGCGCGACGAGGACGCGCTTGCGACGACGCGCGAACTGATCCGCCTGGGCTTCCCGGTCGGCCCCAGTTCCGGGCTGAACTACCGCGCGGCGCTGGAGATGCTGCGAAGGCTCGACGATCCCCTCGCGCAGGTGGTCACGGTGTTCCCGGACCGCATGGAGCGGTACTTCACCACGGAACTGTTCAAGCCTTACACCGAGAGCCGACCCGGATAGCGTCTCACGCGGGAACTCGGGGGTAGGACCGGATTGGTGCCACAATGGAGCCGCGACCGACAGGGAGCGGGCGCTTCCCTTTGCGAGACGCGGTTGGCCCGCTCCCTGCCGGTCGCGGCTCCATACCAGCCAGAACGGTCATTCCGCTTGCTCGCCCTCCTCCCCTCATCTACACTCAATTCACCTGCCCCACGCGCTCGCGCGCCACTTCCGAGGCCCGCTAATGCCCCGGTTCGGATACGTTCTCGCTGCGATTTTCGCCTGTTCGGCTCCCGCGAGCGCCGCGGACGCCCCGTCGTTCACGACCGACGTGATTCCGCTCCTCACAAAGGCCGGGTGCAACGCGGGCGCGTGCCACGGGAAGGGCAGCGGGCAGAACGGGTTCCGGCTGTCGCTCCGCGGGTTCGCGCCGGAGCAGGATTACAAGTGGATCACCCGCGAGTTCAGCGGCCGGCGCATTGACCGCACGAAGCCGGAAGAGAGCCTCCTTCTGCGAAAAGCGACCGGGCAGACGCCGCACGAGGGCGGGCGGCTGTTCTCGCCGGCGAGCCGTGAATATGAACTGCTCTTGAGCTGGCTGAAAGCGGGTTACCCCGGCCCGGCGAAGGACGAACCGAAGGTCAGCAAACTGGAACTGACGCCGGCGTCGCACGTGCTCAAGCCAGGCGATGCGGTGCAACTCGTCGCCACCGCGACCTTCGCCGACGGCACCAGGCGCGATGTCACGTGGCTCACCAAGTTCGATTCCAACGACCCGGCATATCTGGAGGTGACACCCGGCGGCAGAGCGAAGGCACTCCGCAACGGCGCGAGTGCCGTGCGCGCGATGTACCTCACGGAAGTCGCCGTCACGGTGTTCGCGATGCCGTTCGACCGGCCCGTTGACGAGACGCGGTACCAGCAGACGAACAACTTCGTCGATACGCACGTCCTGGCGAAGCTGAAGGAACTCCGCATCGAGCCATCGGACCTCTGCACCGACGAGGAGTTCATCCGCCGGTTGTTCCTCGACGCGTGCGGCATTCTCCCCACGGCGAGCGAAGTGACCGCGTTCGTCAGCGACACCGATGTGAAGAAGCGCGAGAAGCTGGTCGATGCGGTTCTCGCGCGCCCAGAGTTCACCGACTACTGGGCGCTACAACTCGGCGACTTGTTCCAGAACCGCCGCGAGCGGGATCACGACGTGCGCGGGGTGAAGGGCGTTCGGCAGTTCCACGACTGGCTGCGGAAGCAGGTTGAAGCGAACCGGGCGTGGGACGCGCTCGCCCGCGACGTTCTTACGGCCGCCGGTTCCAACACCGATAACCCCGCGGTCGGGTATTACATCGTCACGGTCGGCGAGCAGCGGCACGGCGAAAATTCCGAGGCTCCGGAGTCGATCGCGCAGGCGTTCCTGGGTACGCGCATCGGCTGCGCCCGCTGTCACAATCACCCGCTCGAACGCTACACGCAGGACGACTTCTACCACTTCGCCGCCTACTTCAGTCGCGTCAAACTCGATCGCAAGGAGGCGAAGAACGGACCGACGACACTGAGTGTCAGTCATCCCGATCAGAACCAGAACAAGAACCCGGTGGGCGTGAGTCAACCGCGCACCGGGATGTTCATGAAGGCCCAACCGCTCGACCGCACCAAGCGGGACGTGACCCCCGGCGACGACCCGCGCGCGGAGTTGTCGAAGTGGATCACCGACCCGGCCAACGAGTACTTCACCGGGGCGATGGTCAACCGCGTCTGGCGGCACTACCTCGGCGTCGGGTTGGTCGAACCGGTGGACGACCTGCGCGCCACCAACCCGCCGACCAATCCGGCCCTCTGGAAGGCCCTGAACGCGGAGTTCGTGGAGAAGAAGTTCGATCTTCGCGCACTCATGCGGGTCATCCTCACATCGCGCACCTATCAGCTTTCCAGCGCCACGCGGCAGGGGAACGAGACCGACGCCCGGTTCTACTCGCACTATTACGCCCGCCGCCTGCCGGCCGAGGTGTTGCTCGACGCGATCTGCGACGCGACCGGCGTCCCGGACCGGTTCGACGGCTACCCGGTGGGCGTGCGGGCCGTGCAGGTGCCCGATCCCGGGAGCGCGTCGTACTTCCTGCGGGCGTTCGGGCGCAGCGAGCGGGTGACCGCCTGCGCCTGCGAGCGCACCGGCGACGTGAGCCTGCCGAACGTGCTGCACCTGATCTGCGGCGACACCATAACGGGCAAGTTGAACACCGGCAGCGGGTGGCTCGCGAAGCGCCTGAAGGACGAGAAGGACGACAGGAAGCTCTTGGACGAACTGTTCCTGCGGGCCTATTCGCGCAAACCCACTGCGAAGGAGGTCGCGACGGTCGCGGCCCTCTTGAAAGACAAAGACACCCCGCGCGACGAAGTCTTCCGCGACCTGTTCTGGGCGCTGTTGAACAGCAAGGAGTTCCTGTTCAACCGGTAACCAACAGTTTCCGGTTGCGACAGCCGTGCGTCTTTGGTTTTCGGCCTGAAGGGCCGAGACAAAAGGCACGGCGTATCGCAGCCCTTCAGGCTGCAAAACCATTGGCTCTGCCCACCCGGGCCGTTGGCCCGGGCTAAGTTGTCCCGGCCCTTCAGGCCGAAAAACGAAGAACTGGAAACCACGGTGGCGCGGTGTGGTGCCCCGCGGGTCAAAACAGCCGACCCTGGCGGTTCGGGTCGGTCAGCGCGGTCATCAGCTTCCGCTGCGGCGAACTCACCGGAAACTCCGCCAGTTCCGCCGGCGTCACCCACTCGGCCCGCGCGTAGGCGCCCGGCACGAACGCCCCGTCCGCCCGTTTCGCCTCCACACACACGAGCGTGATCGCGTACCGCGTCACCCCGTGCTTGATCGTCAGCACCTCCGCGCCCGGCTCGATGTCGAACCCGGTCAGTTCCTTCGCCACCCGCACCGCGGCCGTGCCGATGTCCTCGCCGTCAGCGCGCGGGGCGTGCGGCACCTCCCACATGTTCTGCCACCGGCCCGCGTCCGCCGGGCGCTGACACAGGAGCAGTTTGCCGTCGGCGCGAACGACAACCCCCACTTCGTTGACGAGCGTGATCGCGGGCGTGGCCTTCTTCGGCGGGATCTGGTCCTGAAGGCCGAGCCGCTTCGCCTCACAGTTGGCCGCGAGCGGGCACGTCTTGCAGTCCGGTGCGGTCGGCGAACACACCAGCGCGCCGAGTTCCATCAGCGACTGGTTGAAGTCGCCGCACCGCTTCGCCGGGAGGACCGCTTCGGCTGCGCCCCACACCCACTCCTTCCCCGCGCCCGCGCGCGGGTCGCCGCGGTAGCCGAACAGCCGCGCCAATACGCGCAGGCTGTTCGCCTCGACGATCGGCAGCTTGCGGTCGAACGCCTGTGACAGCACCGCCCCGAGGATGTACCGGCCGACGCCCGGCAGCGCGGCCCACACCGCCGGGTCGTCGGGCAACTCGCTGGCGTGGTCGGCGACGAGCTGTTTGGCGGCGGCGTGCAGGTGCCGGGCGCGCCGGTAGTAGCCCAGCCCCTCCCACAGCTTCAGGACGCGCTGTTCGTCGGCTGCCGCGAGCGCGCAAACATTGGGTAGCGCCGCGACGAACCGCTCGAAGAACGGCACCACCGCGGCGACCGTCGTCTGCTGGAGCATCACCTCGCTGACCCACACGCGGTACGGGTCGCGCGGGGCGCGGCGCCAGGGGAGGTCGCGGTGGTGCTTGTCGAACCAGTTGAGGAGTTTGGTGCGGACCCCGGCGAGCGTGCGCCCGGACCAGCCTTCGGGAAGGGAGAAGGGCATGGTGATGAGGGTTTTGCGAATCTCAAACTTGGTTGGGCCGGTCGAGGATTCGCCCGGAGTCGTCATGACGCATGGTGCTTGCCGCCTTTGTAGCCCGGAGGGGCGAGAGATGTTAGCCCGGGGTGGAGCGAGTCCGCGAGCGCAACCCCGGGTACGTGGCAGAAGAAAACCTCAAGCCCCGGAGGGGCGACAGAAACCTTCGCAAGAGGCTCTGTCGCCCCTCCGGGGCTTCGATTCATTTTCCGCATCGGTTCCCGGGGTTGCGCTCACTTCGTTCGCTCCACCCCGGGCTAACATCGGCCGCCCCTCCGGGGCTACAAACCAAGATCGAGGTCTATTTCGGCCGGCGCATGTACTTGCGGAGCAGGTCGCTGGCGGCGCTACTCATCTCTTCGCGGGTCTGGGCGGGTTTGGGCTTGTCGTCCTTCTTCTTGTCGTCGGGCTTGCCCGGTTCGCCGGTCAGCGGGATGGGCATGTCCATCACCGTGCTGCCGTCGGGCACGCTGCCGTTGCCCTCGTCGTCCATGCCCAGGAGCATGGCCGCGATCCGGTCGTGGTCGTCGTCGCTGACCGATTCGGAGGTGAGCGACGCCCCTTCCGGCAGCGCGGGCGCTTCCTTCGACCCCGGCTTGCTCGGGGTGACCGACCGGGCGCCGGAGCGGCCGGGCGCGGGGGTGGGGTCGCGCCCGGGGGCCCTCGCCGCGGTACCCGTGGCCGCCTTGAGGGCTGCCATCGCCGCGGCGGATTCGCTGGTGTCGCTGGGCAGCGGGGTGCCGTCCGGCCGGGCCGCGGGGATCTCGATCTTCACGAAGAAGTCGAGCGGGCCGACGCGGAGCGCCGCGCCGTCCTCGACCGCGATTTCCGCGTCCTGAAGGAGCGCGTCGTTGACGAGCGTCCCGTTGGTGCTGCCGAAGTCCCGGACGTACACCTTGCCATCGCGGACCAGCACCGCGCAGTGCAGTTTGCTGATCGCCTGGCTGGCCGGGCGCAGCTGGCACTGCGGGTCGCGGCCGATGAGGAACTGCGGCCCGGTCAGCGGGATCTGCCGCCCCTCGTGTGATCCCGTCGCGACGACCAAACTCACCTTCATGGGTGTCCGCCTTCGCCGGTGACCGCCCGGAACGTCGAGCGGGAATGGGCTGCAAATCAGAACCGTCACCCGCTCGAAAGGGGCGGTTCTGGCGGGTTGTGTTGGTGGGCGAATTGGTGCGGGTGCTTCGTCCCGAACTCTCGTAACACGGTTCCCGTAGAAACGCTACCAAAATGCGCCGACTTGCCGCGCCCCCGATCCGGGGGATACGCTCAATGGAGGCGAGTCCTGAGTAAAGCTAATCGGCGATATTGCTCTACGACGTTTTGTATTGTACGGCACGGGTCATTTCCGATGCAACAGCCAGTTCGTTCGATTCCGCACAACCGGCAATCTTTCTCCCGCCTAACCCGAACCGGCGCGGTCCTCCTCGCCGCGGCCCTCGGGCCGCTCGGGTGCGGCGGACCGGTCCGTCCCGACGAAGCCCCCAAGCCGTTCGCCGGGCAATCCCTGACCCTGTCCTGCCCGGACGCGGCGCTGGCCCAGGCCATCACGCCGGCGGTCAAGGCCTGGGAAGCCCGCACCGGAGCGACTGTGACCGGTCTTCCACGCGACCCCCGCGACAAGCCCGTCCCGATGACCGAATCCGACGCGACCGATGTGGGAATCATTCCGGCGGGCGAACTGGGCCGATGGGCCGAGCCGGGCCACCTCGCCCCGGTGCCGGCCAAGCTCCGGGCCGACCCCGCGTTCCAGTGGTCCGGGCTGCTGCCCGCGTACGGCGAGCGGCTGGTCGAGTGGGGCGGGCAGACGGTCGCGGTCCCGATCACCGGCGACGGGTTCCTGCTCGTCTACCGCGCGGACCGGTTCGCCGAGAAGGCCGCGGCCGACGCGGTCGTACCCAAGCGCGCCGGCCCGATCAGCGCCCCGGTTTCGTGGGAAGAATTCGCCCTAATCGCCGGACTGTTCGCCAAGCTCGACAAGAAGCCGAGCCTTCCGCCGCTGCCGGCCGACCCGGAGCGGCTGTTCGACCTCTTGTCGCGGGTCGCGTCGTCCGCCGACCGCACGGCGCTCAACGACCACCAAATGGCGGCCCGCACCGACCGCGACGCGCTCGGGTTCCAGTTCACCCTGACGACCGGCAAGCCGCGGCTCCGCGACTCCGGCTACCGCGTTGCGGCGGACTGGCTCGCCAGCCTGCGGGCGAAGGACGCGCTGCCCGCCGGCGGGAGTGACGACCCGGTCGCGGCGCTGGTGGAAGGGCGCGCGGTGATGGCGATCCTTTCGCTCGACCAACTCGCCAAACTGCCGCGGGAGGGCGGCGCGGTCCCGGCGCGGTTCGGACTGGCCGGCGTACCGGGCACCCGCGAGATGTACAGTGAGAAGCGGCTCCCGGGCGCCCCGCCGAACTACGTCCCGCACTTCTCTGGCGGGCGGCTCGGCGTGGTCCGAACGCGGTGCCCGCGCCCGGAGATCGCCTTCGACCTGTTGGCCGACCTCGGCGGCCCGGCCCGCGGGGCGGAACTGATCGCGACCCCCGGCCTCGGCGCCGGTCCGACGCGGACGGCGCACCTGGACCGCGAGCGGCTGCTGCTGTGGCTCGGGTACGGGTTCGACGAGGAGCGCTCGAAGCTGCTTCAGGACACGCTGCGGCACTACGCCGAGCAGGCGGTGAAGAACCCGACGTTCGGGCTGCGCGGGCCGGACCGGGCGGACCTCATCAGGGCCGCGGACGCCCCGCTCCGCGCGCTGGGCACCGGCGGCGTGTCCGCGGCCGACCGGTTGAAGCAAATCGAAGAGGCGTGGCGGGCGCTGGACGCGAAGGTGCCGGACGACGCGCTCCGGCGCTGGCGGCTCCGCGCCGCCGGGCTGAATTGACGCCCACCTTCGGCGGGAAATCCGAACGAAGGCAGAAATCTCAAATCCGAAATGAAGACAAGGCAAATGCCTCTGTCTTCATTTCGGATTTGGAATTTTAAGATTTCGAATTTCCCACCTTCGGTGGGTTACATCACCAGTGAGGTGAACTCCTGATACGTCAACGGTTCGGCGAACGTCCCGCCGACGAGGTAGCCGCCGTGCGCCGCGGTCACGTGGGCCACTCGCACGAGCATCGTTTTTGAGAGCTTTTGAGCCGGGTTGGAGATGACGACCGCCAGGAGCGACCCGACCGCGACCTGGCGCGTCAGGAGCAGGCCGATGCCGTCCATCGACACGTCGCGAATTTTGACCAGGCCGAAATCTTCGCTCACCGGGCCGGCGAACCCGCACGTGGTCCCGGCGTTCACCACCAGCCGCTCGGCCGCGCGGCGGTCTCTTGGATCGGGCATCGTTCTCGCACCTGTACGCGCCGGGGCGACCGTCGGCAAAGTGGATTGTAGCACCGAGTGAGCGCGTGTGCGCGGTTCACGGCTTCTTCGCCGGCGGCTTCAAGTATGCTGTGAGCCTTTCTGGGTGAAACAAGCTGATCGTACCGCGCGGCAGCGAAAACGAAACCGGAGAGGCTTTTCACCTCCCCGGTTCGCGCGTGTCGGGTCGCGATCTACTTCCTGACCTGAGTCGCGGAAGGCTCACGGCACCGCCGCCGACTCGGACTTGTACGAGCGGAAGGAACCGCGGACCGCGGGGTTGCTCCAGACCTTCCGCTCGTACAAGTCCGAGTCGGCGAAAGCGGTGCTGGAACAGCCTTCCCCGCGGGGTGAGGCACGGAATGCGCTCGGACGACGCTACATCGTCCTGCTCGAAACGAGCGAGCTAAACCGAAACCCGACACGCTGGTGAGATGCTACGCGCCGCACCGCGATGCCGCAAGCGGCATCACGCCGCTTCCGCCGAACCGGTGCCCTTCGCGGCCTCAACGAGCGTCGTAATGGTCCCTTCCTGAACAACGCGGTCGTGCTGGTTGAGCATGACCACTTCCCACACCACCACCCCGCGACGCCCGCGGCCCTGGAGCTGCTTCTCCGCGACGCGGGTGCGCACGCGGACCGTGTCGCCGGGGTAGATCGGGGCGCGGAAGCGCCACTCGCGCAGTTCGAGGAACGCGAGCGTATGTGTGCGGGGAGTTGTCCACCCCAGCCCGCCGGCGAACCCGACGCCGAGCAGTCCGTGCGCGATGCACCGGCGGAACGGCGTGGTCTTGGCGAACTCCGGGTCGAGGTGAACCGGGTTCCGGTCGCCGGTCAGGCTGGCGAACGTGAGTACGTCGCCGGTGGTCACGGTTCGCGGTTCGGAGGTCCACTCCGCGCCCGGTGCCAGATCCTCGAAATACAGCGGCTCGTCCGGCATCACGTCTCCCTCGCAGACCCGTTCGAGGGAGATACCAGCGCGTCCGGATTTGCGGAAGCCCGATTTCGGGCCGTTTCGGGTTCAGATGTCGCCGGCCGCGAGCCGGTCCTGCGTCGTGTGCCGAACGCGGTGAATGTAGACCGTTTCGCCGTCGATGGTGAACAGGACGCGGAACACCTGCCGACGGCGACCGTAAAGCAGTTCGCGGAGATCGACCCCGAGTTCGGCGGCCTCGTCGGCCTGTGGGTAAGGTTCGGGTCCGTTTCCAGCGAGGGGATCACTGCCGCCAGCAACCCGGCCCGCCAGCGGTCGGCGGCCCGGAGACCCTGGGTGGCTTCGAGCCAGTTCGCGTTGTTCGTGATGTCCGCACGGGCACGCGGGCGAAGGACGACGGTGAACGCCCTCGTCACTCCCCCGGCTGGAGCGGCAACTTCATCTGGATCGCCAGTTCCTTCAGGAACTGACGCGCGTTCACCCCTTGCCCGTCGTTCACGTTCGCGATCGACTCGCGCAAGCTCGCGAGGAATTCTTCGTGCGTTTCCGTCGTGGGTGGCGGGGGCGCGTCGTCGGGGTCGTCCCCCGACAGTTCCACGCGCACCCGCGCGCCTTCGGGCAGCGCCGGCGCGCCGTCCAATACGATCGCCCCGTTCACGACAGTCCCTTCGAGTGTCATCGCGTCGTCTCCGGCGAACTCGGCCCGCGTGCATCGTAACAGGTCATCGGGTACGAGTCGATCGGACCTGTTACTCCTTCGGCGGTGTGAAGTCGGCGATGTAGAGCTGGCTCGCGCTGCGCCCGTCGGGGCTGCGGGTCCACATCAGCTTCGTGTAGTCCGGGCTGAACACCGGCAGCACGTCCGGCCCGGGGGCGAACGTGATCCGCGTCCGTTTGCCGGTATCGAGGTTCATCCAGTGCAGGTCGTAGTTCGGCCGCATCAGGTCGTTCGAGTGGTCGGCCCCGGTGTAAATGATGTGCTTGCCGTCCTGGTACCAGTACGGCGCCCAGTACACCCACTTGTCGTCGGCGGTCAGCGCCTTCTCGCCGGTGCCGTCGCTGTTGATGACGTACAACTGGAGCCGGTCCTTCTCCATGCGGTCGGCGCGGAACACGACCTTCG
>CAZBXY010000243.1:0-12266 GCA_964495365.1 uncultured Frigoriglobus sp. | reverse complement strand
GATGTTAGCCCAGGGTGCGGCCCGCGCTTCGCGGGCAAACCCTGGGAGCGAAACCGGACAATCAATACCGCGAAGGTCGCCCAGGGTTTGCGAGCTAGCGCTCGCCGCACCCCGGGCTAACATCGGTCGCCGCTCCGCGGCTGCAAACAAGTAAGGTGCCCCGATGTCACAATCCTTCGTCTGCTTGCACTATCACCTCGTGTTCAGCACGAAGAGCCGCGTGCCGGCCATTACCCCGGAGATCGAACCGCGGTTGTGGGAGTACCTCGCGGGCACCGTTCTCGGGTTGGGCGGCACCCCGATTCAGATCGGCGGCATCGAGGACCACGTTCACATGTTGGTGACGTTGCGACAGGAACCGTCGCTGGCGGATACGCTTCGCGAGATCAAGGCGGCATCGTCGGGTTGGATTCACGACACGTTCCCGGAAGCGCACGATTTCTGGTGGCAAGGTGGGTACGGCGCGTTTACGGTCAGCCATTCCAACATCGGCGCGGTGAAGGCGTACATCGAGAACCAGAAGGACCACCACCAGACGCTGCAAATGGGGTTCAAGGACGAACTGCGGAGACTGCTGAAGAAGCACGGGGTTGCGTTCAAAGAGGAATATCTGAACTGAATGCGCGACGTTTCCCAGGGTTTCCCAACGTTTCCCAGGGTTTGCGAGCTAGCGCTCGCCGCACCCTGGGCTAACATCGGTCGCCGCTCCGCGGCTGCGAAGAGAAGACACCACCATGACTCCCTTTTCCCGACGCGACTTCCTCTTTCACGCCGGCGGCGGGCTGGGCGGGATCGCCCTCGCGCGGATGCTCGCGGACGCGGGCGAGTTGCCCGGCGGCGCCAGGCCCGACCCGGCCTTCAACGGCGGGTTGCACCACCGCGCGAAGGTGCGGCGCGTCGTGCAGCTCTTTATGAACGGTGGCGTGTCGCAGATGGACACGTTCGACTACAAGCCCGAACTCATCAAGGGGCACGGCAAGCCGTTCGACCCCGGCACCGCGGAGAAACCCGAAGGCGTCACCAGCACGCCCGGCAACCTCATGAAGTCGCCGTTCGCGTTTGCGCAACACGGGCAGTGCGGGCGGTGGGTCACGTCGGTGTTCCCGCATCTGGCGAAGCAAGTCGATCGGATGGCGTTCCTCATGGCGGTCGCGTCGAAGACGAACGTCCACGGCCCGGCCAGCTACATGATGAACACCGGGTTCATCCTGCCGGGCTTCCCGTGCATGGGCGCGTGGCTCTCGTATGGGCTGGGAAGGCTCACCGACAACCTGCCGACGTTCGTCGTACTGCCGGATGCCCGCGGGCTGCCGTACAACCAGAAGGGCAACTTCGGCGCCGGATTCCTTCCCGTTGCACACGCGGGCACCATTCTGAACGCGAGCGGCAATCCACCGATCCCCGACCTCGCGCCGTCGCCCAAAGAGAAGTTTGTTTCGCCGGACGCGGACAAGGACGCACTGGAGTTGCTCGGAAAGGTGAATCGCCAGCACGCGGAGACGCGGCCGGGCGATTCGCGCCTGGAGGCCCGCATCGAGAGCTACGAACTGGCCGCGAAGATGCAGCAGCACGCCCCCGAAGCGCTCGACCTCTCACGCGAATCGCTCAAGACGCGCGAGAAGTACGGCCTCGCCGGCGACCCGGCGACCGCGGACTTCGGCCGCCGGTGCCTACTCGCCCGCCGGCTCCTCGAACGAGGGACGCGGTTCGTGCAGGTGTGGAGCGGCGCCGGCGGGCCGAGTAACAACTGGGACAACCACACCGACATCATCAAGGAACTGCCGCCGATCGCGAAATCCGTCGATCAGCCCGCCGCCGCGCTGCTCCAGGACTTGCACGACCGCGGGATGCTCGCCGATACGCTATTGGTGTTCAGCACCGAGTTCGGGCGCCAGCCGTTCACACAAGGGGCGGTCGGCCGCGACCACAATCAGGGAACGTCGGTGGCGTGGCTCGCAGGAGCAGGCGTGAAGGGCGGCGTGGCCCACGGCGAGAGCGACCCGTGGAGCTGGCGGGCGGGCGAGGGGAAGGTGTACTGCTACGATCTCCATGCGACGATATTGCACCTGATGGGCATCGACCACACGAAGCTCAGCGTGCGTCACGACGGCACCGACCGCCGCCTCACCGATGTGCATGGGCACGTGATCGAAGACGTGTTGGCGTGAGGTGTTTTCCGGGGACCGCGGGCGTCTCGCCCGCTCCGTTGCCTGTGCAGGTGCCGAACGAGCCTTTCTCGAAGCCACACCTTGGGTGTAACGAGCGGGCGAGACGCCCGCGGTCCCAGGGAAAGAAGGTCACCTCTTGGGCGTCTGCTCCTCCACCACTACCTCGTAACTGCCGCCGCGGATCGTGACGCGGAAGATGGTTTCCTCGATGGCCTCCGGCCGGCGGTTGCGGTAACCCACCTCCTTGCGCGCCAACTCGTCCTCCAAATCCTTCGGGAAGTGCGCGTAGAACGCCTTCGGTTGCCCGGGGAGATTCACTCCGAGGGTCTCGATGACCTCGCGCACCATCTGCCGGCGCGTGTCGCTGAACATGATCTTCCCGTTCAATCGCCGCTCGTCGGCCGAGTCCGCGACCTTCTGCCCCGCCGGGTTGTTCAGATCCTGGATCACGATGCGCTTCTTGTCGTCCGGCGGGACCGGGATCACGATCTCCGCCCGGAGCGCCTTGAGCTGTTCGAGGTAGTCCTTGCCGCTGGTGACCTTGAACCGGAGCACCCAGCGATACCCGCGGGCGCGGGTGGAGTCGGCCCCCACACCGCCCGGGCCGGTCCCCGCGGTGCCCACGCCCTTCGACCCGCCCGTCGGCGCTATCTTGTTGGGGTCCGCGAGGTTCTTCCCCGGGTCGGTGAGGAGCGGCGAGGGGTCTGATTTCGGGTTCGGGAGTTCGTTGGGCACCGCGTCGATGAACGGATCTTTTTCGGGCCGCGCGAGGTTCGTGTCCTCGATCCCGGTCCCCTCCGAGCCGTCGCCGGTGTCGTCGGTCCCGCTCACCGACCCCAGTTTGATCGCCGGGCCGGAGCGGTCCTCGCCGCTGTTCATCAGCCCGACCAGCACGAAAATGAGAACCGCGCCGACGACCACGTGCAGGAACACCGTGCCCACGGCCGAGAGCGGGAACTCCAGCCGCTTGTTGTACCGCTCCCAGAACTCTTCTTCGGGCGGCCCGAAGATCGGGTCCGGCTCCTGCTCCTCGCCGAGCGCGGGGTTGTCCTTCGGGTTCACACCGGTGTTCGCAGGCGTCGGAGGCATAGCGCGACCTCGCGGGGACGTGACCGATAGTATTAACATACCCGCGCGCCGGCCGTTTGCACACCGCGAACATTTCGACGGGCGCGGCGTTCCGTTGGAGTGGAGACGGCGGGCGGGTGACGAGTTGGCAATCTTTGGCAATCTTTGAAAAAAAGGCCCAAAAGCCTTGGGAAAACCAAAGATTGCCAAGTGGCAATCTTTGGCAATCTTTGGCAACCTTTGGCAACCTTTGGCAACCTTTCGTATTTCCAGGGGTTTCGCACCACCCAGTTCCCGCCGCGACTCGCTTCTCGCCGGCGGTGCCGATAAAATGACCCCATATCCCCAACACGCGGCAAATCCACACGATGAACGTTCTGGTAATCGGGAAGGGCGGGCGGGAACACGCGCTGGCGTGGCGGCTGAAGCGATCGGCCCGCGCCGAAAAGGTGTTCTGCGCCCCGGGCAACGCCGGGACCGCCCGCGACGGCATCACGAACGTCAATATCGATCACTACGAAACCGACAAGCTCCAGCGGTTCTGCGCGAAGGAGAAGATCGGGCTTGTCGTGATCGGCCCGGAAGACCCGCTCGCGGCCGGGCTGGCGGATTACCTGCGCGGCAAAGGGGTGAAGGTGTTCGGGCCGTCGAAAGTGGCGGCACGCATTGAGGCGAGCAAGGTGTTCGCGAAGGAACTGATGCAGCGGGCCGACGTGCCGACCGCGGAGTTCCGCGTGTTCGACCACCCACAACCGGCCCGCGACTACATCGGTACGCGGGACTACCCTGTGGTCGTGAAGGCCGACGGCCTCGCCGCGGGCAAGGGCGTCGTGGTGTGCAAGACGCCGGAAGACGCGGTGCGGGCCATCGAACGGATCATGACGCGCGAGGAGTTCGGCGAGAAAGCCGGCAAGCAAGTGGTGGTGGAGAAGCGGCTCGAAGGGGAAGAGATATCGGTCCTCGCGCTCGTCAGCGGGCGCACGTTCCTGCCGCTGCCGGCGTGCCAGGATCACAAGGCGGTCGGCGATGCTGACACCGGTCCTAATACGGGAGGCATGGGCGCGTACTGCCCGGCCCCGATCGCAACCCCGGACCTGATGAAGGAGTGGGAGCGCACGGTCTTCTTCCCCACGATCCACGCGATGAAGCGCGGGCGGTACCCGTTCCAGGGCGTGCTGTTCGCGGGCCTGATCAAGACGCCCCAGGGCACGCGGGTGCTGGAGTTCAACTGCCGGTTCGGCGACCCCGAAACGCAACCGCTGATGATGCGGCTCAAAACCGACCTGCTCGACCTGCTCGAAGCGGTCGCCGACGAGCGGCTCCAGGAGTTCGAGAGCAAAATCGAGTGGGACCCGCGCCCGTCGGTGTGCGTGGTGCTGTGTTCGGGCGGCTACCCGGGCAAGTACGACAGCGGCAAGATCATCACCGGGCTGGCGGAAGCGGATGCGGTGCCGGACGTGAAGGTGTTCCACGCCGGCACGAAGCTCGACGCCCAGAACCGCGCGCTGACCGACGGCGGGCGGGTGCTGGGCGTGACCGCGCTCGGCGACACGCTCGCGGACGCCAAAGCCCGCGCCTACGAGGCGGTGAAGCTCATCCACTTCCCGGGAATGCACTACCGAACGGACATCGCGGACAAGGCGCTGAGGGCGAAGCCGCCCACGCCGGCGGCAGAAGCGCCGAAACTGCCCGCGAAGTTCCGCAAGCCGGGCGCGAAGGTCGAAGACGCCGGCGAGAAGCCGGCGGGATAGCACTCAACCCGAAACGATCACCCGCCGCCCCTGCACCGCCACCCGTCCCTCCGCGATCAGGCGGACCGCCTCCGGGTACGCCTCGCACTCGGCCGCGAACACCCGCGCCGCCAGCGCGTCGGGCGTGTCGTCTTCCCGAACTGGGACGCACCTCTGCACCAGAATCGGCCCGGTGTCGTAGGTGTCGTCGGCGAAGTGGACCGTGCAACCGCTCACCTTCGCCCCGTAGGCGATTACCGCCTCGTGAACGTGGTGCCCGTACATCCCCTTCCCGCCGAACGCCGGCAACAGCGACGGGTGAATGTTCAGCACGCGGTGCCGGAAGTCGGCGGGGATCGGGAGTAAGTGCAGCCACCCCGCGAAGCACACCAACTGCGGCTCGAACGCGCGGACCGCGGCCCACACCTCGTCCACGAACGCGGCCCGACGTGGTGCAAACGGCACCACACTCACCGGAATCCCCGCCCGCTCGGCCCGCGTCACGCCGAACGCATCGGCGCGACTCGACACCACTCCCACAACCTGCGCCGGCAGCGTTCCGGCGGCGATGCGGTCGATGAAGTTCTGGAGGGTCGTCCCGCCGCCGCTGACCAGCGCGACGAGGCGAATCGGATCGGGCATTGGCGGCCTCAAAAATAGTCCGCTCGCCGAGCGAGCGGTTTTCGGGTGGCCTGCTCTCTCCGAGAGCAGGTGGGGCACCCCGATTGCGGGATTCGGTTTCACCGGTGCGCAACTTCACTCGATCGCCGTCGCTCTCGGAGAGAGCGACCCACCCGAGGTGTCGCACGCGCCGCGCGCGTGATAGAATGGTCCGCACTCTCTGCCGAGTCTCCGGCCCTCTCAGCGTAGCTTCTCGCGGGCCGGAGAGGAGCGGACCGCATTCGTTGCGCCGTGGGCTGTTGCGCCCGGCGATCTTGTTTTATGCTGTAGGCGGGCCGGAACGTTGAATCCGGCGCGCGGAACCAAGGAACGGCGGCGGATGGACGGCATCTTTCACGAACTGTCCCGCAAGACCGACCCGGCCAAACTGCTCGGCTACCTCAACTTCTCCGACGGGCGCCCGGACCCGCGGTTCCAGAAGGGGCTGGCCGACGCCGGGGCGCACCTCGTCGAGAGCGGCGCCGCGGCCCCGTGGGTGGCGCTTCCGCAGTGGCTCGCCCACGAACTCGACCAGCTCGTCAGCTCCGGCTCGGCGGCGTTCCGCGACCCCACCCAGGTCCGCGCGGTGCTCGACGCGGGCCTCGTCCGATTGCCGCGAGCTTATCGCACGCACCACGCCGACCTGCTCGCCCACCAGCCCGATTCGATGCTGTTCGGCCCGTTCTTCCTGGCCCGCTGCTGCGAGGCGGTGCTGAAACAGGGCGCGCCGTGGGACGACCCCGACCGGCTCGTGTCCGGGGCACTGGCCCTCTTGAACGATTACGTCGGGTATCGGCCGATCGCGGTGCTGGAGACGCGGCCGAACACCGAGTTCTACCCGAACGAGAAGATTCGGCCCGTACCGGTGGCGCTCGCGAACGCCGGCGTCGCGCCCGGCGCGTATGCCGACATCATCCGCCCCGCGCTCAAGTTGCTCAGCGAGACACAACCGGCCCTGCTCGAAGAAGCGAGTTTCGACCCCGGAAAGCTCGACGAGCTCGCCTTCGACCCGCGGGCGCACGACCACTTCCACCCGGTCAACAAGCGGCCCAACGTGCTGTTCGGCGAGTGGGATCCGCACACGATCGACAATGCCGGCTACTTCCGCCGGTTTGTACTGCGTCAGATGACGCTCGACACACTGCTGACGTGGGTCGCACCGGGGCCGCACGCGGTCGGCGACGTGGGCGAGCGGCTGTTCGAGGCCGCCGCGGTGCTGGCCGGCACGATCCTCATGGGCGCCGGCGTCAGCGGCAGCGGGCCGAACTACCACGATTCCACCGTCACGCTGTCGAAGCTCGTTCCGCGGATCGCCCGCTACCGCGATGCGTTCTACCAGCAACTGTTGAAGGCGCTGCCCGGCACGCACGGCGAGCGCCTGCGGGCGGAAGCGGAGAAGCGGAAGCAGCCGTTCGCCGGCGTGCGGCAGTTCCTCAACCAGGCGATCGCCACGCAGCGCGCCTCGCACCTCCAGGACCGCCGGCTCGCGCAGTTCTACGCCGCGATGGGTTACCCCGCGGCGGCGCGGGCGCAGGCGACGAAGATCGCCGCGCCCGCGGTGCGGTTCGGGACCGAGATCCGCATCCGGCAGACCGAAGCGGGCTTCGCCGCCGACCAGTCGCGGCCCGCGGACGCGATCTCGCTCCTGGCGGAAGTCGAGGGCCTGCTCCGGCGCGGGATCGACTGCGGGGCGCTCATCGACCCGTGGAACATCCTCGGTTATCAGGGGCTGTTCCCGATCTTCCCCGGGCGCGAGGACACCGTTCGCGACCCGCGGGCCGAAGAGTTGATTCACATCGCCGGTCGGCAGCTCGATCTGTACGCCCGCGCGAGCGCGGCGGCGGCCGTCGCCAACGACGACGGAACCCGCGCGGTGCTCACCACCAACATGCGGCAGTTCGCGGAGTGGTGGGACAAGTTCGCCACGTCCACGGTCAACGACATGCCGCGGATCGTCGGCGGCGAGCGCGCCGACGCGGCCGAACACGTGGCCGACGCGCTGGCCGCGTGGTCGATTCGCAAGCCCAACTCGAACGACATCGCGTTCTGGCGCCAGCACCGCGAGGGGTTCACCAGCCCGACCGCGTTCGCCCAGGTGATCGAGCCGCTCGTCGAGCGCGGTGAGTGGAAGGCCGCCACCGGCCTCTTGATGACGTGGCTCTCGGAGAGCGACACGGTGCCGCTCGACGAACCCGGCGCGTCGTTCGAGCACCTGGCCGAACGATGGCTCCGCGGGGTGGTGGCGTCCGACCTCGGCCCGGAACGCGCCTCGTTGCTCCGCCGGTTCTTCGAGCTGCTCGAAGCGAACGCCCGCGAGGACTGGCTCGAAGCGCACGACTGGCTCGCCGAGAATCGCCCCCGCGCCAGGGACGAAGACGACGAGCGCGAGCCGTTCTCGTCGGCCTACGAGGGGATGACGTACAAGGACTCGACCGACGACGGAGTGGAAGGCTCGGTCGCCGGCGACCCGCCGGAGCCGGTGGGCGAGTTCGCGCTCGAATCGCAGGCCGACGCGATCGAGGACAAGCTCGGCTTCTTGCACGCGGGGGCCAAACTCTGGCGGCTCGCGGCCCGGCTCGACGTGTGGGCGCCCGGCGACCCGGCCAACGGCCCGGCGCTGGCCGGCTGGCTCACCGCGGCGCGGCGCGCGAACGACTCGCTCGACATGTTCCTCGAACGGCTCACGGCCGTCACGATCCCCGACCCGTCCGGCGGACACGAGGGGATGATCGAGTTCGACCGCCGCCGGGCGATCAAGGGCCACTTACTCGACCTCGGCGTGTCGGCGTGTGTGGAAGTGCGCCGCGCGGCACTGGCGCTGGCCGCGGTGCGCGCCCCCGGCCCCGAACTGGCGAGCGGCGGGCGCCCGTCACCCGAGGAAGACCACTCGCGCCCACCGGCGTGGGAACCGCTCCTCGTTCGCATCCTGCGCGCGATCGGGCGCAACGACGCCACGAGCGTGCGCCAGTTCCTCCCGGCGTTCACCGCGCACTTCAGCACCGAACCGCTCCTGTACTGCCCGCCATCGGACGGCGGCAAGCCGCGGAAGGTGCTTCAAGCGCAGACCGCGCTCGCGGTACTCGAAGACCTCGTGACGCGCCTCCCGCGGCTCGGGCTGTTGCGCGAGACGTTCCAACTGACGAAGCTGGCGCGGAAGATGGAGTGGAACAACCCGCCGGAGGGGCGCCGGGTCAGCAGCTTCGACCAACTGTTCCGCACCGCGCTCACGGGCGTGGTGGAGACGCTCCTCGGCGCGGCCGTGTCGTGGGGCGACGGCTCGACCGACGAGCACGGGGCCCTGGCCGACGCGCTCCTGAAGATCGCTACCGAGTTCCAGAGCCTGTGGCAACAACACAGTCAATCGCTGCGGCTGTCGGTGCTGGAAACGGTGAGCGACGACGACGACTGGGAACCGGTGAAGGGGTTCGTGACCGAGTACGGCAGCGACCTGTTCACCGTTCCGTTCCTGGGTTTGTCGAACATGCGCGGAATCCTGGCCCGCGGCGTGTCGGCGTGGCTGGACCACGAGACCGAGAACGGCGAGACGAGCGCCAGGCGCCCCAAGCTGGTGACCGACTGGGACGCCGGCGTGGTGGACAAACCCCGCACGGCCCGCGCCGCGGAGGTGGTGCTTCAGGCGCTCGTCGAACACTACGACGAGTACCGCGACTACAACACGACGACGACGCAATCCGATTACGGCGAGAACATCCACATCCTGCTGGACATGCTGCGGCTGAAGGTGCGGTACGACCGGGAGGCGTGGAAGCTCCGCCCACTGGCGCTGGCGCACGAGGCGCTGTGTCAGCGCGGGTTCGACACGCTGGCGGCTCATTGGCGGTCACTGATCGCCGGTCCGAAGTTGGACTTCGCCGACGAACTGTTGAACGAACTGAACGAGCGCGAGACGCGCTACGGGGTGCGGCTCCGCACGGTCCGTGACCGGCTCGAAGAACGCTTCACGCGCCCGCTGGAGATCGACCGGGCCGCGGCGCAGGTGGCCCCGGCGGCCGAGGCGGCCCGCGCCGGGCTGACCGAAGACAACCCGGCGTTCGCCCGTCTGCAAACCGCGATCGAGCCGCTGGAAGCGATCGTGAGCGGAGTGGGTCTGGACGTACCCACATGGGTGCGCCGACTCGAAGACGCGCTCCGCCAAACGCGCGACCGCACCGCCGACCCGCCCGCCCCCCCGCCCGCCGGGCTGACCTACGAGGAACTGGAGCGCCAACTCGACGAGTGGGACAAGGGACTGGGGGAGTAGCGCCGTTTCGAGAACAGCGCAGAGGAAACTCCGGTGACGCACGCGCCTTCATCACCGCGCCCACGCCCGCTCGCGCTTTACGCATTCGGTGCGATCATTGCAGCGTGGAGCGTGTTCGGGCTGCGCGTCTTGTACTCTCACCAACTCCACTCGCGGTTCGGCCCCGATGCCGACGTTCACGACTCGCTCGTTCGGGCGTGGTACGTCGCCCAGCGTGTCTTGCCCTTCAGTTTCGTCGCTTTCCTCGCCGACGTGGTGTCGCTCGTTTTGCTGCTTGCTCCGTGGCCCGATCGTTCACCCCGATGGGGACTTATCACGGTCGGTCTGCTGGGCGCGCTCTCGACTTGCCTCCACGGCCTCGTCCTGTTGATCGACGCATTCTTCGCGATGTGAACCGTCTGATCGTCCACCTTCCCACGAACTCACCCCTTGGTCCATGGGATGGGGGGAATAATCGCGGGGCGTCGGTCTCATTCCACCAGGAGGTGCGATATGAACCGGCTACCTATCTTGTTCGGTGTCCTCGGTCTGGCCCTGTCGGGTTGCGGACCACTTCAAGCGCCGATGCCGGCGCGGTTGAGCGACGAAAGTCAGCAGTCCGTCAACGAGTCCTGGGACCGCGCGCTGTCGCCGGTCGAGCGCTTCAACAACCAGGCGCTGCTCGACGTTCTCATCTACACGCAAGCGTACCAACTCGGCGTCGATAAGCTGGAGTTCCGCAGCGAAAAGAGCTTCGCCGGCGGGGCCGTGGTGATGGAGATCCGCTTCGACCGGCTGGCCCCGGAACGGGACCGGTTCACGGTGACGGTGCAGGACCGCCTGGGAAACGTACTCCGACAGGAGCAGTACGGCCGCGAGCAGATCGAAACGACGTACAACGAGTTGTTCGTGGACGCCCAGCACATCCGCCACAAACAGGAACAGGGCACCGCCACGCTGGCGGAACTCCAGAAACTGAAGAACTACGAATCGCGCCTGACGCGGATCGAATCCGTGTTCCCCAAACCCGCCGAAGCGCAAGCGGCACAGGCGAACGGCCAACCCAAGTAACGTCACCCGCCCGGGTCGTCGGGCGCCCGCGTTCGGAACATTTTTCACCAAATCGAAGTCCGATCCGGCCCCGGCCGGAGCTAGGTGAGGGGCCGGTCGGGTTCGGCTCGTGTTCGCGCCCCGCGAGCCTTCCCGACACCGCCCCGCAGCGGTTAGAATCATCCGTCCCCTTGCTCGCAGACCCGGGATGGATTGGAGATGCCCGAACCCGTCGATCATGACCCGCCGACCGGCCCCTCACAGGCCCAGGCACTCTCCCGCGGGACCGCGACGCCCACGCGGCCCCGCGGCGCCGCGCCCGCGCCTAATTTCGGCCCGCCGAAAGCCGCCGGCGAGGTCGGCACCCTCGGCCGCTACCGGGTCCGCAAGGAACTCGGGCGCGGCGGCATGGGGGCCGTATACCTCGCGCACGACACGCACCTCCAGCGGAACGTCGCGCTGAAGGTGATGCTCCCGCAGTTCGCCGCCGACCGCGACGCCAAGGAGCGGTTCCTGCGCGAGGCCCGCGCCGCCGCGCGGATCGATCACGACAACGTCGTGCGCGTCCACGAGGCCGCCGAAAGCGCGGGCGTCCCGTACATCGCCATGCAGTTCCTCCGCGGCTGCGCCCTGGACCGCTTCCTCCGCAGCAACCGAACCCTGACCCTCGCCCAGATCGTTCAGCTCGGTATCGAGGCCGCTTCGGGGCTGTCCGCGGCGCACGCGCTGGGTCTGGTTCACCGGGACATCAAGCCCGCCAACCTGTGGCTCGAAGCCCCCAACGGGCGCGTCAAGGTTCTCGACTTCGGGCTGGCGCGGGCGATCAGCACCGGAACCGAACACACCGTGACCGGGGTGGAGGGCACGCCCGCGTACATGAGCCTGGAGCAGGCCCGCGGGCTGCGGGTGGATCACCGCGCCGACCTGTACAGTCTCGGGGCGGTCCTGTACCGGCTCTGCACCGGCCGGCCGCCGTTCCAGGGGCCGGACACGATGGCGGTTCTGGTCGCCTTAGTCGCCGACGAGCCGGAGCCGGTTCGCGCGCTGAACCCGGAGGTGCCCGAACCGCTCGCGGCGCTGATTCACCAACTCTTGGCGAAGAATCCGAGCGCCCGGCCGCAAACCGCCGACGCGGTGATCGCCCGGTTGAGCGAACTGCTCCTGTTGCCGGAGGTATCAGGGACCGTCGGGCCGCAGGTGGTGTACGTGCCGGCTTCGACCGCCGCGCCCGAGAACAACGCGTTCGCCGGTCTGGACGAGAGCGACCCGGACATGACCGAGATCGAGGCGACCGCCGCGGAGCGGACCGCCGGGCCGTCGATCCGCGCCCGCGCGCAGGGGCGCGGGCCG
>CAZBXY010000242.1:0-12287 GCA_964495365.1 uncultured Frigoriglobus sp. | reverse complement strand
CCTTCGCGGGCTGCGAGAGAGGTACGAGGTTCACCACGGCGTCCGGATCAAGGACGCGGCGCTGGTGTCCGCGGCGGTACTCTCGAATCGCTACATCAGCGACCGCTTCCTGCCGGACAAGGCCATCGACCTGGTCGATGAGTCCGCGGCGAAGCTGCGCACCGAGATCGACAGTATGCCGGCCGAACTGGACGAGATCAGTCGGCGCGTGATGCAGTTGGAGATCGAGCGCGAGGCACTCAAGAAGGAAACCGACCGCGCGTCGAAGGATCGGCTAAGCAAGCTGGAGGAAGAACTCGGCAACCTGAAGGCCGACGCGGACGCGATGCGCGCCCGGTGGCAGGCCGAGAAGCAAGCGGTTCAACAGGTGCAGGCGATCCGCGAGCAAATCGAGCAAGTGAAAGTCGAGATCGAGAAGGCGGAGCGGGCCTACGACCTGAACAAGGCCGCGGAGCTGAAGTACGGGAAGCTCCCGGCGCTGGAGAAACAACTCGCGGCGGCCGAGGCGACTTCGGCGCGCGACAAGGCGAACAAGCTCATCAAGGAGGAGGTCGGCGAGGAGGAGATCGCGGCTGTGGTGAGCCGGTGGACCGGTGTGCCGGTGACGAAGCTCATGGAGGGCGAGAAGGAGAAGCTGCTCCACCTCGAAGACGAGCTTCACAAGCGCGTGATCGGGCAGGACGAGGCCGTGACCGCGGTGAGTGAGGCGGTCGTGCGCGCCCGCAGCGGGTTGAAAGACCCGAACCGGCCGATCGGCAGCTTCCTCTTCCTCGGCCCGACCGGCGTCGGCAAAACGGAACTCGCCCGCGCGCTCGCAGAGTTCCTGTTCGACGACGAGCGTGCGATGATCCGCATCGACATGAGCGAATACCAGGAGAAGCATACGGTCTCGCGCCTGGTGGGGGCCCCGCCGGGTTACATCGGCTACGACGAGGGCGGGCAACTCACCGAGGCCGTTCGCCGGCGGCCGTACAGCGTGGTGCTGTTCGACGAGATCGAAAAGGCCCACCCGGACGTGTTCAACACGCTCCTCCAGGTACTCGACGACGGCCGGCTCACCGACGGCCAGGGCCGCACCGTTGATTTCAAGAACACGATCGTCATCATGACCTCGAACGTCGGGAGTCAGCGCATCTTGCAGTACAAGGGTTCGCACATCGGCGAGATCTACGACCGGATGAAGGCCGCGGTACTGGACGAACTGCGGAAGGCGTTCCGGCCGGAGTTCCTCAACCGGATCGACGAGACTGTCGTGTTCCACACGCTGACTGAAGCCGACCTGACGAAGATCGTGGAGATCCAACTCGGGAACCTCCGCAAGCGGCTCGCGGAGCGCAAGGTGTCGCTGACGCTGACCGACGCGGCGAAGGCGTTCGTGGTGAAGACGGGTTACGACGCGGCATACGGCGCGCGCCCGCTGAAGCGCGCGATCCAGAAGGAGATCGAGACGCCGCTCGCGCGCCTGCTGCTCAAGGGTGATGTGCCCGACGGCGGCGCGGTGATGGCGGACTACGACAAGCAGAAGGACGCGCTGAGCTTCGTCGCCAAGCCCGGCGCCGCGGGGTAGTACGGCGCGTCTGCGTGTGGTAACGTGAAGAGCCAACGACGAGGACCGAGACGATGACTCCCGCCACGGTTACTCTCAGCCCCAGGCTGCACGCCGCGCTGACCGAACTGGCCGCGCGAACCGGGCGGCCCGCTCAGGAACTGCTCGACGCGGCGGCGAAGTTCTACGCCCAACTCCCGCCCGACGCGCCGCCCGGCTCGATTCCCGGCGTCGATCCGGCCGACGTACTGGAGGCGATGGCCGATGCCGACGCCGGGCGGTTGGTGTCGTTTGAAGAGGCACTCGCGCGGCGGCGCGCCCGGAAATGAGCTACCGTCTCCGATACTCCGACGGCGCGGTTTACTACGCACCACTCCCTGAACGCAGATTGCTTACGCGAGGGTTGCTTCCGTGTATGAGGTTCAGTGCCGCCTCCGCCGCTGCCGTCGGTGGTTCGACGTCCGCGATCGCGACATCGACGGAATCGTGTGGTGCCCGGGCTGTGACCGCCGATACTTCGTGGTGGACGACCAGGAGCCGTGGTTGGAACCAATCGGTGAGATGAATTACGCCGAAGCGTTCCTGTGGTGGCGGAACCGTTTCCACGGGAGAGTGTTCCCATACCACTGCCGCGGTTGCGACAACGAGATTCAGTTGCGAAGCCGAGTGACGCAGACGCGGCGCAGTTGCCCCGGCTGCGGGCAGCAGTTCGACCAGCGAGACATCGACCGGCAACTCGACGCCTCGGAACCTGAACGCCAGCGCATCATGCGCGCCCAGCAGGGCTGCGCCTTGGGAGTTGTCGCGTTCTTCTGCGCCGCGGCGGTTCTCGTGTGAGGTGACAATGGCCGACGACGAAGAAGTCTCGACTCGCGCTGAAGCCGTGAGTCGCTTTCTGGGCACTCTCACCGCCGCACTCCGCGGTCGCATATAATGCCCTTTTGCCCCGCGTTCGCGGGGCGCGGAGGGCCGGCCGTCATGTCTCTTTCCGTGGACCCCGCTTCGGATCACACCTCGGCGCCCGGCTTCGACGCGGCGGCGCTCGGGATCACCCACCCGGGCCGCGTCTGGGCCAACCTGTCGCCGGCGGCTCTCACCGAACACGCGGTCCGGCGCGGGGAGGCGCTGCTCACCGACCTCGGGGCCGTGGTGGCATATACCGGGAAGCGCACCGGGCGCTCGCCCAAAGACAAGTTCACCGTCAAGGAAGTGGGCGTCGCGGACCTCATCGACTGGTCCGCGAACCAGCCCATGATGCCTGAAACGTTCGCGAGGCTCCGCGATCTCGTTCGCGGCTACCTCCAGAATCGCGAGTTGTACGTGTTCGACGGGTTCGCCGGGGCCGACCCCCACCACCGACTCTCGATCCGCGTCGTCACGGAAAAGGCGTGGCACGCGCTGTTCGCCCGGTGTCTGTTCCTGCGGCCCACCGCCGAGCAACTCCAGGGTTTCGAGCCGGAGTGGACAATTTTACATGCGTGCGACTTCCACGCCGACCCGGTGCGCGACGGCACCAAGTCCGAAACGTGTGTCGCCATCAGCTTCGAGCAGAAGTTGGTGGTCGCGTGCGGCACGCACTACGCTGGCGAGATCAAGAAATCTGTGTTCACGGTGATGAACGGGTTGCTCCCGCAGTTGGGCGTGCTTCCGATGCACTGCTCGGCGAACCTCGGGGCAAACAACGATACGGCCCTGTTCTTCGGGCTGTCCGGCACCGGCAAGACGACGCTCAGCGCCGATCCCGAGCGGAGGCTCATCGGCGACGACGAACACGGGTGGTCCGACGCCGGCGTGTTCAACATCGAGGGCGGCTGTTACGCGAAGACGATCAAGCTCTCGGCCGCCGGCGAACCCCAGATCTACAACGCGCTCCGCTTCGGGTGCGTCCTGGAGAACGTGCCGGTCGATCCGCAAACGCGGAAGCCCGATTTCGACAGCAAGAAGTACACCGAGAACACGCGGGCCGCGTACCCGGTGGATTTCATCCCGGGGTGCGAACTCTCCGGCGTCGGCGGGCACCCCAAGAACGTCTTCTTCCTCACGTGTGATGCGTTCGGCGTACTTCCGCCGCTGGCGAAACTCACACCGGATCAGGCGGTGGAGTACTTCCTTTGCGGCTACACCGCGAAGATTCCCGGAACGGAAGTGGGGGTGACGGAGCCGATACCGGAGTTCAGCGCGTGCTTCGCCAAGCCGTTCCTGCCGCTGCCGCCGAAGCGGTACGCGGAGATGCTCAGGGAGAAGCTCACGAAGCACGGCGCCCCGGTGTGGCTGGTGAACACCGGCTGGACCGGCGGCCCGTTCGGGGTCGGCAAGCGAATGAGTCTGGGGCACACCCGCGCGCTGTTGCGGGCCGTGTTAACGGGCCAACTGCGGGACGTGCCGTTCGCCCCGGACCCGGTGTTCGGGTTAGCGATCCCGGAGAGCTGCCCCGGCGTGCCGACCGACGTACTACGCCCGCGCGACGCCTGGGCCGATGCATCCGCTTACGACGCGCGGGCGAAGGAACTGGCGGAGCGGTTCCGGGCGGAGTTCAAGAAGTACGGGTGACCGTCTGGGCGGCTACCGTGAGCGGGCTTACTGTTCACCGGCGCCGGTCTTTTGGCGCGGCGCCTCTCCGCGGAACAGCACCCCGACCCGGTTCTCCACTTTCGAGAGTGGCGGCAGGTCGAGCGGGACGCACTCGGACCGTTCCACCACCAACTCCGGGTTGCTGCGCGCGGCGTGCTTCGGCGGCAGAGAATCGAGTTCTGGCGCGGTGAACGCCCGCCGAACGGTTTGTCGCCGGATGAAGGTGCCCCGTTTGAAGAACGCCGGATAATCGTTCCAGTTCACGCCCCGCTTCCAGAGCAACTCCTGCATCTCCGCGCCGCTCTTGTCGTGCAGCTCCGCGTGGTCGTAGTACGCGCGGGCGGCCATCGAGATCGAGTTCTTCGTCGCGTCCAGCTCGCGCCACAAGAAGGTGTTTGCGGCCTCTTCGAGCGTCGGCACGTTCCACACGCGGGCATCGAACACCGGCAACCGGTCGGCGAACTCCGCGGGCAGGAACGCCGGGAGCCGCCGGTTGAAGTGCGCCGAGCACAGCGCCGACAGCATCGACACCATCTTCTGGACGCGGCCGTCGAAGAAGACTTGCGAATCGTATTCCTCCTGAACCCACGCGAGCGTGATTTCGTCCGACTGCGTGTAGCCGATCAATGCGTTCGTCGCGCGAACCAGGAACGTCGCGGTATCGAGCATGAGGTCCGAAAGGCGCTTGTCGTAGGGGCGCTCCAGCGCGCGGACGAACGAGTGGAACGCCCGGCCGTCGAGTCGCGCGATCGCGGGCAAGAGCGGCATCAGCCGGCGCCCGGCCTCCGCGCGCTCGTACTCCTTCATCCGGTCGCCCAAGCCGTCGTTCATCGTCGCCTCGTAATCGCGCGGCGGTCCCGGTATCAAAAGGATAGTTGCACTACGGCTGGTCGCCCGCGCCGCTCTCAGAGACGCTGCGCGGGCGGAGGAGGTTCACGCATGTCCGCGCCGCACGTCGAGTTCGTCGAGATGACCGGGCACATCGTCGATTCGCTCCTGTTGCCGAAGGTGCTCGACGCGATCCTGTCGCGCGGCGGGCGGTATCACATCGAGACGCTGAAGCTCGGCGAGCGCCAGGACAACCCGAGCTTCGCGCGGATCGAGGTGCGGGCCGACACGCCCGAACAGCTCGAAGCGATCCTCGCCGAAATCCACCCGCACGGGGCCGTACCGTCCGACCCGGGCGATTGCTTCACCGTCACCGCGGACATGGACGGGGCGTTCCCCGACGGGTTCTACTGCTCCACGAATTTTCGCACTCAGGTCAGGCTCGCCGGCGAGTGGGTCGATGTCGAGGACCAGGAGATGGATTGTGGGATCGTGATCGATCCCGACGGCGCCGCGGCCCGGTGCCTGCCGATGACCGCGGTGAAGATGGGCGACCGCATCCTCGTCGGCCGTGCCGGCACGCGCGTCTTTCCGCCGGAAGCCGAAATGCGGCGGCACGAACTGTTCGAGTTCATGGCCAGCCCCGTTTCGAGCGAGCGCCCCAAGGCGGTGAGCGTGCGCGAGATCGCCGCGGCGATGCGCAAGACCCGTGCCGCGGGCGACAAGGTGCTCGCGGTGCTGGGGCCGGCGGTCGTCCACACCGGCGGCAGCGAACTCGTAGCCAAAATGGTCCGCGACGGGTTCATCAACGTGCTGTTCGCGGGCAACGCGCTCGCGACCCACGACATGGAGCAGGCGTTCTACGGTACGAGCCTCGGCGTCTCGCTCGACCAGGGCCTGCCGACCGACGAGGGGCACGAACACCACCTGCGAACGATCAACACGATCCGCCGCGTGGGCGGGATCAAACGGGCCGTTGAAGCCGGGCGCCTGAAAAGCGGGATCATGTTCGAGTGCGTCTCGCGGGGCGTGCCGTTCGTACTCGCCGGGAGCATCCGCGACGACGGCCCGCTGCCGGAAGTCGTCACGGACGCGCTGGTCGCCCAGGACGCGATGCGCAAGCTGATCCCGGGCGTCGGGTTCTGCCTGATGGTCGCCACGACGCTCCACTCGGTCGCGGTGGGCAACCTGTTGCCGGCGTGGGTGAAGGTCGCGTGTGTGGACATCAGCCCCGCGACGGTCACGAAGCTGATGGACCGCGGGAGCACGCAAACCGTGGGCATCGTGAGCGACGCCGAACCGTTCCTCCGCGCGCTGGTGACGGAACTCGACAAGGTAACGTGACGCTCACCCGTCCACGTCCCACACAACCACGTTGCCGTTCAGCCCGGCCGCGGCGCAGGTCAAGCCGTCCGGGGCGAAGGCCAGAGCGGTGATCGGGCCGATCTTCCAGTCGAATGCCGCGCCCGCGGCGCCGGTGTTCGCGTCCCACGTGCGAATCGAGCCGTCGTGCGACGCGGTGAGCAATCGGTGACCGTCCGGTGACACAACTGCGGCGTTCACTTGCTTCGGGTGCCCGCTGAGCGTCAACAGCGGGTCGCCGCCGTTCGCGGGGAGAACGTAAACGTACCGGCCGTTCGCCACCACCAACCGCAGATCGGGCAGGAACAGCGCGCAGCGGGTCACGGTCGCCGGCGGCTCGAAGGTGAACAGCTCCCGCGCCGCGGGCACATCGAACACCGTTACGCGGGTGTCGCCGTCGATCCCGCCGGTGATCGCCAGCCGCGAGCCGTCGGCGTTGAAGTTCATCACGCACGCCTCGAACGCCGCGGGCAACTCCGTGTGAGCTTCGCCGGTGTCGCGATCGACCATCGTGAGCTTCCAGGTAAACCGGTTCGGGTCCGCGCGCCGGCCGCCCCCGCGGGCGTGGGCCACCGCGAGCCGCGGTGCGGTCGGGTGGTACGCCAGCCCGCACACGTTCCGGTAGCTCGGCGGGAGGCTCCGTTTCGGCCAGGTGAACTGCTTCCACTCGGCCCCCGGCCCCTCGACCCACTGCACCGCAGCCAGTCCGTCGCGCCAGTTGTTCGCGCCGCCGACCGCGAACCGGCTCAGGTCCGGTGTCACCGCGTAACACTGCGAAAATTGATCGGCGCGGCCGACGTTCGCGCCGGTCGCGAGGTCGAGCCACACGCCGGAATCGACCATCCGCACCTCGGCCCCGCCGGCGGCGAGCAGTCGCGCCCCGCCCGGGGTGAAGTGCAACCCGTGAACCCGCTTCAGTTTCTTCAGCTTGTACGCGCGCATCTGTTCTCGTGTTCCAAAGTCGCGTGAGCCGGACGTGGGAAAAACAAGTGATTGTTCAAAGAGCGCCAAAGGACGCCAAAGGACGCCAAAGAGCGCCAAAGAGCGCCACCTGGCGTCCTTTGACCAAACCCTAGAAATCCTGGGCTTTCGTGCCAAGTGCGCCTAAGAGCGCCAACTCCGCTTACCCCCCCTACGCGATCCCGCATCACACCTCCAAGTCCCATACCACGACTTTCCCCTTCGCGCTGCCGGCGGCGCAGGTCAGGCCGTCCGGGGCGAAGGCGGCGGTCGCGAGGACGCCCAGCCCCCAGTCGAACACGCGCAGTTGCGCGCCGGTCGCGGAGTCCCAGAACCGGCTGGTGCCGTCGTTGCCCACCGTCACGACCGTTCGCCCGTCCGGGGCGAACCCGATCGCTCGCACCTGCTTGTTCTTGTGCCCGTTGAGCTGCACCGGCTTGACCGCCGACGGGTTGGTGAGGTCGAACACGACCGCGGTCGTACTCTGGTACGCGACTGCGAGCTTCGTCTCGTCAGGGGTGAACGCGAAGTCGTTGACGGTCGCCCAGCCGATCGGGTTATTGATGGCCAGCGCGGGCCGACCGGCCACAGCCGCGATGTTCAGCACGTTCCCATTCGCCCTGACGAACCGGCCCGACGGGCTGAACCCGACCCGTTCGCCGCCGTTGGAATGCGTGCCGTCGCGCAGGCGCGGCGATACCAACGACGGCCGCAGCGGGTTCGCCCAGCGGTGCGCCGCGGCGATCAGCTCGGAGCCGTCCGGCGCGAACGCGAGCGTCTTCGGCCCGCCGTACTCGACCGCCAGCACCGCGACCATCGTCCCCACTTCCACATCCCAGATGTGAACGTCCGGCCCGGCCTGCATTGCCGCGACGTGCTTGCCGTCGGGCGAAAACGCCACGGCTCTTGCCGGGAATTCCATCCCGTGCAACTTGCGGACGAGCGTGCCGGTGGTCGCGTCCCACAGCCAGACGAGCTTCGACTGCCCCGCGGTGGTCGCGAGCAGCTTTCCGTCCGGCGAGAACACCAGCGCGCTGAACCGCGTCGTGTGCGGCTGCCACGTTCGCATGATTCTCCCTCAAGGTTCAAAGGTCCACGTCCCAGACGACGACCTTGCCGTTCTCGCCGCCGGCGGCGCAGAGCATCCCGTCGGGCGAGACCGCGGCGGCGCACACCTTGCCGATGCCCCAGTCGAACGTTCGGATCGCGGTCCCGGTACTCGGATCCCAGGTGCGAACGATCCCGTCGGCCCCGGCCGAGACGATCGCGCGGCCGTCGGGCTGGAACCCCAGCGCGTGAATGTAGTTCGGGTGCCCGCGGAACACCGCGCCGGCCTCGCCGTGCGGCATTGCGAACAGGTGGATGCGTAACCCGTACACGACGGCCAGCGCGCTGCCGTCGGGCGCGAACGCGAACTGATTGGCGAACGCCGTACTCTGCGGGTCGCTGATCCCACGGAGTCGGACGCGGACGACTGCGTCGTAGAGGTTGAACCCGCCGTACTGCATCGCCGCGAAGTACCGACCGCACGGCGAGAACAGCACCCGCTGCGCGAGCGCCCGCGGGCCGAACGTGTGAACGGCCTTCAGCCGAAGCCCGGAGCCGTCGAAGGCGCGGATGTCCCACTCGGCCGCACCGTTCTCGGTCGCGACCACGACGCCAGTTGAGTCCGGGCGGAACGCGACGCTCTCGATGCACCAGCCGGGCGTACTCAGAACCCCGACAACGTCCCCACTCGCCCGGTCCCACACGTTCGTGATCTGATAATTCTGTGTGGACGCGAGGAACCGGCCGTCGGGCGAGTACGCGACGGCGCGGGCGTGTGTCGTGTGCCCGGCCAGCTTGCCCGCGAGTTCGCCGGTCGCGGCGCGCCAGGTCCAGACGAACTTCGAGGTGCCCGCGGTGGTGGCCAGTTCGGCCCCGTCCGGGGCGAACGCCATGTGCCGGATCCGCGCCTTGTGCGCTTGCCAGACGAGCATCGGAAACCCTCAAAGGTCCACGTCCCACACAATCACTTTCCCGTTCTCGCTGCCGACAGTGCAGGTCAGCCCGTCGGGGGCGAAGCACACCGAGTGCAGCGGCTTCGGCTTCTTCGCCCACTGGAACGACTGTCGCACCAGACCGGTGTGCGCGTCGAGGAACCGCGCCTGCCCGTCGGCGCACGCGGCGCACAGCACGCGCCCGGCGGGGTGGAACGCGAAGTCGTGGACCGGGCCGAGCGCGTCCTTCGTCCACCACGACGCGCCGGCGCCGAGCGGGCGCACGAACAGCCGCCCGCCGGCGAGCGACGCCACCCGCGCGCCGGTCGGGCTAAACCCGATGCGCTTGACGGCGCGGTCGCGGAGCTTCCGCCCCTCCCACGCGAACGACGCGAGCGTTTTCTTCTTCTTCAGGTCCGCGACATGAACCGTCCCGTCCTCGGTGCCGGCCGCGACCAGTCGCCCGTTCGCGGAGAGAGCCGCGGTGGTCGCCGGCGCGCCCCCGGGCAAGGTCAGTATGTTCTTCCACGTCGGTTTATGCGCGGGGGTTTTGTACACCTGCCCGTTGAGCGGGTTTCGCTTCTCGACGAGTCGCTTCGGCGCGAGGATCGGGGCGAGTGGGAGCCGCATCACGCTCGGTTCGTAGCCGCCGGTCCAGTGGTTCCACGCCGCGACCAGTTCCTTCCCGTCCGGGGTGAACATCAGCCCGGCGCACCCGCTCTCGTCGCCGACGTAGGGCAGTTGGTAGTCGCGGCCCGGCGGTTCGGCGAACGCGGTGTAATTGCTCTCATCAAGATCGAAGCTGGTCGCGAGCAAGCGGCGGTCGGGCGACAGGGCGACCGCCGTCACCTCGTCGCCCTCGATCCAGTGGTGCAGGTTCTCGTCGCCGAACAGCGGGCCGACGACGTCGGTTCGGAGGTCGCAGACCAACAGCGCGTCGTCCACCCGCGCGATCAACTCGACCCCGGTTGGGTCGAACGCGAGCCATTCGACGACCTGCGGTTCCCGCTTCTTCGGCTTGCACAGTTGAATCTCGCGCACGCGCTGTTCTCCTCACACATCGACATCCCACACGACCAAGTGCCCGTCGTCGCCGCCCGCGGCGCCGAGCGTGCCGTCGGGTGACACCGCCGCGACCCGCACCTTGCCGATGCCCCAGTCGAAGGATCGCGTTTCGGCCCCGGTGGTCGAATCCCACAACCGAACGGTGCCGTCCATCGCCGCGGTGAGGACCGTTCCGCCGCCGGCGAGGAACCCGACCGTTCGCACCTGTCGGCTGTGTCCCCGGAGCTTCACCGGCGGCGCGGCCGGCTCGTCGAGCCGCCAGATCACCCCGCGGTGCCCGAACGAGACGCACACCCGCGAATCGTCCGCGGTGAACGCGCACCCGGTGGCCCCGGCGCCGTCGGGGTCGGCCAGTCGGCGCTTCACCGTACCGAGATCGCCATCCCAGAGGTCCAGGTTGTGTGCGGCTCGCCAGAAGTAAGTGCCCGCCGGGGAGAACCCGAAGCCGAACGGGTAGTAATACGAGATGGTCGGGCCGCGCTGTCGGTCGGGCGCCCGCGGGCGCTCCTCCGCACGGGCCGGGTCGTCCCACTCGACGAACCGCGGGTGAACGAACGCGAGCAGCCGCATGCCGTCCGGGGCGACCGCGAGCGCGTCGCACAGGGTTAACCCGCCGGTCGCGAGCGTCGCCGCTACAGCCCCGGTTTCGGTGTCCCAGACGGTCGCGTAGTTCCGCTCGTGCAGCCCGACCGCGTGCCGCCCGTCGGCCAGAAACGCGCCGAACCGCATCGCCCCGTGGTATACCGCGCTCAACTTGCGGACCAGCTTCCCGGTGGCGGCTTCCCACAGCCACACGAACCGCGAGTCGCCCGCGGTGGTGGCGATGAGTCGGCCGTCCGGCGAGAACGCCAGCGACCGCACCTTCGCCCGATGGCCCCTCCAGACGAGCATGATGGCACCTCATACGTCCACATCCCAGATCACAACCTGCCCCTTCTCGCCGCCCGCGGCGCACGTGAGGCCGTCCGGTGAGAAGGCGGCACTGTACACGCGCCCGATGCCCCAGTCGAACATGCGTGTTTCGGCGCCGGTCGCCGCGTCCCAGAACCGGACAGTGCCGTCGCTGGAAGCGGTCATCACCGTCCGCCCGTCGGGCGTGAACCCGATCGCCCGCACGAACAGCGTGTGACCCTTCAGAAGGACCGGCTTACCCTTCGCGGTGTGAATCTCGACAGTTTTGCCCCACGTGATCGCCAGTTGCTCCCCGTCCGCGGAGAACGTCACGACGGTCAAGCTGTCGGTTTCGGCGTGCGGGAACCCCCGATGGACTTTCCCCGTTTCCCGGTCCCACACGACCGCGCGGAACGTCCCGTTGGCAGCAATAAACCGCCCGTCCGGACTGAACGCCACGCTGTCGAACTTCTCGACAACCCGGGCCGGCGCGTTCTTGTACTCCAGTCGCTCGTCGGGCGCCCACGTATCGCCGGAATACGGGCCGAGTGATTCCGGGCGCGTGGTCGCCGGCTCGTGCCAGACCGCAGCGCCGTCGAACCCAACCGCGGCAACCGCGGAGCTGTCCGGCGCGAACGCGGGGCCGTAGCGAACGCCAGTCGCTTCGGCTGCGGATAAGGCCGTTCGTTTCTCGGCGTCCCAGATCACGACCCGGTAGTTCATCGTGGTGGTCGCGATCAACCTCTCGGTCGGTGAGAACGCGATCCCGGACGTAAACCCCCATCGCCCACGCAACTCACCGATCAGCTTGTTGCTCGTCGGCTCCCAGAGGCGCACGGTGGTAACCGCGTCTGCGGACGACGCGAGCGTCTTTCCATCCGGTGAGAAGGCCAAACAGCGTACCTTCGTCTTGTGTGCGTTCCACACGAGCATGACAAACTCCGATCGGCTTTCCCGGTAAAATGGAACCACAGCCGTCGCGTTTCCGCAATCTTGGAAGTTCGTTATGTTGCTGCACCCGCGAATCCTCATGTGCCCGCCGGACCACTACGGGATCGAGTACGAGATCAACCCGTGGATGAACC
>CAZBXY010000241.1:10790-12342 GCA_964495365.1 uncultured Frigoriglobus sp. | reverse complement strand
GGGCCGTTTCCATCTCGCCGATGACGAAGTCCGGGCGCGCGTGCGGCAGGTCGATCTTGTTCAGCGTGGGAATAATCTTCAGGCCCGCGTCCATCGCCAAGAAGCCGTTCGCCACGGTCTGCGCCTGCACCCCCTGAAACGCGTCGGCCAAAAGGATCGCGCCCTCGCACGCGGCGAGCGACCGGCTCACCTCGTAGTTGAAATCGACGTGTCCGGGGGTATCGATCAGGTTCAGTTCGTACGTGGTGCCGTTGTGTTCGTGGTAGATCGTGACCGGGTGCATGCGGATGGTGATCCCGCGCTCCCGTTCGAGGTCCATACTGTCGAGCGTTTGGGCCTTGATATCGCGCTCGGAGATCGTGCCGGTTTTCAATAGGAACTGATCGGCCAGCGTGCTCTTGCCGTGGTCGATGTGGGCGATAATGCAAAAGTTGCGGATGTTCGCGGTCGGCGTCGGCATTTCGTCGGCGCTCGGGGTGAAGAAACCGCCGCGACCAGACCGGCGGCGCTCTGTTATCCTAGCAGACCGGGCGCGGGCCGAATAGATCGGGCCGGGCGTTGACCTGGGGTCCGGTTTCGGAGATGATGGTCGGCGGATCGGAAACACTCATCTTGAAGGGGGTCATCATGCGTCGCCCGAATCGTGCGGTATGTGTGCTGGTTGTGGGGCTGGCGGTCCTCGTCGGTTGCGCCAAGAAAAAGAAGACCGAACCCGAAGCGTCATCCGGTAACACCAACCCGGTCGCCGCGGCCGGGACCGGCACCCCGCCCGCCGGCGATGGCCAGGTCGCCCCGCCCCCGCCGAGCCGGGCCTCCACGGTCTTCACGGCCGAGGGCGAGGCCGCGACCAAGGCCGCGCCGCCGGTCAAGGGCCCCGATCCGGTCGCGGGCGGCGCGAAGACCGGCAGCACCGGCGCGCCCGGGAAGGTCGATCTGGTCCAGTGCCGGTTCGACAAGGTCGAGGCCGCGCTTGCGGCCGCCAAGGGGAAAGTCGTGCTGGTCGATTGCTGGGCGCGGTGGTGCCCGCCGTGCATCGAGAGCTTCCCGCAGTTGGTCGCGAAGCACGAGAAGTACAACGCCAAGGGGCTGGTGTGCATCAGCGTCAGCCTCGATAGCGGCCGGAAGCAGTTCACCCCGGACCAGGTGCTCGCGTTCCTCAAGGAAAAGAACGCGACCTTCCAGAACTTCTACCTGACCGACCAGCGGGCCGACGACGCGGCGATGGACGCCCGGTTCGGCGAGATCTCCGGCATCCCGCACGCCGTGATGTTCAACAAGAAGGGCGAGAAGATCTGGCACGGGCACCCGATGGACCGCGGACTGGTGGCGAAGATCGAGGCGGAACTGGCGAAGTAACGCTCCCCGTCCTCGCATCGCGGGCCATTTGGCCCGCGATCGCGTTTACCCGCCGTTGATCATGCTCTTTCTTCGTGGCACAGGCTTTCCAGCCTGTGTTCGCAATTTGGCGGTCCGAGCGGAGCCCATCGAATCGGTTTTGGTTCGGCCCCTCCCTCCGGTCGGGACCGAGTTGAACACACAGGCTGGAAAGCCT
>CAZBXY010000241.1:0-10780 GCA_964495365.1 uncultured Frigoriglobus sp. | reverse complement strand
GGGCGGGCGGCGCGGCGCCCTTCGAAGGGGTGTGGGTGCGGCCCCGCCCGCGGGTGGGGCCGGCGTTCAACCCCCCGGGGGGAACGCGGGTGCCACGAAGACAAGCGCCGGCACCGCCGGCGAATGACCCCAACTCGCTCCCGGAGGCCCTCATGCGCAACATCGTCTCGGCCGCACTGGTTCTGTCCGTCCCGGCGCTCGTGTTCCTCGGCTGCGCCCCGGCGGCCGAGCCTTCCGGTATCACGGTCAAGGAAGTCAAGTTCGACGAACTCGACAAGGCCGTGACCGGGGTCAAGGGCAAGGTCGTGGTCGTGGACTTCTGGGCGACGTGGTGCGTCCCGTGCGTGAAGAAGTTCCCACAGTTCGTCGAATTGCACAAGAAGTACAAGGACAAGGGGCTGGCCTGTGTCAGCGTGAGCATGGACAAGCAGGGGCCGAAGAACAGTTACGACAAGGAGAAGGTGCTGAAGTTCCTCAAGGACCAGGACGCGGGGTTCGCCAACTTCATCGTCGCCGACCCGGACGCCGACGAGGAGAAGCTGACCAAGCGGTTCGGCCTGGAGGGCGGGATCCCGTTCATGGCCGTCTTCGGCAAGGACGGCAAGAAGGTTTGGGACAGCGAGCAGAAGAAGCTGAAGGACGAGGAGCTGGTGAAGCTGATCGAGGACGAACTCGCCAAATAACAGACAAGGAGACGCGGAGAAGGGAGACACGGAGAAGCACTGTCTTCTCCCCGTGTCTCCCTTCTCCGCGTCTCCTTGTCTGTTTCTCAGGTGCCCGACGGCGGGGCGATCGAGGAACCGACGAAGCTGAAGGTGCTGTTGGCGTTGGAGCCGAGCGTGGTGATGGCGGCGATGCACACCACAACGATCAGGGCCAGCATCACCGCGTACTCGACAGCCGTCGGGCCGTCTTCCGCCTTCAGGAACGCAACGAGCTTCTTCGTCAAGCTGGACATGGCAGAACTCCCGTAAGGGTCAACCGGTTGGATCGGACGGAATGCGTCTCGGCGGGGCCGCGATCGGGGCCGCGAATTCGGCAGATCGTCGGTGCGCCGGGGACACTCATGTTTAGCACCGTCGGCGGTCGGTGCGTGAGAGTTTTGCCGATTTTTTCGATAGTGTCGGATTGTGCCACGGGGAAAATCAGACTTCGGGTAAAGAACTTGCGCCGTGACAAAGAAAAACAACCCCCGCAAGAACGGGGGTTGATGGTGTTTGCAGAGGCGCCTGGTCAACTCACGTGCCGGTGGTCGGGGGCCGGATCGAGGAGCCGACGAAGCTGAAGGTGCTGTTGGCGTTGGAGCCGAGCGTGGTGATGGCGGCGATGCACACCACAACGATCAGGGCCAGCATCACCGCGTACTCGACAGCCGTCGGGCCGTCTTCCGCCTTCAAAAACGACACCAGATTCTTGGCGATCGACTTCATGACGAATGTCCTCGGTAAGTGCGGTCAGAAAAGGAACAGGACGAGGGGTCGGTAACCGGCCCGGCGTGAAACAGCGGGCCGCTCGGTTGTAGCGGGTCGCTCGACTCACGTGCCGGTGGTCGGGGGCCGGATCGAGGAGCCGACGAAGCTGAAGGTGCTGTTGGCGTTGGAGCCGAGCGTGGTGATGGCGGCGATGCACACCACAACGATCAGGGCCAGCATCACCGCGTACTCGACAGCCGTCGGGCCGTCTTCCGCCTTCAAAAACGACACCAGATTCTTGGTCAGGCTGCGCATGGGGTTCCCCACAAGGGTTGTAAGTGTCCGCCGCGAACGAGGCGTTCGGGCTATTCGCTCGGACCTCGTGAGGTCGTTAGAGCGAGAACACCAAGTACCTAGTTCACACGCACAGTCGTTGCAAACCCCCAAGTCGGTTTTTTCGTAGCAATCCGACGTGTTCGACGGGCACAGAAAACTGTCCCCGGTTTCATGGCCGGCGCGAGCCGCGTTCGGATAACAACCGGGTCGGATCGGACCGACACTCCCCGCCCGCGGCGCGGGCGATCGCACCGGTTACGAGGATCGCGAAATGTCTGACGGCCCCACCCGCACCAGCCTGACCACGACCGGCGGCCCCGGCCGCGCGCCCAACCGCGCGATGCTCCGCGGGGTCGGGTTCACCGACGAGGACTTCGACAAGCCGGTGATCGGCGTCGCGTCGCTCTTCAGCGACATCACCCCGTGCAACGCGCACCTGGACCGGCTCGCCGAGAAGGGGCGCGAGGGCGTGCGCGCCGGCGGCGGCGTCCCGCAGACGTTCGGCGCCCCCACCGTTTCCGACGGGATCAGCATGGGCCACAAGGGGATGCGCTATTCGCTTGTGAGCCGCGAGGTGATCGCCGACAGCCTCGAAACGGTGTGCGGGGCGATGAACCACGACGGACTGGTCGCGTTCGGCGGGTGCGACAAGAACATGCCGGGTTGCGTGATGGCGATGGCCCGCCTGAACGTCCCCAGCGTGTTCGTCTACGGCGGCAGCATTCTGCCGGGCGTCGGCCCGGCGGGCGAGGACGTGGACATCGTGTCGATCTTCGAGGCGGTCGGGAAGTTCCAGGCCGGAAGCATCGACCAGAAGACGCTTCACAAGGTCGAGTGCGAAAGCTGCCCCGGGCACGGCTCGTGCGGCGGAATGTACACCGCCAACACGATGTCGAGCGCCATTGAAGCGATGGGAATGTGCCTGCCCTACGGGGCGTCGAACCCCGCGGTGAGCGCCGCAAAGGAGCGCGAGGCGCTTCTCGCCGGCAAGGCGGTGGTGACGTGCGTCGAAAAGAACATCCGCCCGCGCGACGTGATTACTCGCAAATCGCTCGAAAACGCCTACACCTTCGTCCTGGCGCTCGGCGGCAGCACGAACGCGGTGCTGCACCTGATGGCGATCGCGCGCGAAGCGGGCGTGCCGTGGACCCTCGACGACTTCGACCGCCTGGGGGCGAAGGTCCCGCACCTCGCGGACCTCAAGCCCGGCGGCACGCACGTCATGTTCGACCTGTACCGCGTCGGCGGCACCCCCGCGGTACTGAAAGCGCTGCTGGAGAAGGGCTATCTGCACGGCGACTGCATCACCGTGACCGGCAAGACGCTCGCGGAGAACCTCGCGGACGTGCCGAGCGTGTTCGCGAAGCCGCAGAAGGTGGTTCTGCCGTTCGAGAAGCCGATGTACGAGCGAGGCATCATCGTGGTTCTAAAAGGAAATCTCGCCCCCGAAGGCGCGGTGGCGAAGGTCGCGGGGCTGAAGCAGCGCTCGATTACCGGCCCGGCGAAGGTGTTCGACGGCGAGGAAGCGTGTTTCCTCGCGATCCAGGCGCGGCAGATCGTCGCTGGCGACGTGGTGGTGATTCGCGGCGAGGGGCCGGTGGGCGGACCCGGGATGCGCGAGATGCTCTCCATTACCGGGGCGCTGATGGGGCAAGGACTCGGCGAAAGCGTCGGCCTCATCACCGACGGCCGGTTCAGCGGCGGCACTCACGGCCTGGTAGTCGGCCACGTCGCCCCGGAGGCGTGGACCGGCGGCCCGATCGCGCTGGTTCAGACCGGTGACTCCATCACCATCGACGCGGACAAGAAGTTGCTGACGCTGAACGTCCCCGACACCGAGTTACAGGCGCGCAAGGGCAAGTGGAAAGCCCCCGCGCTCCGCGTCGAGCGCGGGGTGCTGGCGAAGTACGCGAAGCTCGTGAGGTCCGCGAGCGAGGGCGCCGTGACGGGATAACGGGGCGCGCGTCTCGGCGTCTGGTACACTTGCGGAAGGCCGCGAGGAAATGCCATGCCCGTTCACGACTGGACCGCCGTAGACGCCGGAACGTTTCACGCCTTCCACCTCGCGTGGATTGGCGAGATGCAAAAGACACTCAACGGCGGTGTTCTGCCCAAGGGCTTCTACGCAATGGCCGAACAACACGCCGGAGACACGATCCCCGACGTACTCGCGCTGCACACATCCGATCCGGGCGCAGAACCGTTGCCGGAACCTAGCGGCGGTGGAACCGCGACCGTCACCAAGACGCGCCCAAAGGTTGATAGCCGACTGATCGCGAGCAAGTCGCCCAAAGGGAAGCGGCGGACGATCGCGATTCGGCACGTCAGCGGTCATCGTGTCGTCGCGCTCGTCGAGATCGTTTCGCCCGCGAACAAGGACCGCAAAGCACACGTCTCCGCCTTCGTTAACAAGATGGTCGCGGCGGTGGAGCTGGGGATTCACGTCTTGCTGATCGATCTGTTTCCACCCGGAAAGCACGACCCGGCGGGAATGCACGGCGCAGTGTGGGACCGGTTCGACCCCGACGAGGACACCACACCGCCCGACGACCGGCCGTTCGCGCTCGCCGCGTATTCGGCCGGGAACCCCGCGAAGGCGTATGTGTCGTTCGCCGCGGTCGGCGCCGCGCTGCCCCCGGTTCCACTGTTTCTCACCCCGGAGCGGTTCGTGAACCTCGCCCTCGAACCCGGTTACACGGAAGCCTACGCCGGAATGCCGGAGTTCTGGCGCAATGTGATCGAGAAGCGCCCCGCGTGAATCCACATCCCTGCGCGGTGCGTATTCTGGGCATCATCCCTTCGTCTGGAGGTTCGCCCGTGATCGTTCGCACCGCGCTCAGCGCCCTCGCGGCCGGGTTCGTGCTCGCAGGAAAAGCCCTCGTCGCCGCCCGACTCCGCTCACAGCCCGACGGGTGGCGCGAGGTGGTCGGGGTCGCGCTCCGCGGCGAGCACTCGAAGTTCGGCGTGTCCTGTTTCGGTCTGTGCGTGCCAGATGTGCCGGGCGAACCGGATTTCGAGGCCCGCGTCGCGAACCAACTGGCCCTCTTCCTCCAATCGGAGCCGGAGGCCCGCTACCGGCTGTGGCACGGGACCTGGCACACGCGGCGGTTCGCCAACGAACACGTCGATCTGGTCGTGTTGCATTTCAACGCCGCCGACGAACTCGAACGGATCGAACCGCACCTCGCGCCCACCAATCCGTTCGGCGAACCGGATGCGGTCACGCGCGAGAAGGTTCACGCGGCGCTCGTGAGCGCGTACAACCGCACGCGGCACCTGCCGGAAGCCCGGCGGCCGACGGAGTTGCTCGCGGAGCTGCGCGGCACGGTCGCCGGCGGGGCGGCTCTCTACGCGACGCGGCTGCTCGGGGCGTGCTCGGCGTCGTTCGAGCCGCTCCCGGACGGCCCGGACCGGTTCGCCCCGCCGGAGTTCCGCGCGCGGCGCGGGCTGGGGTTCGGGTTCCTCACGTTCGTACTCCGGCCGTTCGCAGGGGCCGGCACGGCCGACGTGTGGACCCTCGCGCACCACATCGGGACCGACGGCGTGCCCCTCCAGGAACTCGCGTCGCGGCTCGAACGGGCCTGGGGCGGCACATCGGTGATGTTTCCCGAACCCGACGGAACCCTCATCGCCGGCCCGCGCCCGTGTTTCATCGCCGGCGAGCGCGAGGTCCACGAGACCGTTTCGTTCCACGACTTCGGCCCGCTCCTCGACCTGCGGAAGCGACTGAACGAGAAGCTCAAATCCGAGGTCGGCGGCGACATCACCTTCGGCTGCCTGCTGTTGTGGCGGCTGGCACAGGAGCCGGAGTTCGCCGGGATCACGTTCGCCAGTACCGTCGATGTGGCCGCCAGCGGCCCGTGCGAGCGCGACGTGGACCTGGTCACGCTGCGCCCGGCGGACTTCTCCCCCGACGACGCGGGGCTGGTGAAGTACGCCCGCGCGTTCAACGAACTGATCACCTCGTGTCGAGGGCGGAACAGTCCGGTGCGAACGGCCACCAAGACCGCGGCGCTGTTGCCCGCGTGGTTGCACGCGGCGCTGCTCCGCAACAGCCCGGGCGCGGTGCGCGACACGTTCGGTGCGGTCGGGCTGTCGGTGCTGAGGGACGCAAAGGTGTTCGTCGGCCCGCTGTCGGATATCGGGTTCCCCGGCGGGTTCTTCGCGGTCGGCGGCGTGAGCCTCCCGACCGCCGGCGGGCGCACCGTCGGCGCGGTGAGCGTGAAGGGCGACCGCGCGCAGGCGGAGACGTATCCCGTGGTGCTGCGGCGCGCCTTGCAGCGATGTAAAGACGTGTGACTTCGGTTACACTGGCAGTGGAGGCGCACAATGTCGAACGTCGTTCTTGGCCCGGTGTCACTGGAAAGGATGGTCCGTGCCGTGGAAAAGGTGCGTGAACGGCTCCTGCGCGCCGCGGCGGCGCTCGAAAAGGCCCGGGTGCCCTACGCCGTGATCGGTGGGAACGCGGTCGCCGCGTGGGTTTCGCGCGTCGATGAAGCGGCGGTGCGAAACACGCGGGACGTGGACATTCTTCTTTCGCGGGCCGATTTCGACGCGGCAAAGACCGCCCTGGAGGCCGCCGGGTTCGTGTACCGGCACGCGGCCAGTATCGACATGTTCCTCGACGGCCCCGGCGCGAAGGCCCGCGACGCGGTTCACGTCATTTTCGCGGCGGAGAAGGTAAAGGCGGACGACATCGTACCGGCCCCGAACATCACCGAGAGCGAACCGGGCGACTCGTTCCGCGTGCTGTCGCTCGAAGCGCTCGTCCGCATGAAGCTCGTTGCCAACCGCGACAAGGACCGCACGCACCTCCGCGACTTCATCGAGGTCGGGCTGGTCGATGCGACGTGGCCGGCGCGGTTCCCGGCCGAACTCGCGGCCCGCCTCCAGCACATCCTCGACAACCCGGACGGGTGAATCCCATGTCCGCTCCGCACGACCCCTGGACGGTGAATGAAGCCGACTTCCCGCACGACGGGCTGGTCGGCGACTGGCTCCGGTTCGCCACCCGCTACGCGGTGCTCGCGCCGTCGAGCCACAACAGCCAGCCGTGGCTGTTTCACGTCATCGGCGGCACGCTCGACCTGTTCGCCGACCGCGCGCGGGCGCTGCCGGTCTGCGACCCGCACGACCGCGAACTCACCATCAGTTGCGGGGCGGCGCTGTTCCACCTCCGCGCCGCGCTCCAGCACTTCGGGCACCCGGCGCACGTCAAGGTCCTGCCCGACCGGTACCACCCCGACCTGCTCGCCCGCGTCCAGCTCGACGCCGACGAGGCCCCGGACCCCGACCCGGCGCTGGAGGCGCTCTTCGCGGCGATCCCGCACCGCCGCACGTACCGGCGGGCGTTCGAGCCGGGCGCCGTGTTTCCCGTGCTGGTCGAGGAGTTCGAGCGCGACGCCAAGAGCGAAGGCGCGGTGTTCGTCCCGGTCGCGGACGAGGGGCGCCGGTGCCAGATTGCCGAGCTGGTCGCCGAGGCCGACCGGCGCCAGTTCGCCAGCGCCGCGTTCCGCCGCGAGTTGGCCGCATGGCTGCACTGGAACCGCACCCGCAGCCGCGACGGGATGCCCGGCTACGCGCTCGGCACCGGCGACCTGGCGTCGCTCGCCGGGCCGCTCGTCGTCCGCACCTTCGACGTGGGCGAAGGGCGCGCCGCAAAGGACCGCGAACTGGCCGACCACTCCCCGCTCCTGGCCGTGATCGCGACCCCGCACGACACCCCCGCCGACTGGCTCGCGGCCGGGCAGGCGCTCGACCGCGTGTTGCTCCGCGCCGCGGCCAACGGCATCGGCGTGTCGTACCTGAACCAGCCGGTCGAGGTGATGGAGTTGCGGTCGGTCCTCGCGGTCACCCTCGGAACAACGTTCGCGCCGCAAGTGCTCCTCCGCATGGGACTCGTTCCGCCCGGCACCCCGCGCCCCACCCCGCGACGGCCGGTCGGGGACGTGCTGAGCGGCCCTTCGCACGGCCCCGGCGCGATACACTAACCGCACGTTGCTGTCACCCGATCAGGAAGGATCGTCAATGTTGCGGAACGCGTTCGCACTCACGTCGCTGGCCGCGCTCGCGGCACTGGTCGCCTTCACCCCGATCCCGGGCCGCGTCGAAGCGGCCCCGCCGGCGGAGCGCGCGCCGGACCCGGCGGCCGACGCGGAACTGGTGAAGACCTCGCAGGGGATGTTCAAAGACCTCCGAACGGTCACGCTCGACAACGGGCTGCGAGTGTACCTGCTCCCGGTGAAGGGCGCGCCGGTCGTCACGACGATGGTCGCCTACCGGGTCGGCTCGTGCGACGAGGAGAAGGACCAGACGGGCCTGTCGCACTACCTCGAACACCTCCTGTTCAAGGGCACCGCGAAGCTCAACCCCGGCGACATCGACCGCGCCACCCAGCGCAACGGCGGGCGCAACAACGCGTACACGAACGAGGACATGACCAACTACCACTTCGACTTCGCGGCCGACCGGTGGCCGATCGCGCTTTCGATCGAGGCCGACCGGATGCGGAACACCCTCATCGACGCCAAGCACGAGTTCGAGCAGGAAAAGGGCGCGGTCGTCGCCGAACTCAAGGGCGGCGAGGACACCCCGTGGGATCTGGAGTACAAGGCGATCCTGCCGATGCTCTGGCCGAAGGACTCGCCGTACTCACACCCGGTGATCGGCGAAGAGGAACACGTCCGCGGCGCGACCGCCGAGATCATCAAGCGGTACTACGACAAGTGGTATTACCCCAACAATGCGTCGCTCGTCATCGTGGGCGGGTTCGACCCCGATGAGGCGCTGAAGAAGATCAAGGAGCTGTTCGGGCCGATTCCGAAGGGCGAACTGCCGCCGCGCAAGAAGCCCACGTTCTACCCCGAGCGCACCGAGCCGGTGCGGAAAGAGTTCGAGTCGAAGTTCGACGTGCCGCGGCTCATGCTCGGGTTCAATACGGTCGCGGTCGGTTCCCCGGAAGACCCGGTGCTCGACCTGATCAACTCCGTTCTGGTGAGCGGGAAAACGGCCCGCCTGTACCGCAAACTGGTGGAAGACGAGCGGGTCGCCAGCGACGTGACCTCGCCCTACGGCGGCAACTCGACCGGGCGCTACCCCGGCTGGTTCTCGATCACCATCGAACTGCTGCAAGGCAAGGACCGCAAGAAGACCGAGGATCTCGTCTTCGCGGAACTGGAGAAGCTCGCGACCGAGCCGATTTCCGACGCGGAGTTGGCCCGCGCACGGCGGAAGATTCTGGCGTCGTTCGTGTTCGCCCGCGAGAGCGTCCACAACCTCGCGGACACGGTCGCCCGCACCGCGTCCTACCCCGGCGGTGAGGACGTGGGCAAGTTCCTTCAGGACTACCTCGACCGCGTGTTGAAGGTGTCGAAGGAGGACATTCAGCGGGTCGCGAAACAGTATTTGGCGCGGAAGAAGGCCGCGATCGTGTGGAGTGTGCCGCCGGAAGCGAAGAAGTGCGGGGACGAAGGCGAAGAACCCCTCCCCCCGGCCCCCTTCCCTAAGAAGGAAGGGGGAGTCAGAGCGCGGTCTTCTTCTTTCTCCCCCTCTCCCTTTGGGGAAGGGGGCCGGGGGGAGGGGTTCCGCGCCCCGCGCGCCGACACCCCCGGGGCCGGCGGGTTCTCGCTCGCCGCGGCTAAAACGACCGTCCTCCCCAACGGCCTCACCGTCATCACGCTCGAAGACCACCGGTTGCCGGTCGTGGTCGCGGCGGTGGACATCGCCGACGTGCGCCTGCGCGAGCCGCTCGACAAACTCGGGGTCGCGGCGCTCATGGGCAACACGCTCGAAGAGGGCACCGCGAAGCACTCTGGCAAGGAGATTTCCGCGCTCATCGAGGACACCGGCGGCGGGCTGTCGCTGCACTCCAACGGCGGGTCGCTGAAGGTACTCACGCCCGACACCGACCTCGGATTGGGCCTGCTGTTCGAGTGCCTCCAGACGCCCACGTTCCCGAACGACGCGCTCGAACGGATGCGCGAGCAGCAACTTTCGGCGATCGCCGACGCCGAAACGCAACCGCGAACGCGCGCGAGCCGGCTGTTCTATTCCACCGTGTACGGGGAACACCCGAGCGGGCGGCCGGCGCTGGGCAAGAAGGAAGTCGTCGAGAAGCTGACCGCGGCCGACGTGAAGGCGTTCCACCGGCTCGCGTTCGCCCCGAACTTCGCCACGATCGCGGTTGTCGGTGACTTCAACACCGACGAGATGCTCAAAAAGATCGAAGCCCTCACAAAGGACTGGAAGAAATCCGACCTCGCCAAGCCGGAGGTAAAAGCGCCGCCTAGGCCGGTCGGGGGCGAGCAGATCGTCTCCGACCCGAACGCGGCGCAGGTTCACGTCTACATCGGGCACCTCGGCGTGCGGCGGGCCGACCCGGACTACTACAAGCTCCTGGTGATGGACAACGTGCTGGGGGTCGGCCCGGGGTTCACCGACCGGCTCTCCGCGAACCTCCGCGACCGGCTCGGATTGGCGTACACGGTCAACGCGAGCATTGCGAACTCCGCCGGGAAGGAACCTGGCGCGTTCACGGGCTTCGTCGGCACGTTCCCGGACAAGTTCCTCGACGTGAAGTTCGGGTTCCTCAAGGAGATCGACAAGATCCGCGCCGAGGAGCCTTCCAAACAGGAAGTCGATGACGCGAAGAAGTACCTGTTGGGGAGCCTGCCGTTCCGGTTCACCACGTCGTCGGCGGTCGCCGGCGAACTGCTCGCCGCGCAGCGGTACGGGCTGGGGTTCGACTATCTGGAGCGGTACCGCAAGGAGGTGGACGCGGTGACCCCGGCCGACGTTCAGGCGATGGCGAAGAAGCACCTCGACCCGAAGGCGCTGTCGATCGTGGCCGTCGGCGCAATCGGCACCGACGGCAAGCCGTTGCCGAAGAAGAAGTAACGTCGCGTAGCCGTGATTCCAAGGAATGTGAATTGGTGTTCAGATTTCTTTGTTTTCGGCCCGAAGGGCCGGGACAACATAGCCCGGGGCGTTGCCCTCGTTGTTCTACACAAGTGCGGAGTGATCTTGGCAGGCCA
>CAZBXY010000240.1:0-12363 GCA_964495365.1 uncultured Frigoriglobus sp. | reverse complement strand
CTCATCTCGCGATGGATCAATTCCGCGGTTGCGCACACACGCTCTTCGCGGCCCTGAAGGCGCCGCCTTCCGCAGCATGTGTAACTGCTTCGCCATCGCGGTGAGCCTCGGGTTGCAGCACGGGGTGCCGCTCGAAGAGTACGTCGATGCGTTCCTGTTCACCCGCTTCGAGCCGAACGGGATCGTCCAGGGCAACCCGTACATCAAGATGAGTACGTCGATTATTGACTACATCTTCCGGGAACTGGCGATCACGTACCTCGACCGCAAGGATCTGGCGCACGTGCTGCCGGAAGACCTGCGCGGCGACGCGATGCACGACGACGAGGACGGCCCGGACTTCGACGCGGAGGAGACCGTGAGTACGCGCACGGTCGATCCGAAGGCCAAACCGAAGGCGGAGATCGAGCACCCGCGCTCGACCCACGCCAAGCCCGGTAACGGGAACGGCGGCCCCAAGCCCGGTAGTGACGTGGTGCAAACGCCGCCCCCGCGCGACACGAGCGGTACCGGGACCGGCAATGGGCACGCGAAGGCCAACGGCAACGGGAGCGCGGCCGTACTCCCGCCGCGGGTGAACTACACGCCGGTCGCCGGGACGCAGTCGGAGAAGATCCGCGCCGCCCGGCTGAAGGGCTACGAGGGCGACCCGTGCTCCAACTGCCAGCAGTTGACGCTCGTGCGTAGCGGCGCGTGTATGAAGTGCGACACCTGCGGCGAAACCACCGGCTGCGGGTGAGTACCGCGCAGGGAACGAAGAACCTGGTTCGCGAGCGCAGGCGTGCCGGTCACGCCCCGCTCGGTTCGGGTTCCGGCAGGATCGGGTACACCATGGTACCGCCGGTACTCGCGCCCACGCGCGGGAACAGCACCTGGAACGTCGAACCGCGGCCCGGTTCGCTCTCGACGCGGATCAGCGCGCCGGTGCGCTCCGCGACCTGGCGGACGACCGCCAGCCCCAAGCCGGTGCCCTTCTGCTTGGTCGTGAAGAACGGCTCGAAGATTCGCTGCCGCGTGTCCTCGTCGATCCCGACCCCGGTGTCGGCGACCTCCAAGAGCACGAATCGGCCCTGGTAACTCGGGTTGCCGGTCAGCTTCACCGGGGCCAGCCGCACCGCGATCGGGCCGCCCGAGGGCATCGCGTCGCGGGCGTTGACCACGAGGTTCAACAAGAGGCGCGTGAACTGTGATTTCTCGATGAACACTTGCCCCAGTGCCGGCGGGGGCGCGAACTGAAGTTCGTACCGCGCGCCGACGGCGGCCCTCAACACCGGGAGGAACTCGACCGTCGCCTCGGCCAGGTCGAGCACCCGCGGCACCGCGGGCGCCGGGCGCGCGAACTCCATCAATTCCTTTGCCAGCGCCGCCCCGCGGTCACCGGCCTCGACGATCGCCTTCGCCTGCTGGCGCACCTCCGCCGGCACGTCGGTGCGCCGGGCGATCATCGACCCGTACCCGACGCACACCGAGAGCAGGTTACGGAAGTCGTGCGCGACGCCGGCGGCGAGGTGTTCGACCGCCGCGGACTTGTCCTGCGCCGCGACCCGCTCCTCGGACGTGAAGAACGCGGCCCGCAGGTCGCGCACCTCGGCCGATTGCACCCGCAGGGCCAGCAGGTCGGCGATCGACCCGGCGAAGTCGCGGGCCTCGGTCGTCCACTCGCGCGGCGGGCCGACGTGCTCGTGGCACACCACCCCCACCAGCTTCCCGCTCACGAAGACGCCGGCGTCGAGCATCGAGCCGATGCCCAGCGGGCGCAAGTAGCGGTCGGCCAGTTCCGCGGTCCACGGCTCGGTGCCGGCGACCTCGGCCGGGACCGCCTTGCGGATCACGATCGAGGAGAAGTACGTGGGGAAGTCCGCGACCCGCAGGATGGTGCCGGCCGAGTGTTCGGTTTTCGACCGCTCGAACAGGTTGGCGCACCGCAGCGCGGTGTCGTGGTCGATGAACAGCCACACCCCGACGCGCTCGACGTTGAGGGCCTCGGCCGACAGCTCGCAGGCCCGGCGGAACACCGCGTCGAGCGGTTCGGCCGGCGGCAGTTGCATCAGCTCGAGCCGGGCGATCTCGGTCGGTCGGCTCGGCGCGGGGAACGATTGCGGGGCGGTCATGAGTACGGGCCCGGAGCAACAGGACCGAATGATCCACTGTAGCTGAAGGCCGAACAGTTTGACAGAGGTTTTTCAGTTCGCGCCGGGCCTCACGTTTCAGGCGGGAGCGGGTGGTGAGGTGGGCCGGCGCGAAGCCCGATCCCGCCCGACCCGCTCACACCACCCGCGCGGTCACCTTCTCGCGCTCCAGGTGCTCGATCAGCTCGCGGGCCTCGCCGAACGTCAGCCCGGTGGCCAGCGTGAACGGCCCGTTGGCGAGGGTCGCGGCGGCCTCCTCGGCCGAACACCGCAGGTGCTCGCGGACCCGCGGCAGGAGCGCCTCCCGCGCCGTTGCCGGGTGCGATTGCACCATCACGCCGTGGACCGCCGGCGGCTTCTCGAACCGCAAGAGGCGCTCGAACGCCGCGTGTTCGGTCACCACCGTCAGCTTGTCGCCCACCTTGAGCCGGTACCCGCGGAGCGCGCTGAGGTCGTGCCCGGAGAGCGCGATCGGCAGCAGCCCGTAGTCGAGCGCGAACGCCCGCACCGACCGGCCGTTGAGGTAGTCCTCCGCGTCGTTCACCACGAAGTCGATGACGACCAGCGTGTGCCCGGCGACGGTGACGAGCGTCTGCACGTGGTCGCCGTAGATCGCGGCGGCGAACGCCGGGGCCGCCAGCGCCGGGACCGAGATCGCGTTGCGGATGTCGGCGGCCTCGCGCACGGCCTCGGCGAACTGCGGGTCGCTAAGTCGCACGATCACCCGCTGCTTTGGGTTCTTCTCGCGCACCAGAAGCGCGATCTCGATGTTCGCCAGCTCGCTCGACGTGGCCGCGATCACCACCTTCGCGGTCTCGGCCCGCGCCTGGCGCAGCACCTCGGGCACGGTCGCGTCGCCGATGAACGTCGGTACGCCCTTCGCCCGGACGATCGGGAAGAACGGCCCGTCGGCCGCCTTGTCGATCGCGACGACGCGCTCGCCCATCGCGGTCAGTTCGAGCACCAGCCGGTAGCCGATGTTCCCCAGCCCGCAGATGACGACGTGCCCGCTGTCGGGGACGTGCCGCACTTCCAGCACGCCGCCGAGTTTGGCGCGGATCAGGTAATTGGTCAGGATGGCCGTGAACCCTGCGACCAGCGCCGCGCCGGCCAGTTTCAGCACGCTGAGGAAGATTTTCACCCATTCCGGCTTGTTCTCGCCGGGCAGTTCGCTGCCGGTCGCGACCACGGTGACCGTTCGGTACAGCCCGTCGCCCCAGTCGGTGCCGACGCCGTAGCGGAACGTGAGTGTGCTGGCGAAGATCGTGACGAACAGGATCGGGGTGATGATCTTCACCGCGAGATCGACTTCCAGCAGCGTGCGCCGGGCGGTGCGGAGCCAGCGCCGCAGCGCCCCGGCCCACTGCACGCCGGGGAGCAGGTCGCCGCGGAGCTTTTCGAGGAGCTTCCGCAGCGCCTGCGGCGGCCCGCACACGACCAGCGTGTCGCCGACCGCGAGGGTCGCTTCGGCGTCCACGGCGCGGAGCAGCCGGGGCGGGCCGACCGCCGGAACATGCGCGAGCGGAACGAGGGTGTGTTCCTTCGCGAGGTCCGCGACCTTTTGGCCGACCAGCTCCGAGCCCTCGACCGCGACCAGTTCGGAAATCTGCTGCGGGCCGTCGTCCAGTTTGAACGCGCCGAGCGCGTCGCCGGTGACCGCGGTGAGCGCGAGCATCGGGGCGATGAGGGCCGAGACGGAAAGCGCGATGGTGTTCTTCACCGCGCCGGTGAACCGGGCGATGAGGTTCTGGTTGAACATCCGCACCACGACCCGGGCGCCCGGGTTCATCCGGCGGACCAGGAGCGCGGTGGAGATGTTCACCAGGTCGTCGGACGTGACGATGACGACGGCCCGGGCGTCTTTCACCCCGGCCTGTTCGAGCAGCTCCGGGCGCCGACAGTCGCCCTTGAACGCGGTGATCCCGTCGAGCCGCGGGTCGTCGGGGCTGATGTTGATGTCGATGACGACCGCGGGCAGCCCAGCAGCGCGGAGCGAGGCGAGCACGCGCCATCCGACCCGACCCAACCCGCACAGCACGACCGGGCGATCCATGCGAACGCTCACTTCCGGTTCGAGGTGTTCCCGGCGCCCCGCGAACGGCGCGTCCTTCATCAAGCTATTCGTATCGGGGCGGAAGAACTTGACGAAGTGTGATCCGCGCGGGTCACTTCTTCGGCTTCACGCGCCTCAGCGCCTCGACCTTGCCCTCCTTGTCCTTCCCCTCGATCTCGTCGTCGGTCAGCTTGCTGAGCGTGATCGCCTCCTTGATCGTTTCGGCCCCGAACTTCACCTCGAACGACAGCTTGTCGCCGTCGAGCTTGTACGTGCCGCTGAGGGTCTGCACCTTCCCGTCGAGCGTCCCGGTGACGGTCAGCTTGCCGTCCCGGGCGAAGTCCAGCACGAACTCCTCGCCCTTCTTCGGGTCTTTCGGTTCCCACTTGCCGATCAGCTTCGCCGCGTCGAACTTCTCGCCCTTCTTGTCGTCGGCCGCCGCTCCGCAAGCCAGCGCGAGAGCCGCGCCCATCCCGATCAGCGTTCGCATGAGTTCCTCCGTTGGAATCGGTCGTGTGTCCCACAATACCCGCCCGGGGCGCGGCGCCGCGAGCCGAATCCGCTCACGCCGGCGGCTCGCGCTCCTCCGGCGTTTCGCCCACGGGTTCGGTCACGCCCAGTACGCGGATCAACAGCGGGAGCGTCAGCCCCTGCCCGACGAGCGTGCCGAAGATCACGCAGAACGTGAGAAACTGGATCAGGTCGCGCCCGGGGAACGGCTCGCCGCCGGTGGTGGAGTACGGCAGCGCCAGCGCCGCGGCCAGCGACACCACCCCGCGCATCCCCGTCCACCCGACCACGGTCACGCTCTGCCACGGCGGGTACGGCGTCGGGATGCCGAAGAACGTACGGTCGCACCACCGCGGGACGTACGCCCCGGGGTACATCCACACCATCCGCGCCACGATCACCACCGCGACGACCGCCCCGGCGTACCGGAGCAGGTCTTCCGGCGGGTATGCGCCGCCGAGGCTCTCCAGGATCTGCCGCAGCGCGAACCCGACCAGGATGAAGATCAGCCCGTTCAGCAGGAACTCGATCCATTCCCACACCGCGCGGGCCTCTTCGTACAGCTCGCGCGAGAACACGCCCTCGCACCGGTTGCCGACCCACAACCCGGCACTCACCGCGGCGAGCACACCGGACATGTGAAGGTGCTCCGCGGGCAGGTACACGGCAAACGGCGTCAGCAGCGTGACGGTGATGGTCAGCTTGGCGTCGGCGCGGTCCTTGCGGTCGAGCCACGCGTGTAACCGCACCACCAGCCACCCGCCGGCGAGGCCGATGAGGATACCGCCGGCGCTGGCGATCACGAACTGTGCGCCGGCGCCGGCGAGCGAGAACGCCCCGGTCACGACCGCGGCGACCGCGACCCGCAGGGCCACCAGCGCGGAGGCGTCGTTCACCAGGCTCTCGCCTTCGAGGATGGTGACGATGAGCTTGGGCACGCGGAGCCGCTTCGTGACCGCGGCGGCCGCGACCGCGTCCGGCGGGGAGACGATCGCCCCGAGTACGAAGGCCGCGGCCCACGGCAGCCCCACGACGTAACGGGCGACGAGGGCCACCGCGATCGTGCTGAATAGCACCAGGCCGACCGCGAGGAGCGTGATGGAGCGGAGCTGCGCGCGGAACTCCGGCCACGGGGTGCGGAACGCGGCCGCGTACAACAGCGGCGGGAGGAACAGCAGGAACACGACCTGCGGGTTGAGCACGACGCCCGGCGCCCACGGCTGGAGGCCGAGGACCAGCCCGCCGACGACGAGCAGGATCGGTTCCGCAACGCCCAGCCGCCGCGCCGCGACCCCGATTGCGACGACGACCGCGAGCAGCGCGAGTACCAGTTCGATCGGGTGGAGCACAGCGCGAATCCCTTTCTTGCGAAGTCGCCCGCGTAAAGATACCGGCTCCGCGTTGACGCCGACACCCCGACCGGCGTACCTTCTCTCCAACACCTCCGAGAGATTCGCCATGCGCCGCGTCCTACCCCTGATCCTGTTGCTCCTCGGCGCGTCCACCGGGCGCGCGGACAAACTCGTCCTCGTCGCCGGCGGCGGCGACGGCCCCGACCGCACCGAAGCCACGAAGGCGAAGCTGATCCAACCGTTCGGCGTGGACTTCCACACGACCGGCTTCATCTTCATCGTCGAAATGGCGAAGGGCGAGCGGCTCCGCGGGGTCAACATCGCGGATCAGCTAGTCACCGTCGCCGGGGTCGAGGGCAAGAAGGGCGATACCGGCGACGGCGGGCCGCCGAAGGAGGCGACGTTCAACGGGATGCACTCGCTGGCGGTCGGCCCGGGCGACGCGGTGTACCTGGCCGACACGTGGAACAACCGCGTGAGGGTGTACACGCCCAAGACGATCGAGGCGTTCGCGGGCACCGGCGAGAAAGGTTTCTCCGGCGACGGCGGCCCGGCGAAGGACGCGAAGTTCGGCGGCGTGTTCTGCGTCGCGTTCGATCCCGACAAGAAGAACCTCTACGTCACCGACCTTGACAACCGCCGCATCCGCAAGGTCAACATGGAGACGAAGATCGTGACGACCGTCGCGGGCACCGGCGAGAAGGGCGTTCCCAAAGACGGCGCGGAGGCCACCAAGCAACCGCTCATCGATCCGCGGGCGCACGCGGTCGATAAGGCCGGCAACTTATGGGTACTGGAGCGCGGCGGGCACGCGCTGCGTGTCGTGGACGCGAAGGGGATCATTCGCACCGTCGCGGGAACCGGGAAGGCGGGCGCGGGCGTGGGCAAGGGGCTCGAAGCCGCGATGAACGGCCCGAAACACCTCTGCATCGACCGCGATGGCTCCGTGCTGATCGCGGACACCGAGAACCACCGCATTTTGCGGTTTAACCCGAAAGACGCCACGATTTCGCTCGTCGCGGGCACCGGGAAGAAGGGCAAGACACTCGGCGACGGCGACCCGCTGAAGGCGGACTTCAACCAGCCGCACGGGGTCATCGTTCACCCGGTCACCGGCGACATCTACATTTCCGACGCGAGCAACGGCCGCGTGCTGAAGATCGTGCGCGAACCGTAACAGAAGCCCGGGAACCGCAGAACCCGGGGTTAGAAACCCCGGGCTATTACACGGTGACCCTTTCAGGGTCACATTTCAGTTTTGGACCCCGAAGGGTCACCGTCTAATAGCCCGGGGTTCTAACCCCGGGAGGAGCAACGATGACCCGCCTGTTCCTTCTGTTGTTCGCCCTCGTCGTGGCCGCGCTGCCGGCGATCGCGGACAACCCGCCGAAGGCGCCCAAGAACCGCAACGTCCGCTACGGGCTGCCGGGCGAGGCGAAGGACGACCCCGCCAGTAAGGAAGCGTTCCTCATCGACCGGCCGCAGTACGTCCTGTCGTACAACGACAAGACGCGCACCGCGAACTGGGCGTGCTGGCAGCTCACATCGAAGGACATCGGGCGCGTGGCCCGCGGCGCGTTCGAGCCGGACAAAGACCTTCCGAAAGGATTCGCGCAGATCGGGTTCGGTGTTTACACCGGCAGCGGGTTCGATCGCGGGCACCTCGTCCCCTCAAAAGATCGTTCCGACACCGAGGAGAACAACGACGCGGTGTTCCTGATGACCAACATCGTGCCGCAATCGCCCAGGTGCAATCAGGGCGCCTGGGAGCGGTTCGAGCGGTACTGCCGCGACCTCGCCGACGGCGGGAAGGAACTGTACATCGCCGCCGGGCCGCACGGGCAGGGCGGCATTTCGAGCGACGGGGCGAAGAAGCTGACCATCGGCCGCAACCCGCCGTTCGTCACCGTGCCCGCGAGTTTGTGGAAGGTCGTACTCGTGCTGGACAAGGGCACGAACCCCACGAAGAGCACGCGCGCGATCGCGGTGTGGATGCCGAACGACGACACCGTCACCGAGGACTGGGCGGATTATCGCGTATCGGTGGCCGAGGTGGAGAAGAAGACGAAGCTGAAGTTCTTCCCACTGGTGCCGGAGGAGACCGCCACAGCGCTCAAGGAGAAGCCGGACGCGGTGAAGGTCGGCGCGCCGAAGAAGTAGCGGCCGATTGTAGGACAGGCATCTTGCCTGTCATTGCGAAGGGACAGGCAAGATGCCTGTCCTACAAGGAACACACATGCCGAAAGCGAACCCGACCCTGAAAGCGCTCCAGGCGGCGGCGAAGGAGCTGCTGTTCCCCAGTGAGACCGATGCGCCGATCGAGGCGTTCGCGTGGCCCGGCGCCGGCGGCCCGCCCGACGAGGCGACCTTGCGCGCGAACGTGAAGGTCGAAGAGGGGGTTCCCGTCGAGCAGATCACGCTCGCGCAGCTCACGAAGACCATCCCGAAAGAGAGCCGGGCCGAGTTCCAGCCGCTCCTCGACGCGCTCGGCAAGCTCTCCGGGGTCACAGTCTTCAAGGTGGGTGAGGTGAACGTCGCGGTGTACGTCGTCGGGCGCGCCGCGGACGGCCAGTACGCTGGTGTGAAAACTCAAGTTGTCGAAACGTAGGAAGGAACCGACTCATGCCCTCAAAGAGTCCGCTGGACAGTCTCACGCCGGCCCAGCGCATTTTGGTCGCCGTGGCGGTCCTGGTCGTGGGGGGGCTGTTCGTCGCGGTGCGCGGGTGCAAGGACCAACCGCCGTCGCGCCCGCCGGCGGGCGAACCGGGGCAGACGCTCGCCAACCGCAACGTGCGCTACGGGATGCCGGCCGAGGCGCGGGCCGACCCCGCCAGTAAGAACGCCTACCTCATCGACCGCCCGCAGTACGTGCTCTCATACAACGACGCGAAGAAGATCCCCAACTGGGCGTGCTGGAACCTGAATTCCGCCGACATCGGCAAGACGCCGCGGGGCGACTTCGCCGAAGACCCGGACCTGCCGCAAGGGTTCCGCCGCATCAAACACGGCGACTACACCGGGTTCGGGTTCGACCGCGGGCACCTGTGCCCCGCGAAGGACCGGTCCGATACCGAGGAGAACAACCGCGCCACGTTCTACATGACGAACATGATGCCGCAGGCGCCGAACTGCAACCGCGGCGGGTGGGAACGGTTCGAGAGCCACTGCCGTGACCTCACCCGCGACGGCAGCGAGCTGTACATCGCGTGCGGGCCGCACGGCATCGGCGGGACCGGCGATAAGGGACCGGCGCAGACCGTCGGCAAGACGGTGCAAATCGAGGTGCCGGCCGCGTGCTGGAAGGTCGTGCTGGTGGTGCCGAAGGGCGAGCCGGCGCCGGGCGCGAAATCGCGCATGTTGGCGATCTGGATGCCGAACGATCAGACCGTACCGGAGGACTGGAAGCCCTACGCGGTGTCGGCCGCGGAGGTCGAGAATCGCACCGGGTACAAGTTCTTCCCGCTCGTGCCCGACGACGTACTCGGCCCGCTCAAGAGCCGCGCCGATGGCGGGCCGTGATCCGGCGGTCACCGCCCGCCGCGGTTCCACGGGCGCCCGCGGTCGTCATCGTCGTCGTCCTCGTCCTCGTCGCGCCGCCGGCGGGGCCGGTCGTCGTCCTCGTCGTCCTCGTCGCGCCGGCTCCTGCGGCGCGGTCGGTCGTCATCGTCGTCGTCGTAATCGTCGTCGTCATAACCGCGCCCGCGGGCCAGTTCTGCGCTGTACCCGGCGATCTTCACCCAGTAAATGATCCCGCACACCAGCCCGATCAGCCCGACCGGCAACCCGAGCAGCCCGACGATCGGGACGACGTTGCTGACCCCGTTGATAACCCCGCCGATGATGTTCATCACGCAGTAAGTCATTCCGACCCCGTACCCGAAGTCCTCGTTCCGGCTCCGCCCGCGGGTGCGGAACTCGTTCCGCAGCGATTCGGCCACCCGCGTGACGGTGATGAACTGCCACACGATGTTGAACAGCGGGATGAGGTTCAGCCACACCATCCCCGGCTCCATCGTGCGGTTCCGCGGTGAGCACCGCGACAGCGCCTTCTGGAGCGTGAGCAAGAACAGGATGGCGATGACCAAGAACACCAGTAGGAAGCAGCAAACGCCAACCAGGATCGGCCCGGCCAATTCCGGCCCGACGGCGTTGTTGTTCTGTTGGAACTGAGCGAGCAGGGGCAGCATATAGAACCTCGAGGTTAAGACGGCTCGGCGTGGTACGGTTCACTTGTCCACGAGCAACTGCCGCAGGACATACGGCAGGATGCCGCCGTTCTTGTAATACTGGACCTCCTGCGGGGTGTCGATCCGGCACACGGCCTTGAACGCGACCGTGGTGCCGTCGGGGCGGGTCGCGGTGACGGTCAGTTCGCGGGCCGCGCCGGCGAAGTTCGCGTCCAGCCCCGCGACCAGCCCGCCGATGTCGAACACCTCCTCGCCGGTCAGCCCGTGGCTCGCGGCGCTCTCGCCCGGTTTGAATTGCAGCGGAACGATTCCCATCCCCACCAGGTTGCTGCGGTGGATGCGCTCGTAGCTCTCGGCGATCACGGCCTTGACGCCGAGCAGGTTCGTGCCCTTCGCGGCCCAGTCGCGCGAGGAGCCGGAGCCGTACTCCTTCCCGCCGAGGATGACCAGCGGGACGCCGTCCTTCTGGTAGGCCATCGCGGCGTCGTAGATGCTCGTCACTTCGCTCCCGGGCAGGTGCCGCGTGAACCCGCCCTCGACGCGGGTGCCGTCCTCGCGCGGCGGGACGAGCTGGTTCTTCAGCCGCACATTGGCGAACGTTCCGCGCATCATCACCTCGTGGTTGCCGCGCCGCGCCCCGTACTGGTTGAAGTCCTTCTGTTCGACGCCGTGTTCCAGCAGGTACTTGCCCGCGGGCGAGTCCTTCTTGATGTTGCCCGCGGGTGAGATGTGGTCGGTCGTGATGGTGACCTCGGTGAGCACCGCGAGGACGCGCGCCCCGGTGATCTCACCGACCGGGACCGGTTCCTTGCCCATCCCGCGGAAGTACGGCGGGTTGGCGATGTAGGTGGAACTGGCGTCCCAGGCGTACAGGTCGCCGGTGGGCACCTGGAGCGCCTTCCACTGCGCGTCGCCGTCGTACACCGCGCCGTAGATGCGCTCGAACGACTCGCGCTTGATCGACTTCGCGATGACCTCGCTCACCTCGTCGTGGGTCGGCCAGATCTCGCGGAGGTACACGGGCCGGCCCTCGGCGTCGGCGCCGAGCGGTTCGTTGTCCCAGTCGATATCGACGCGCCCGGCGAGGGCGTAGGCAACCACCAGCGGCGGCGACGCGAGGTAGTTGGCCCGCACCTCGGGGTGAACGCGGCCCTCGAAGTTGCGGTTACCCGACAGCACCGCGGACACGACCAGCCCGCCGTCGGCGATCTCCTTCGACACCGCCTCAGGTAGTGGACCGCTGTTCCCAATGCACGTCTGACAACCATAACCGGTGAGATTGAACCGCAACTTCTCCAGGTCGGTCATCAGATCCGCGGTCGTGAGGTAGTCGGTGACGACCTGCGAACCGGGGGCGAGGCTCGTTTTCACCCACGGCTTCGTGGCGAGGCCTTTCGCAACGGCCTTCTTCGCCAGCACGCCGGCGGCGACCATCACCGACGGGTTCGACGTATTCGTGCAGCTCGTGATCGCCGCGATGACAACCGAGCCGTCGGACAGCGCGCCTTTCGGCACTTCCGGGGCCGTTTTCGCGCCGAACGCGCCCGCCGGGCCGCCCCCGAACGCTTCCGACCCGCCCGCCGGCGGTGCCATCGGCAGTGTCCCGGTCGCCGGCTTCTTGGCAACCTTCAATTTCGGCAGCGCCTCCGCGAACGCCTGCTTCATGCTCCTGAGCGGCACGCGGTCCTGCGGCCGGGTCGGGCCGGCGAGGCTCGGCTCCACATCCCCCAGGTTCAGTTCGAGTGTGTCGGTGTAGTTCGCGTCGGGCGTGTTCGGGTCGTGGAACAGGCCCTGTTCCTTGCAGTACGCTTCCACCAGTGCGATTTGCTCCGGCCGGCGGCCGGTTTCGGTGAGGTAGCGGAGCGTCTCGGCGTCCACCGGGAAGATGCCGCACGTCGCCCCGTATTCGGGGGCCATGTTGGCGATCGTCGCGCGGTCGGCGAGCGGCAGGTCGGCCAGCCCGGGGCCGAAGAACTCGACGAACTTGCCCACCACGCCCTTCTTGCGGAGCATTTGCGTGACCGTCAGAACGAGGTCCGTGGCCGTGGCGCCAGGGCTGAGCTTGCCGGAGAGTTTGAACCCGATCACCTGCGGGATGAGCATCGATACCGGTTGACCGAGCATCGCGGCTT
>CAZBXY010000239.1:0-12377 GCA_964495365.1 uncultured Frigoriglobus sp. | reverse complement strand
GTACAAACAGAAACGCCGTTAACTTCGTGTCCATTTTTCTTGGGGAATATCACACATCGAACGTGACGCGGTCGCCGATCTTGAACTGAAGCATTTTGGTGTGGGCTTTGATCTGACCCAGAAGTCGAAGTCGCTCCACGATTCTGTGATTGAGATCGACGAGTTCGGATTCCGTCAGTTGGTCGATATCGATCCGACTCATACTTCAGTGCCTCCTGAAAGACGCTGTCGTGACACTATCCACTCTACACTCAGTTGTGTCGTCCGCCCGTGTCAAAAGCGGGCGCACGTGGCGCACTGGAATTTTCGTTCTGCCAGCGCCGGCCACGACGCGCAGAACGCGCAGACCTCCGCGCCCGCAGTGCTGGGGAAGTGAGCTGGGGCTACTCGGGAGCCGAACCTACCCGAACTTGACCCGCGCCGTACCATTCCTCCGCCCTCACCCGTGCAGCGAGATTGCGAAGCGCGTGATGCGCGGCGCGGGAGACAAGCAGAGCTTTCCTTCAAGGAGTGAACGCATGAAGCCGCTGTGCGCTGTGGTGTTGGGGTTGGTGGTGTTCACACTGGCCGGGTCGGCGCGGGCCGACGACACGCCCAAGTTGCTCGGCAAGTGGGAGATCACGAAGTCGGGTGGTGACACGCCGGTCGGGACGATCGTCGAGTTCGCCAAGGAGGGCAAGATGACCGCGAACGTGACCCTCGACGGCAAGGAACTGAAGCTCACCGGCACGTACAAGCTCGACGGCAAGAAGCTCAAGGTGAACCTGACGCTCAACGAGCAGAAGATCGACCACGAGTTCACGGTGACGTTCAAGGGCGACGACGAACTGGAACTGGAAGATGCGGACAAGAAGGTGGACACGCTGAAGAAGAAGAAGTGATAGTGTGGGTGCGAGTGTGAGTGAAAGGCAGAAGACAAAGACGTGTGAAGAGTGAAAGGCAGAAAGCCAGAGCCAAGAGCGGTTCCGGCCTTCTGCCTTTGTCTTTCACTGCTTTTGTCTTCTCTCACACTCACACTTGCACTCACACTCGTGAACGCAGCGAACCCGGCAGCCCGTTGCCCTCTCCGTCGATGTGCGGCACAATGTCCGCTCACCCCCGGAACCGCGCGCATGGCCGCCGAGATCGAATTCCCCGTCGTCCTCATGCTCCGCAAGGTCGGGCCGGGCGCGGTACTCGCCGAGCCACTGTTCTTCCCCGAGTTCGCCCGGCTCGGCGCCAACCGCGCCGCCGCCGGAACCGCCGCCCGGCGCACCCTGCTCGAACTCGTTCCGAAGCTCGAACCGGCCGAACTCATCCGCCGCCGGCGAGCCGTCGTGGGCCGCCCGCTCACCTTCACGCTCGAACTCGAACCGCCGCGCCAAAACGAAGCCTGGCGCGACCCGCTCACGCTCACGTTCCACGCGGTCGCGTGGGACCACGGCTTGCCCGAAACAACCGACATCGCACCGGGGCCGTTCGATCCGTTATTCTCACATAGGGGACGGTACGTCCTCGCGCGCGTCGCCGAACTCGGCGTCGAGGTGATCGCCGAACCGGGCGCCGATCTGGTGCCGCTCCTGCGGCGCGAGGCGCTCGCGGCGCTCCGGCGCACCAATAGGAGTGTCGGGCTGCGAATGCTGGCGTTCGCGCAAACCACACTCGGCTTTGCGGTCGAAAACGAACCGCTCGCGGTCCGCGTCCCGAGCCTGAAGGACCGCGCGATCCGGGCCGAATCGGACGAACAGGAGGGTAAGAAGTCGCTGCTTCAGCAGGTCGCGACGCTGCTGGGCAAGGACCGCGACAAGACCTACGAGGCCGACGACACGGTGAACGAGCTGTCGCAAGCACTCACCGCAAACCCGCCGCAGAGCGTGTTGCTCGTCGGCCCCAGCGGGGTGGGCAAAACCGCGACGGTACTCGAACTCGCTCGCCGGTGGCACGCGGTCGCGCGTGCCCCGATCTTCCAGACGAGCGGGTCGCGAATCGTCGCCGGTCAGTGCGGGTTCGGGATGTGGCAGCAGCGGTGCCAGGAACTCATCAAGGACGCAGTAAAACGAAAAGCCGTCGTCCACGTCGGCCCGCTGGTTGAACTGCTCGAAGTCGGCAAGAGCGAACACAACAGTAGCGGGATCGCGACGTTCCTGCGCCCCGCGATCAGCCGGGGCGAGTTGCTGTGCGTCGCGGAATGCACGCCGGAGCAAATCCCACTCATCGAGAAGCAAGACCCGCAGTTGCTCGACGCCTTTAGGCACATCACGGTGGAGGAACCGAACGACGCGAAGGGCCGCGCGATCCTCGCGCAGTTCGCGCGCGACAACGCACGCCGGCCGACGCAGCCCGCGGCGCTCGCGGCGACGGACCGCTTGCACCGGCGGTACGCGACTTACTCGGCGTACCCCGGGCGCCCGCTCCGGTTCCTCGAAAACCTCATCCGCGACGGTTCCAAGGGCGAACCGATCACCGAGGGCGAGGTGTACACCGGATTCACGCGCGAAACCGGCCTCCCGCGCGCGATCATCGACCCGCAGGTTCCGCTCAGCCTGACCGAAACGCACGACTGGTTCGCGGCGCGCGTCGTCGGGCAGCCGGACGCGGTGAATCTCATCACCGATCTGCTCGCGACCGTGAAGGCCGGGCTAACGCGCCCGAACCGACCGATCGCGTCGCTGCTGTTCATCGGCCCGACCGGCGTCGGCAAGACCGAGATGGCGAAGGCCGTCGCGGAGTTCTTGTTCGGCTCGAAGGAGCGGCTGACGCGGTTCGACATGAGCGAGTACGCTGATCCTGTCGCGGTGCGCCGGCTGGTCGGCGGGGCGTTCGGCAGCGAGGGGTTGCTCACCGCGAAGGTGCGCGAGCAGCCGTTCAGCGTGCTGTTGCTCGACGAAGTGGAAAAGGCCGACGGGTCGTTCTTCGACCTGCTGCTTCAGGCACTCGGCGAGGCGCGGCTGACCGACGCCAGCGGGCGGCTCGCGGACTTCCGCAACACGGTCGTCATCCTCACCTCGAACCTCGGCGCGGAGTCGTACCGGCGCGGGAGCGCCGGCTTCGTGCGCGACGGCGTCGGCAACGCGGAATCGCAGGAGCATTTCGCGAAAGCGGTGGAAGCGTTCCTGCGGCCGGAAATGTTCAACCGTTTGGACCGGATCGTCCCGTTTAGCCCACTCGGAACGGAGGTCATTCGCAAGATCGCGGACCGCGAGTGGCAGAAAGTACTGCATCGCGACGGCGTCCGCTTCCGCGAACTGAACCTGACCGCCGACGAGGCGCTGCTTACTCACCTGGCTCAAGTCGGGTTCGACCCGCGGTACGGGGCGCGCCCGCTGAAGCGCGCGATGGAGCGCGAACTACTCGCCCCGCTGGCCCGGCAGATGAACCGGCACGCCGGCGACGTTCCGCTCGCGGTGGAGGTCGGCGTTTCCGCCGGCGCGCCGAGCGTGAGCGTAAAACCGCTCCAGGGCGCGAAATCGAAGTCGGCCCGCGAACCGGGCGGCCCGGCCGGGAAACTCGCGGCCGACGCACAGGCGCTCCGCCGGTGGCACCAGTTGCTCGCCGCGTCGTCGGTGGTGCGCGAACTGAACAACGATGTGTACCAACTCGCGGAGCGCGAGAAGAAGATCCTCCGCAGACAGGCCGCGCAGAAGAAGCTCACCCGCGACGAAACCGACGCGCTCGCCGAACTCGGCCGGTTGCGCGAGCTGGCCGACGCGGTGATCGCCCAACGGGTCGAGACGTTCGTGCTCGAAGACGCAACGGTCCTCGCGTTCCACGAATCGGCCGAGAACCCGCCCGCAGAACTGCGCGAGCGGCTCGCCGACGCGAACCGCGAGTGGGACAAACTGCTCCTTCGACTGTACGCACTGACCGCGCCGGCCGGCGACCGCATCACGGTGGGCCTCTTCAGCGAGCACCGCGGGCACCTCGCCGAGCTGGCCGCCGCGTACCGCGTCGCAGCGACCGATAACGGGCTGACGGTCGAGGTGGTGCGGTACGATTTGCTGGGCGAGGGCGACCCGTTCGTTGAGCCGCCGGACCCGCCCCCGCCGAAACCGGGCGCCCCGGAGAGCGACAAGCCACGGCACGTCACGCTCTGGCACAAGGAGCGGATGTGGCTGTTCGCCGGCGGGCCGCCGAAAGCGCTCCTGAAGCGGGTCGCGGTGCCGTCGGCACACGAACACGAATACACCGCCGAGGGCACGGTCGGGTTGGCGCTGTCGGTTAGCGGAACTGGCGCGCTGATCCGGTTCCGCCCCGAACACGGGTTGCACGTCATCAAGTCGCCCGACCCGGACGACGGCGACAACCCGAACGTGATGGTCCGCGCGACCGGCGCGACGCTGGCGCAGTACCTGCCGCCGGAGTCGTGCGTGCGCCGCGGGTGGTACCGCGACGCGACCCCGCGGCGCCAGTATGACCTCGTGAAGGGCGAGATGCACGACGGCGACATCGAGCGTGCGTGGTCGAACGTGCCGGCGCACCTGGCGCCGTGCGTCGCGCTGGCGCTGGACGCCAACGTGCGGGCGCAGCTGCTGAGGATGATTGTGGAGTGACGCGCACAGGCTGGAAAGCCTGTGCCACAAAAGCAAGCAGAAATGAACTTCCGCATCCCACTGTACGTGTTCCAGCACAAGGCCGGGTACACCGCGCGCCCGCTGTTCGCCACGGCTCCGGAGCGCACCGACGGGAACCTGAATCGCCTCCTCACGCGGCTCACCCGCGACCTCGTTCAACTGCTGGAACTGCTCGGCCGCAAGGAGCGCCACGACGAGGCCGCCGCGTGGGCGTTTTGCCCGACTGTCACGACCCACCGCACCTCGCTCGATGTCGAACTGCGGCGCCGCGTCGCGCACGTGAAGTACCTGCTCGTCGCGTTCGACCACATGGGCCGCCGGCTCGCGTTCACGCCGGCCGTGCCGGACCTGTGGTTCGAGGTCACCCGCGGCGAGCCGCTCGAAGTGCGCGCGGAGGCGGTTTTCACGGAACACTGGCGGCAAGTCGAGCGCGACGCCGACCCCGACGAGGAGGTAAGGCCCGAAACCGGGTCGCTCGTCGGCAAGGCCTGGGTGCAGGCGCTCGACCTCAGCGCGAACGTCCCCGCGGTGGCCCCGAAGCCGCCGCCCCTCAACTTCCTCATGCTCGGCGGCGGCGAACCGACCGACGGCGCGAGCGAGCTGCGCCGCGTCGGCCGGTGCCTCGACTGGCAGTTCCCTGACGAACTCGACCGCGCCGTGTTGCGCGATCCCGAAGTGATCGAGCTGTCGCGACTGCTGGAACTCTCCGACCGGCGCCCGGTTCTGCTCTGCGGCCCGCGCATGGCCGGCAAGACCGCGATCGTTCACGAGTGCGTGTACCAGCGCGTCGCGGCGCGAAAAACCGTCCACCGGCAGTGGTACAACACGTGGCTCGTCTCGCCGCAGCGGCTCATCTCCGGCATGTCGTACGTCGGGCAGTGGGAGGCGAGATTGCTCGCGATCCTCAAACACGCGAAGAAGCGCGACCACGTTCTCTATTTCGATGACCTCGTCGGGCTGTTCCTCGCCGGCGTCACGAGTCAATCGACGCTCAGCGCCGCGCAGGTACTCAAGCCGTACCTGGAGCGCCGCGACGTGCGCGTGCTGGCCGAGATCACGCCCGAGGGGCTGCGCGTGCTCCAGGAGCGGGACCGCGGGTTCGCGGACTTCTTTCACATCATCCCGGTGCGCCCGCCGACCGACGCGGACACGCTCCGTATTTTGATCGACCAGCAGCGCAGGCTCGAAGGCAAGCACGCGGTGGAGTTCGGGTTGGACGTGTTGCCCGCGGTGATCGACCTCCAGCGCCGCTACGACCGCACCGCCGCGTTTCCGGGTAAGGCCGCCGCGGTATTGACCCGACTCGCCGTTCGAGCCACGACGCGACAAGAAGAACTGCTCGCACAGATCGTGCAAGGCGCCGCACGGACCAAAGGTGATCTGCCGCCGCGCCCGGAAGTCGCCCGAGCCGACGTACTCGCCGACTTCGCGGCCCGCAGCGGGCTGTCGCTCAGTTTTCTCGACCCGAAAGAGCGTCTCGACCGCGACGACGTGCGCGACACGCTCCAGGAGCAAGTCATCGGGCAAACGGATGCGGTGGAGGCGCTCGCGGACGTGGTGAGCGTGGCGAAGGCGCGGCTCAACGACCCCGATCGGCCGCTCGCGGCGTTCCTGTTCCTCGGCCCGACCGGCGTCGGCAAGACCGAGTGCGCGAAGGCCATCGCCCGCACGCTATTCAGTGATTCCGATCGTCTGTTGCGGTTCGACCTGAACGAATTCAACCAGCCCGGTTCGGCTGCGCGACTGGTCGGCACGTTTACGCAACCGGAGGGGCTGCTCACGAGCGCGATTCGCCGGCAACCGTTCGCGGTGGTGTTGCTCGACGAGATCGAGAAGGCCGATCCTGAAGTGTTCGACCTGCTGTTGCAACTGCTGGGTGAAGGGCGGCTGACGGATTCGCTCGGGCGCACCGCGGACTTCACCTCCGCGATCGTGATCATGACCTCGAACCTCGGCGTGCGCGAGGCCGAAGGCAACCTGGGGTTCGTGCCCGAAGCCGACCGGTCGCACGCCTACACGCGGGCCGCGGAGCGGTTCTTCCGTCCCGAGTTCTTCAACCGACTCGATCGCGTGATCCCGTTCCGCAAGCTCGCGCGCGACGAAATGGCGAAGATCGCACGGCGGCTCGTGACCGAAGTGCTTTCCCGCGAGGGATTTAGCCAGCGGAAGTGCGTGCTGAACGTCGCCCCGGACGCGCTCGACCGGGTGATTCAGGCCGGTTACGACCCGGCGCTCGGCGCGCGGGCCATGAAGCGCGCCGTCGAGCGCGAACTGACGCAACCGGCCGCGGCTCGGCTCGCGACCCTCGACGTGAACGAGCTGACCGTCGTCACCGTCAAATCCACTGCACACGCGCTGACGGTGAGCGTACAGGCACCCGCGTGGGCCGCGAAGCTGCCGCTCGACGCCCGCGCCGCGATGCCCGTGCGCGAGCGCCTGAATGCCGCGTGGTCCACGCTCGACCGGGCCGACACCATCCTCGACGCGATCCGCCCCGCGGGCACGCTCGGCAAGGGCAAGGTGACGCCGGAGCACGAACGTTATTTCGCGCTGAAGGAGCTGGCTGACACAATCGGCGACACGCTGAACACTTACGAAAACCGGCTCGAAGACCGCAAGCGTTCGTACATGGAGGCTGCTCAGCCGGAGGCGACCGGGCGCCGCGCACGTTACCGCGCGATCAAGAAGCTGGACCGAGTTTACGGCTGGGAACAACCGCTGCAGTCGATCTCATCCGCGGAGAACATGGCGGCGGCGCTCCGCGAACTGTTCGAGACGTCCGAACCGCTCCCCGACGATCAGGATCTGTTCGACGTGGAGAACCGGCTCGCGCTCCTGAACCTGATGGCGACCGCGCCGGTCGATCCGCGGCCGACGTACCTCTGCGTCCGCGGGTTCCCCGACGGACAGGCGTCGAAGTGGGTGCTGATGTTGGCCATGAAATACCGGGCCGCGTGGGGGGCGCAGCTCGGTGTCGAACTCGTGGACGTTACGCCGCCTCAACCGCAAATGACCCACGCGGTGATGCAGGTGAAGGGCTTCCACGCCCCCGCACTCGCCCGGACCGAAGTGGGCACGCACCTGTTCCTGCCGAAGCACGGCGGCCCGGTGCCACTGCGCGTGGACGTGCTCGATTCGTGGCCGGGCGAGGTCGTCGACCCGTTCGCGTTCGGGCCGATCCTGCGCGTATACCCCGAGGGTCAGCCGGTCGCGGACGTGCGCACCGGGCTGGTGTCGCCGCTGCCGACGCGCAGCGACTTCGCCGAGACGTTCCGCGCATTCACGCTCGCCGCGCTATCGCGGGCGTGACGCCTTCTGTTCGTAGTGGCCCGCTTCAGCGGGCCCGCCGCGCAGCGGCGACGTTTTGCCTTGTGGCACAGGCTTTCCAGCCTGTGTGCTGAGCTATTCGGTACACAGGCTGGAAAGCCTGTGCCACAAGAAGAAAGGCAGACCCGCTGAAGCGGGTCACTACAAACAAACCCAAAGATGCCCACCGTTCGCTATCACGTTCTGCTCTGTCGCGACGCCGCCGGCGGGTACTCGGCGCTCGCGCTCGACGGCGGCCCCACCGGGTTCGGCGCCTCGCTCCCCGACGCGCGCGACGACCTGAAAGAATACCTCCGCTGGGCGTACCGCAAGGATCCCGACCTCGCGGTTCCCGATTTCACCGACCCGGAACTGCGGTGGTTCACCGTTACCGTGCGGCCCGAATACCAGGGCACCAACAAGCGGCTCTACCCGTCGGACGCGGAGGTGTCGGTGCGGGTGCCGTGCGTCGTCGGGACGCGCCGGAGCGGGCAGTTCGCCGCCGAACTCCCGCTCCTCGGCATCAGTTTCGATTACCCCGGGCGGATGGAGCTTCAAAAGCTCGTCGAGCGGTACGTTTCGCAGAAGCTCGAAGGGCTGACGCCGGAACAGCTCGCGTCGTACCTGCCGCCGGTCCACGCGGAGCTGCTCGAACTCGCGATCCCGGTGCCGAAGGAACCGCCCGGCGCGCTCGACCTCATTCCCCCGCCGCCGACGCTCGCGAAGGTCGCGGAGCCGGTCGGCGATCGCGCGGTGCGGAAGGGCTACGCCCGCGCGTGGGGCCGCGAGGCCGAACTCGCGGCACTCGTGCGGAAACTGCACCACGAAAAGGCGAACGTGCTGCTCGTCGGCGAGAGCGGGGTCGGCAAGACGACGCTCATGGTCGATGCCGTGAAGGAGGCGGAAAAGCTCTCGCTCGCCGAAGACGAGCGACCGGGCACGCGGTACAAGCGGCGGTTCTGGCTCACCTCCGCGGGCCGCGTGATCGCGGGGATGCGCTACCTCGGTCAGTGGGAAGAGCGCATCGAAGCGGTCATCGCGGAGCTGGGTGAACTCGGCGGCGTGTTGTGCGTCGAGCGATTGCTGGAGATGGTTCGTACCGGCGGTCTCGGGCCGACCGACAGCGTCGCGGCGTTTTTGGTGCCGTACCTCGCGCGCGGCGAACTGCGCGCGATCGCCGAGGCGACGCCCGCGGAACTCGACGCCTGCCGCCGGCTGTTGCCGGGGTTGCCCGACCTGTTCCAGATCGTGCGCGTCGAGCCGTTTGCGCGCGCGGCGGCCCTGGCTGTGATCGACCGGCAGTTGGAGACATCCGCGAGCGGCCCCGGCCTCGAAGTCGAGCGCGGGAGCGGCGAGCGGATTGTCCGATTGTTCCGCCGGTTCATGCCTTACGCGGCATTCCCCGGCCCCGCGTCCAGCTTCGCGCGCCAGATCGTCGATCGCCATGTCCGTAGCGGAAAGAAGCCGGTCACGCCCACGGCGGTGGTCGATCAGTTCCGCCGTCAGACGGGCCTACCGGAGTTGTTCCTGCGCGACGAAATCACACTCAGCCGCGACGACGTGCTGAACTGGTTCCGCGCGCGGGTGATCGACCAGCCCGAAGCGTGCGAGGCTGCAACCAACGTCGTAATGACGGTGAAGGCCGGGCTGAACGACCCGCTGCGCCCGCCCGCGGTGATGCTGTTCTGCGGCCCGACCGGCGTCGGCAAGACGCACATGGCGCAGGCGCTCGCGGCGTATTTCTTCGGTCACGGCGACCAGGCGAGCCGGGAGCGTGAGCGACCGGAGTCGTCGCGCCTCATCCGGCTTGACATGAGCGAGTATGGCGGGTTCGACGCGGTGTACCGGTTGCTCGGCCCGCCGCAAGGCGAACCCGGACCGCTCGTGAAGCAGGTGCGGCGGCAGCCGTTCAGCGTGCTGCTGCTGGACGAGATCGAAAAGGCCGCGGCCGACGTGTTCGACACGCTCATGGGCGTGTTCGATGAAGGCCGACTCACGGACCAGTACGGCCGCGTGACGAACTTCCGCAGCACGATCATCGTGATGACCTCGAACCTCGGCGCCGGGCAGTCGCGCGCGGTCGGCTTCGGCGAGAGCGCCGGGCCGGCGTATCAGGACGTGGCGATGAAGTTCTTCCGCCCGGAGTTCTTCAACCGGATGGACGCCGTCGTCACGTTCCGCCCGCTGCTGCCGGCGTCGGTGAAGCTCATCGCGCGGCGCGAACTCGACGCCATCGCGCGCCGCGAGGGTCTTGTTCGCGGCGGAGTGACGGTGAAGTGGTCCGAGGCGCTGGTCGATCACCTCGCGGCAATCGGCTTCGACGCGCGCTACGGGGCGCGACCCTTGCAGCGCGCGATCGAGCGCGAAGTCGTCGCCCCGCTCGCGCGCTGGATGCTGGCGAACGACGTGCGCGAGGGGAGAGCGATTGAGGCCGATTGGCGCGACGGGAAGTGTGCGTTTTCGGGATGACGCCGGTGATAGATTGCGAAGCCTTGCAACCTATCACCGGAACCGCGAACGGCAATTCCGCGCCACAAGTGCCGCCCCGTCGTAATTTCCGCCGCTGGAACCCCTCAGAATCCGGTCGCGATGGGTTGCAATGGCCGCAATGTCGGGGATGATAGGTCGGTCAAGCTAATCACAAGTTAGGCCACAAAAGCCGAAGGCGCGGGATCGCTGATGACCGAAGCCCAATGGCTGACGAGTGATGATCCCGAAGCGATGTACAAAGTCGCTGCCCAGGGCGCATTGAACCCAACGTGGCCGGATTCCGAGCGGACACATCGGAAGCGGGACTTTTTCACGGCCGCGTGTTGCCGGCTCGTGTGGCCGTGGATTGCGGTTGACGAACGCTGCCGTCGAGCGATCGAAGAAATGGAAGCGCAATTCGACACCCCGATTCCCGAGGATGAATTGGACGACATCTGGGACGGTGTCAAGCAAGCGGCCCGGCACCCCGAGGACGGAACCTCAGTTGCCCAACTACTGGCCGCAAATCTCGTGTACGACGCTCAGGATGCCGCCACCGTTATCTTGCGGCTCGTGGCTGACTACGACTTCGACGAGTGGGGGCCACCGCGAGCGCGAGCGGCTCAGGTCGCCAGCGTTATGCGGGACATTGTCGGTAACCCGTTCCGCCCGAGCCGGTTCAACCCCTCTTGGGGTTCGGCAGACGTGATGTTACTCGCTCAAGGCATCTACACCGACCGAGCGTTCGACAGGCTGCCGATTCTGGCCGATGCGCTTCAGGATGCGGGGTGTGAGGACGAGCAGCTCCTCGATCACTGCCGCAGCTCCGGCCCGCATGTTCGCGGCTGCTGGGTTGTGGACTTGGTGCTCGGCAACGAGTAGGCTCAAGGCCTAACCCGGCGCTGCACCTGACCCGGCCGCGCTGTTTGGATTGCGCTGCTCCCTGTGACGTGGCCGGGCAGGTGAGCTTAGTCGTTCACCTCCTGAGCACAATTCTCGCCCGCGTAACGCGCGGGCGGAAACCGCTGTCGGGCGTTTCGCACTTCTGGTATCAATAATGGGCGCCCGTTCCCCGGAGCCGCCCCGATGATCTGGCCGTCGCCGAAAGATTACTCCGACGCGGTCCGCAACCCGGCCGCCGCGCTCACCGACCCTGACCTCGCCGGCGCCGACGCGGTCGTCGGCCCGGACGGGCGCCCCGACGCGCACCCCGGCGAGTCCTCCACCGTCTACCAGTTCTGCACCGACAGCGGCAAGTGCTGGGCCGTGAAGTGCTTCACACGGATCAACGACACCCGCGCGGCCCGCTACGCCGTGGTCCGCACCGCGCTCGCATCGGCGCCGTTCGCGGTGCCGTTCGAGTACCTCGAAAACGGCCTCCGGGCCGGTGGGCGGCTGTGGCCCGTACTGAAAATGGACTGGGTGGAAGGGCAGTTCCTCACCCGCGTCGCCCGCGAACGGGCCGACAGCCCCGCGGTACTCGACCGGCTGTTCAAGCAGTGGGTGCAGCTCGCCGGCGAACTCCGCGCGGCCGGGATCGCGCACGGCGACCTCCAGCACGGGAACGTCCTGCTCGTGGCCGGCAAGTGGCCCGGATCGTACGCGCTCAAGCTGATCGACTACGACGCGATGTACCTCCCGGAGCTGGCGAACACGCCGAGTTACGAAACCGGACACGCAAACTACCGGCACCCGGACCGCAACGAGCGCTCGTACTCGCCCGACCTCGACCGGTTCCCGCTGTTGGTGATTGCAACCGCGCTCAAGGCACTGGCGGCCCGCGGGCCGAAGCTCTGGAACAAGTACGGGGCCGACGACCGCATGTTGTTCTCCGCGGCGGACTTCAAGAACCCGACGAGTTCGCCGCTTTTGGGCAAGTTGTGGCAAACGAAAGACCCCGCGGTCCGCGCGCTCGTGGGGAAACTCGTACTGGCCTGTCAGCAGCCGTTCTCCGAAACGCCGTGGATCGACGACCTCGCCCCGGAGGGCGCCGTCCAGCCGCTCACCGCCGACGAGACGCAGGCGGTGGACGCGATGTTTCGCTCCGCGCCA
>CAZBXY010000238.1:0-12502 GCA_964495365.1 uncultured Frigoriglobus sp. | reverse complement strand
GTGTTCGTGGTGACCCTGGTTCTGAGCAGCGTCACTAGCGCGCAGCCGCCGATCGCGCCGCCCCCGCACCTCGCGCTCGGCGAGTTTGTGAAGGAATACAAGCGGTACGGGCTCCCGTTCCCGCCCGCGAACGCGCAACTGGTCCGGATCGACTGGTATCTCTACCGCGAACCGCGCCCGGAGCCGCCGCTCGAAAACCCGTACGTCCTGGCGTGGCGCGTCCCGCCCGCAAAGCCGGGCGACCGACCGCACTACGTGGTCCTCCGCGACAGCGGGTTCGGGTTCGAGGAAGTGGAGTACGTCGAACCGGCCGCGATGGAAGAGGCGAAGCCCACGCCCGATGCCGCCCGGTTGCTCGCGCACCAGTATGGCGGCCATTTCCTTATTCTCGCGATCCAGTGCAAGGAGCGCGGGTGGGACGACCTCGCAGGCGCGCTGTATTCGCCGGCTCGCGAGTGGCTCGGCGAGGAGGAATCGCGTCCGCCCACCCTCGACGACCTTCGCGACGTCGCGGATATGTACTGGTACGGGCAGATCACCTCTCGCACCGGAGATCGAAAAGAGGCCCTTCGGCGGCTCACGGCAATGGCCGCTGAGGACGGACCGCCGGATCCGATAACAGACCGATACCTTCGCGACCTCGCGTTGACCGTGGCCCCGCGCAAATCGAAGCCGGGAAGCGTCGAGGCGCTCATCGACGATCTAACCGAATACTGGGCCCCGCAATTCTTTTCCTCGTATCCGAGCAATCACGCGTCCTACTGGAAACTGGCGGAACTCGGGTTCGACGCCGTTCCCGCCCTCATCGAACACGTCGGCGACAACCGGCTGACGCGGACCACGGACCACGGACCCCACTTCGCATCGTGGCATGACGTGACTGTCGGGCACCTCTGTAGTCGGCTCCTCTTCGACCTCTCCGCCCGGACGATTGGCGGCAGATACCGGCAACATGCCGGCGACCGGCTCGACCCGGTCGAAGCCCGGAAGTGGTTCGAGAAGGCGAAGAAGATCGGCGAGGAGAAATGGCTCCTGGATCACGCGATCCTGACCGACGACGACGCGATGATCCTGAATCAGAAAGGACGTCCCGAGCCGTTGATTGTCCGGGTAATCGGTGCGAAATACCCGGAGCGACTCCCGGCCATCTACCGGGCGATGCTGAAACAACCGGTAGAGGGAGTCTGGCTCAACGATTACGTCAACGAGATCGTCTTGAGCAAGCTTCCGCGTGAGCAGAAGGTCGCGCTCTTGGAAGAAGGGGCCGTCCACGACGACCTCGATCATCGCATCCTCGCGCTGGAAGGGCTGGCCAAACTCGATCAGGCGTCACTCCGCAAGCACCTCTCGACCACGCTGAAAATGATCCAGAAGAGGAAACCGGAGGCACTCCCGGAAGACAGGCTCCTACGGCTCGTGGAGTCAGCCGACGACCGGGCGTGCTGGGATGCGCTCCTATCCGTCGCGAAAGCCGCCGATATCGTGGGCCGGTGGAGTTTCATCTTTTACATTTGCCCGATGGGGCCACCCGACCGAAATGATCCGCACCGGCTGGAGCGGATTCGCTTCCTGGTGCAGTTCCTCGATGATGACGAGGTGCGCGACGACGCAGCCACCAGTCTTGCGGGTCTGCTGGGCTTCCCCGTCCGGCGACACATTGTCATCTACTACACGGCTCACGACACCGATCGCGGTCCGCTGACGCGCCTCCTTTTCCGCGAAGCCATGCGGCACTTCGCGGCGCGGGAACTCGCCGGAAAATGAGCGTCACGCACCCGACATCATTGCTTCGAGTTGTGCGGCTGTGAGGAAGAGCCGGTACGGGTGACCGGGAAGTTCGGCGAAGTCGAACCGCTGATAGAACGCCTTCGCCTTGTCGTCGATGCAATCGAGAAGGACGGCGACGAACGCGAACGTCTGTCCGGCGTCGTGGCAATCGCGGAGCGCCTGCGCGAGCAGCGCCTTCCCCAACCCTTGCCCGTGGCGGTCAGACGCCACGCCGAGCCAGGCGAGCACGGCCGCCGGCAACGTCCGTTTGGGTAATTTCTTCGTCACGTCCGGCGGCAGGTCGCCGAAATCAACCTGCGCCGTTGCGAGCGTGTAGTACCCGGCAATGGCGCCCGACGCATCCAGCAACACTTTCGTCGTCGATAGGCGCTTGTCCTGGTTCTGAAGGGCCTTGGTCTTGAGCCAATCGTCTACATCGGCCTGACCGCTGGTGAACGCTTTGCGCGGATGCCCTTTGGCCAGCGGTTCCAGCCGACAGCCGAGCGGGAACCGGACGGCGTTCACGATTCGCCCCGCACGAGTTTGCCGAGTTTCTTCTGGGCTGCGGTGAGTTTGACCGGTTGATTGAGTGCGGTCCAGAACGCGAGTTGTTCTTCTGGTGTCATTACGATCGTCTGCCCCGCGGCGGCTTCGACCTCTTTACGGGCCTGTGCAACAGTCACTTGTCGGACGTAATCGCTGACGCTGATCCCGCGCAGTTCCGCCGCGCGGGCCAATACGGCCTTGCTGCCCGTATCCAGTCGAACCATCAGTGAACTGGGATTTGGCCCCGAGCGTGCCGTTCGCGTCTTTCCCATGAGTACCTCCCACTGTACCGTATCACGGTGTATTGCATTGTGCAATACGACCGGCCGGTTCCGCCGAGTACTGGCGCGGATCAACGCGCTGGGCACGACCGCCGCGCCCGCGGCGTTCTTCAGCGTGGGGGATTAACGACGTGCGGGCGCGGTCAGGTGGTCGGGGTGGCCGCGGGTTCGGGGGTCGGTGCGGGCTTCGGCGGTTCCGGCGGGGTCGCCTCGCCGGCCTTCAGGATGTGCGTCACCTTCACGCGCACGTGCGGTTGCGTGTGGCCCTTCAGCCGGCGGTAGTTTTTACGCCGGCGGAACTTCTGGGTGACCGTCTTCACCCGCGGGAAGTCCACGACCTCGGCCAGCACCCGCGCGCCGGCGACGAGCGGTTGCCCGATCACCGCGTCGGCCCCGTCGCCGAGCAAGAGTACCTTGCCGAGTTCGAGCCGCTGACCGAGTTCGGCCGCGCGGTAGTCGATGTTCACCGTGGAGCCTTCTTCCACCCGATATTGGCGGCTCCCGTCTTCAAAAATCGCGATCATGACTCAACCTTGACAGAATTCGTGACGCACAAGCGAAGACTGGCATGATAGGGGCCCGGAAACCCCGCGACCAGTGTCCGCGTCCGAATCCGGCTCGCGGTCTCACGCCGAGCACGCGGCCGGAGCCGGGCGCCCTTTCGCGACCGTGCAGAGCGGGCGGACCGCGGCCAGGATCGCGTCCGGGGCGGCCTCCCACTCCAGCAACTCGTCCATCACCTCGACGATGAGCTTCTTCCGCGCCGGGTCGGTGGCCATCGCCTGCCGGAGCGCCTGCTCGATCGTGTCGGCGGAGGTGTCGAGCGCGCCGAACCGCTTTGCCAGTTGGGCGTCGATGCTCTCCCCGTCCGGGTCGCTCACGCCGAGCGCCAGCAGTTCCTCGACCGACACCTTCTCGCCCGCGGCGAGCCGGCGCTCGACCAGTGCCTCGCGCAGGGCGAGGTCGGCCTTTTGCCGCTCGCGCCGCAGTGCGGTGTCCTCGGTCAGGTACTGGAGCTGGTACTTCGAAATGGCCCAGATCATCGAGATTGCAACAACCGCGCCCGAAAGGATCGAGATCACGGCCACGATCTGCCCCGACGACAGGCGGTCCAAAAGCGCTTCCATCGGTGTTTTCCCCGGTACGAAGGTTCGGCGAGCCGCTAAAAGGGGTATTCGCCCGGGCCGATGAAATATTTACCCGCGTTCGGAAATCGGCTTCACCGCGCGGGCGGCCGGCCCCTTGTAGAGCGCCCGCGGGCGGATCAGCCGGTTGTTGTCCAGTTGTTCCATCACGTGCGCCGCCCAGCCCGCGATGCGCGACATGGCGAAAATCGGCGTGTAGAGCGGGATTTCGAGCTTCATCGCGTGGTAGAGGCGCCCGGCCGGCCAGTCGAGGTTCGGGAACATGTTCTTTTCGGCCGCCATCACGTTCTCGATGATGTCGGCCGTATCTTCCCACGAGGTATCGCCGGCGGCGGTGGCCGCGGCGCGGGCGTACTGCTTCAGGATGCCCGCGCGCACGTCGCCGGTCTTGTAGACGCGGTGGCCGAAGCCCATGATCCGCTCCTTGCGGGCCAGCGCCGCGCGGGTCCACTCCTCCGCCTTCTCCTTGCCGCCGGTTGCCAGGAGAATGTCCATCACCTTCTCGTTCGCCCCGCCGTGCAGCGGCCCCTTCAGCGCACCGATCGCTCCTGTAATGCCGCTGTGGAGGTCCGAGAGCGTCGAAACGATAACCCTGGCGGCGAACGTACTCGCATTGAACTCGTGTTCGGCGTAGAGGATCAGCGACACGTCCATCGCCTTCACTTCTTCGGGCGACGCCTCGCCCCCGCGGAGCATGTAGAGGAAGTTCGCCGCGTGCGACAGGTCTTGCCGCGCCAGCACCGGCGGTAGCCCCTTCACGATGCGGTAGTGATCCGCGATGACGACGGGGATTTGCGCGAGCAACCGCTCGGCCTTCCGCATGTTGGCGTCGCGCGAGTTGTCGGCCGCGTCCTGGTCGAAGTGCCCCAGCGCGCTGACCGCGGTGCGGAGCGCATCAAGCGGCGTGGTCCACTTGGGCAGCGCTTCGAGCAGTTCCTTGAGCGGGGGCGGGAGCCTTCGCGCCGCGGCCACACCGGTGTGGAACTCCTTTAGCCGCGCCGCGCCCGGCAACTCGCCGTGCAACAGGAGAAACGCCACCTCGTCGAACGAGCAGTGCTCCGCGAGGTCGCCGACGGCGTACCCGCGGTAGCTGAGGCCGCCCTCGACGGTGCAGATGGCGGTCTCGCCGGCGATCACGCCTTCGAGACCGGGGGAGTACGCGGGGGTGGTCATGGTCGTGTTCTCGCTGAGCAGTGGTCAGTGTCAGTGGTCAGTGGTTAGTGAAGAGAAAGACAGTAAGCAGTGAAAGGCGGAAGGCAGAACCGACGCGGTTCCGGTCTTCTGACTATTCTCTTCACTAACCACTGACCACTGACACTGACCACTGCTCAAGCTACTTTAGCGGACGCGGGCGGCCACAGAAGAGCGTAAACGGTGTTGGCCAGCATGGCGAGAACGAAGTCGATCATGAGGATCGCGACGAACGCGATGACGAACGCCTCGGTGGCCGCGCGGCCGACGCCCGCGGCGCCCGGCTTGCTGTTGAACCCGCGGTGACAGGCGATCAGCGACAGCGCGCCGCCGAACACCAGCGCTTTCATTAGCCCCACCATCACGTCCCACACCTTCACGAACTCGCGCGTGTGCCGCCAGTAGTGGTAGCTGTCGATGTTGTAGACGTGCAGGCAAATGAGCGAGCTGCCCATCAGCCCCATCACGTCGGCGAGCACAGTGAGCAGCGGGAGGAGGAACACGCACGCCGTTACCCGCGGGCCGGCGAGGTACTTGACCGGATCGACCCCCAGGCACGCGAGCGCGTCGATTTGCTCGGTCACGCGCATGGTGGCCAGTTCGGCGGCCATCGCGGATCCGATCCGCCCCGCGAGCATCACCGCGGCGAGCACCGGGCCGAGTTCGCGTACGACCGAGATGTGAATGACCGCGCCGAGTGACGTTTCCAGGCCGATCGTGTGGAACTGCCCGTAGGCCTGGACCGCGAGCACCATCCCGATGAACATCCCGGTGATCGCGACGACCCCGACGCTGTTGGCCCCGACCTCGACCGACACGCGGAGCAACTCGCGCCCGCCGAACGCCCGGCCGACGATGCCGCCGAGCGTGCGCGCAGCGAAGAGTGACCAGTCGCCCAGCGCGACAACGAGGTCCGCGAGCGGGGTGAGCCAGGAGCGGGGCGGTGTTGGCGGGGCCGACGACATGCCGCGGTTGTACTGCTTAAGTCGTCAAGTCGTAAAGTCGAAAGTCGTAAGGTCGAAGACATCCACGGGCAATGTCTTCGACCTTACGACTTTCGACTTTACGACTTGTGACTCCTATGTCGGCACATCCCTTACGGGCACGCCGTTGAGCCACTGCACCCAGACGCGGCGGTCGGCGTCCCAGGCCAGCCCGGAGAACCGGCGGGCCGCGAGTTCGACCGCGGGATCGACCGGCAGCGCCCGCGGGCGCGGCGCCGGCTCGGGGCCGGCGAACTCGCGCGCACGGGCCTCGAACTCGCGGGCCACCGACAGGAACCGCACGCTCGCCAGTTCCGCCTGGCCGAGCAGCCACACCACCACCGCGACCAGGATCAGCCCGAAGTTCACGGACGCGATGCCCGCGACGAGCATCAGTGCCGCGACCACCGTGCCCACCTTCACCGCGACCTCGGTCGCGCGGAGCCGCGTCATGCGGGTCGCGAGCAGCGCCCGCAGCACCCGCCCGCCGTCCATCGGGAACGCGGGCAACAGGTTGAACACGCACAGGAAGACGTTGGCGGCGAGCAAATCGGCGAAGAACGCCTCGACCCCGAACGCGGGGCTGAGTGCCAGGTCCATCCCGGCCGCGACCATCCCGAACAGCAGCCCCAGCGCGATGACGACGTTCACCGCGGGGCCGGCGAGCGCGACCACGATCTCCTGGATCGGCTTTTCGGGCATCCGCTCCAGACTCGCGATCCCGCCGAGCGGGTACAGCGTGATGTCCCGCGTGCGGATCCCGTAGCCCGCGGCGGCCAGCGCGTGCCCGACCTCGTGCAGCGCGATGCAGAAGAACAGGGCGAACACGAACAGCAGATTAAACGCGATCGCGTCGAACCCGGCGCCGAAACTGGAAAACAACACGTACAGCGGGAGCAACCAGAACGTCCCGTGGAGGTGCGTGTCGATCCCGAACAACTTACCGAGCTTTATGGAACCGAACATCGGAATGATGTCCTTTGTTGTTTACCTTCCCTCACAAAGGGAGAAACCGGGGCGAACTCGCGCCCTTACCGTTATTCGATGGCCACTGCGAGAAATTGGATTCGCGCGCCCGGCCTGTGCCGGGCCAACGCCGGCGAATCCCTCGTTTCCGTTTGAGAACGACCCGGTTTGGGGCCGCTCCGCCGCTGAAGGTTACTTCACCCCGCTCTTTTCGCGGGCCGGGCGGAACTCGTCGCCGGGGTTCCATGTCGGCAACCGGTCGGCGTCGGCCGCGGCGCGGGCCACGTCGAGCGCGAAGTGTGCCAGCGTCACGAACCCCGAGAAGTCCCAGTCCGGTTGCACCTCGTCCTGCGGCGAGTGGTACGCCTTGTCGTTGAACTCCTGCTTCGCCTTCTTCACGGACTCCGCCGACTTACCCTTGATCTTCGTGCCAGCGCCGATCGAGAACGCCGGGACGCCCGCGCGGGCCATCGAGAAGTGGTCCGATCGGTAGAAGATGCCCAGGTGCGCTCGCGGGTCGGGTTCGATTTCCAGCTTGTTCTTCTCGGCCGCGGCGCGCACGATCGGGAACGCGGTCGTGCGGTCGGCCCCGGTAACGACGATCGATTCCGGCACGCCCAGCGGCAGGATCATGTCGAAGTTCAGGTTGAGCGCGGTCTTGCCGAGCGGAACGATCGGGTTCGCCGCGTAGTACTTCGACCCGAGTAGTCCCTTTTCTTCGGCCGTGACCGAGAGGAATAGCGCGGAGCGCCTGGGCTTCGGAGTTTGGGCCGCCCACGCGCGGGCCAGTTCCAGCAGAAGCGCCGTACCGGTGGCGTTGTCGGCGGCGCCGTTGTAGATCGTGTCGCCGACGACGGCCCGACCGACGCCGAGGTGGTCCCAGTGCGCGGTGAAGATGACGCACTCCGACTTCCGCACCGGGTCGCTCCCCTCGACCATCCCGACGACGTTGTTGCTCACGATCCGCTCGATTTTCGTCGGGATGTGGGCTTTCAGGTGGGTTCCGAGCGAAAACGCCTTGAACCCCTTCGTGTCGGCGCGCTTGAGCGCTTCATCGACCGTCAGCCCGCTGAGTCCGAGCAGTTTTTCGCCGCCCTTGCGCGAGAGCCAGCCGGCGAAGGCCAGCGCGGGAGTGTTCGGATCGCGACGGAGCTGCGCGCCGTCGAGCGGGCGCACGACCGAGTACGGGTAGCCGGCCGTTTCGTTCGTGTGGATGATGAAGCACGCCCTCGCCCCGCGGCGCGCGGCCTCCTCGAACTTGAACGTCCACCGGCCGTAGTACGTCAGCGCCTTGCCGCCGAAGAACTTCGGGTCGTCCGACGGCGGTTCGTTCGTGAACAGGACGACGATTTTGCCCTTCACGTCGATGCCCTTGTAGTCGTCCCACTCGAACTCCGGCGCGGTGATCCCGTGCCCGACGAACACTGCCTCGGCGTCGAACTCTTCGAGTTCCGTCTGCGTCTGGCTCGTGCCGCTGAACTCCTCGTCGCACAGGATGTCGAGCGTGTCCTTGCCCTTCGTCGCCCGCAGGGTGGACTTCGGGCTGGTGACGACGCGGACGAGCGGGACCGGCTGGAGGTACGTGCCGCGGGCGCCGACCGGCTTCAGTCCGGCTTTCTGGAACTCCGCGGTGATGTGGTCGGTGGTGAGTTCCTCGCCGCGGGTGCCCGGCCCACGCCCCTCGAGCCGGTCGCTGGCGAGGTACACGACATCGGCCTTGATCCGTTCGGCGGAGATCGCCGGCGGGTCGGCGGCCCGACCCGATGCCGCGAACGTGAGTAATAATGTACAAAAGATCATAAGCGATCGGCGGCGCACGGAGGTTCCTCGTCGCGAGTGGCGGGAGCGGAGAGGGCACCTCCCATTATGCGAAAAGCGAACGGCGCGCTCAGGCTTCGTCGAACAAACTCGGTTGTCGCGGGGCCGCTGGTTCGATCACGTGAACGCCCGGCGCGCCGCGGAGCATTTCGCCGAGCCGCTGTGCGTTGGTCACGGCCTGAATGCCCACGCAGTTGTTGAAGACGACGAGCGCTTCATCCGCGCGGTTCTCGTCCGCGATGCGCTTCAGCCCGTCGGCCCAATCACGAAGGGTTTCGTCGGGGTAGTCGTAGTCGTAGCGCAGTTTGCCGTCCTCGTACCAGTTGTCCGCGTTCTGCGAGTGCAGCCGCGCGTACACACGCCGGTTCGCGATGCGCAGCCCGCGCGGGAACAGCGTCGGCACGTCCGGCACGCCGACGCTCACGAGGTCCATCCCGATGTGCTCCATCCAGGCGCTGAGGTTCGGCGCGTCCCACGACCGGTGCCGGAACTCCACCGCGACCCGGTGCGGTTTGAGTGCGTCGCCGGTTTGGCTGAGCCACCGGCGGTTGTCGGCGTCGTTGCGGAAGGCCTCGGGCACCTGAAGGATGAGACCGAACAGCTTCCCCGCGGCGCTCAGGTGGTCGGCGGCGAGCCGGAACGCCGGGAGATCGTCGGGCGAGCGGTCGTGGCTGACGGCCCGCGGCACCTTGAGCGTGAACCCGAAGCCCGCCGGCGTGCGGCGGACCATTTTCGCGACCTGATCGACCGTCGGCGGGCGGTAGAACGACGAGTTGATTTCGACGGCCGCGAACCGCGAGGCGTAATACGGGAGCATGTCGGCTTGTGCGGTGCCGCGCGGGTAGAACCCGCCGACCCACGCGGGGTACGCGTACCCGGCCGTTCCGAGACGGAGGTGCATGGTGTTTGTGTGAAACAAGAGGCGACCGCGGTATTTTACCCCGCCGGCGCTCACAGCAGAATCTCAGTGGCGTTACGTGCAAGTTGCGCTACGTGCGCGGCGCGGGCGGGTAAACTGAGGAAACCGTTACTGACTGGTGCCAATCATGACCGCGCAACACGTCGGGTTCTTCGTTCCGCACGCGATCGGGCTTGTCGCCGCGGCGGTGGTGACCCTGATCGGGTTTCGCAAGATCGGCCCGAAGCTGGGCAAACACGCCGGCGCGGACCGATGGCACGCGCGGTTCGGTCCGTACTTCCGCATCGGCGGACCGCTTCTTGTGGTCGCCGTGCTGGCACTGGCGATCGTCGCGCCGGCATCGGACTGGACGCGCCACACAACTACCGACGGCGCGTGTAGCGCCGAGTTCCCGCGCCCGCCGCGCCACGAGACCCAGACCCACGCTGACGTGCCAACGGACACACTGGAACTCGAATTCGAGGGCGAAAACGCCCGCTTCTCGCTCTCGTTTTCCGACCTCTCCGCGAAGGACGCGGCGCTCCCGTCGGACGAACTCTTTGCGCTGCTCCGCGGGGTCTACGCAACGACCCGCACACCGGTCGGCGCCCCGGCCCGCCTGATGAAGGAGCAGGTGTTGGAGGATCGCGGCTTTCCGGGGCGGGAGTATCAGTTCGCGGTCGAGGATCAACTCGTGACGCGGATCAAGGTGTTCGTGAGCGGCCGGCGCGTGTACCGGGCGATCGCGGTGAACCCACCCGGTGCAGACGCCGACCGCGCCGCACAGCGCTTCATCGACTCGTTCCGGTTCGAGAAGCCGTAATCTCCGCCATCGCCATTTCGCAGCGCTCGCGGTAGGATGGGGCATCCCGAGAGGCGCACCATGTCCAAATCCAAGAAGCCGGTGCTGGCGAAGTTGTCGGAGCTTCAATCGGGCAACTACGTCGATTGCTTCGTGCAACTCGCCGAGAAGAGTCGCGGCACCACGCGCGACGGCAAGCCGTTCGTCACCTGCAAGTTTCGTGATGCCCGGCGCACCGTCGGGGCCGTTCCGATCTGGGAAGATTCACCGCACTTCGAACCGTCGCAGGAGTGGCACGTCGGGCAGTTCTTCAAGGTGCGGGCGACGTTCCTCGAACACGACAGGTACGGCCCGCAACTCGAAATCGAGCAGATTCGGCTGGTCGAAGACCGCGACCGGGCCGACGGGTTCACCGAACTCGACTTCACCGAGCGCTCGCGGCACGACCCGGAGGCGATGTTCGCCGAACTCGAAGCGCTCGTCGCCGGCGAAATCGCCGACGGGCCGCTCCGGGCGCTCGTACTAAACCTGCTCACTTCCAATGCGCCTGCGCTCAAAACGCTACCGGGGTCGGCGCGGCACTACTACCCGTTTGCAGGTGGGTGGCTCGAACACGCGCTCTCGGTCGCGCGGTCGGCGACGTGGCTTGCGGACCGCTACGCGGCGATGTACCCCGAACTGAACCCGCCGCTCAACCGCGGGCTGGTCGTCGCGGCGGCCGTCCTGCACGACATTGGGCGCGTCCGCGAACTCGACGCGGTGCCGGGGCAGCCCATCAAGGATACCGTGCCGGGGGAACTCTTCGGAAGACTGTTCCTGGGGTACGAGATGATCCGCGGCGCGGCGGCATCTGTGCCGGACCTCAACCCGGAACTGCTCGAACTGCTCCTGCACTGCGTCGTCGCGCACCTGAAGGCGCCCGAGTGGGGTTCGACGCGCCAGCCGTGCGTCCCCGAGGCGCTGATCCTGCACCACGCCGCCGACCTCGACGCGCGGATGGAGATGTACGTCCGGTGCCTGACGCGCGACACCGCCGAGGGGCCATTCACCGACCGCGACCCGATCTTCGGCCGCCCGCTCCTCAAGGGGCGGAAGGTCTGATCACGTCGGGTGGGTCGCTCTCTCCGAGAGCGACGGCTCCGCGAATGAGTTTGCCCTCGCACACCAACCGTTCGCCTCGGCGTGGGTGCGACCACCTGTTCTCGGAGAGAGCAGGCCACCCGAAACGGAGAAGGACTGATGCAAGCCACCGCGACGAGCATTTACGACATCCCCGTCACCACGATCGACGGCGAGCAGACCACACTGGCCCCGTACCGCGGCCAGGTGCTGCTCGTGGTGAACGTCGCGAGCAAGTGCGGGTTCACGCCGCAGTACGCGGGGCTGGAGAAGCTCTACCAGACGTACAAGGACCGCGGACTGGTGGTACTGGGGTTCCCGTGCAACCAGTTCCTGTGGCAGGAATCCGGCGCCGAGGCGGACATCAAGTCGTTCTGCACCCTGAAGTACAACGTGACGTTCCCGATGTTCGCGAAGATCGACGTGAACGGTAAGTCCGCGCACCCGCTTTACAAACACCTCACGAGCGAAGCGCGCGGGCTGCTGTGGTCGCGCGCGGTGAAGTGGAACTTCACCAAGTTCCTTGTAAACCGCGAGGGGACCGTGGTCCGGCGCTACGGGACGGTGACCAGGCCGGAGAACCTGGTCGCGGCGATCGAGAAGCTGCTCGGCGCGCCCGCGTGAGGCACGCGAGTCACGAGACCGGCGCGACCGGTTCCGGCAGCGCTGCGTCGGCCAGTTCCGCCTCCGGGTCGGGCGCCGCGCGGCCGGCGCGCAGTTCCGCCGGCGGCTCCTTGACGTCCCACGCCAGCCGCAACAGCGCGAGCAACCGGATGAACGCGAAGGTCATATCGAGTTCGTACCACGCGAACCCGTGCCGGGCCGAGTACGGCGCGCGGTGGTGGTTGTTGTGCCAACCGTCGCCCATCGCCAGGTAGCCGAGCACCAGGTTGTTCCGGCTCCCCTCGCCGGTGTCGAACCGTTGTCGGCCGAACAGGTGCCCGATCGAGTTCACCGCGAACGTCACCTGGAACACCAGCACCACG
>CAZBXY010000237.1:0-12721 GCA_964495365.1 uncultured Frigoriglobus sp. | reverse complement strand
CATCGGGGGTACTTCGCCGACTTCGAACCGATCGTGGATTTCCTGCACGCGGTGTGTTACGTGTTCTCGTCGGCTGTGGCGGTGAGCGCCGACGAGTCGTCGGGCTGGTCGGCGTACCTGGAGTGGATGCGGGCCTGTTGGCAGGGCCGGGTCGGGGAGGTGGTGAGCGAACTGGATCAGTGGCAGGCGCGTCTGGGCGAGCCCCCGGCGGGTGAGGCGCAGACGGCGGAGGAGCGTCGGGACCCGCGTCGGGTGGTGGCCGAGACGCGGAGCTACTTGGGGAACAATCGGGACCGCATGGCGTACCCGCGGTATCGCCGGGAGGGTCTACCAACGACGAGCAGTTTGGTGGAGTCGTTGGTGGGCGAGTTCAACGCCCGGGTGAAGAGCAAGCAGAAGCACTGGAACCGCCCGGGCGGGGCCGAGTCGATCCTCCAACTGCGAGCCGCGGTGTTGAGCGAGGACGACCGGCTCGGTCGGTTCTTCGCCGACCGAACCGGTTGCCCCTTCCGAAAACGACCCACCGGTAACAAACGTTCAGACCATCACCCCATGCAAACCGCGGCGTGACCTCGTCGCCGGCGTGACACCGGGTCACGGCAGTGGGGCGAGGAACCAGCCCAGTTGCCGGGCTTCGGCCACGCCGGGCGGCGGCATCTTCTCGCCGGTGATTTGCTCGATCGCCCACCCGCACGAGTTGCTCACCGGGCTAAACGACGGCTTCCCCTCGTAGAACTTTCGCAACGATCCGACGGCCGACTTCGCCTTCATCCGCCCCAGCGCGACCGCGGCCATCTGGCGGACGATCTCCGGCTCGATGTCGAACGGGGATAAGGCGTTGAGCCGACCGACGAGCACGCCGGCGAGGTCCGGCAGTTCCTTCCCCTCGTGGATCAGCCCCAGCGCCCACATGGCCGCAGCCCGGGCCTCTTCCCCGGCCGGGCCGTCCTTCACGATCACCCGGCGGAACGCCGCGTCGGCCGGCTTGTACCGCGCCTCGCCCATCATCTGGGCGAGCTGGCTCAGTTGCCGCGAGCGCCACTCGGCGGCGTCCCGTGTTTGCGTGTGGCGGCGGAAATGGTCGAGCGCCTTCGGGAGCGTGTCGGGCACGGCCAGTACGCGGAGCGCCCAGGCCGCCGCGACCGCGGCTTCGGGCCGCAGGTCGGTGAGGCGCTCGACCAACGACCCGGCCGCGGCCTTGTGATCGAGGTGCCCCAGGAGTACCGCGGCCTGCTCGCGGCCCCGCCAGTCGGACCCGCCCAGCATCCGCTCGCCCTGCTGGATCACCGGCGCGCGGAGGTCGGCCTTGCCCGCGAGGTCGCGCAGCGCGACCCGCGCGCGGGAGCGGACGTCGGGGTGAACGTCGGCGAGCCGGTCGCCGAGGAGCTTGAAGTGCGGCTCGGAGGGACGGCGGAACAGCACCTCCACGCCGTACCCGCGGACGTTGGCGTCGGGGCTGGCGAGGACTTCTTTCAGGACCGGTTCGACGAGCGCCGGGTCGAGCGCCACGAGCCGCGCGACCGCGACCGCCGCGACCGACGGTTCGGGGTCGCGCACGAACGCCTGGAGCCGGCGCACCGCTTCGGCCCCGGAGTGCTGGCGCAGTACCCACGCCCCCGCAAGCCGCGCGACGATCCCCCGCGGGGTCGCGTCGGCCGCGAGCTTGTCGGCGTCGGCCTCGCCGCCGCTGGTGCGGAGCGTACCGAGCGCCTGCGCGGCCTCCAGGCGCACCGGCGGCGCGGTGTCGGCCGACAGAACCAGTTCGCGCAGCCGCGGAACGGCCTTCTGCTCGCCCACGGTGGCCAGCCCTCGCATCGCGAGCACGACCGCGCGGCGGTTCGGGGCCGGTTCGGCGACGCGCTTCATCCACGCCTCGCGGGCCGGGCCGTAGTTCCACCGCGCCAGGGCCGGCTCGATCACGTCGCGGGCGTCGGCGTCGCCGGTTTCCGCCAGCTTGAAGAGGGCCGGCGCGGACTCCTTCGCGTCGAGGGTGATGAGCGTCCGCGCGGCGGCGAGGGCGACCGACGGGTGCTGCCCCGCGCGTTCGAGTTCGCGGACGAGCGGCGCGACCATGCGCGCCAGCCCGGGCTGCCCGCGGGTGTGCGCCCAGGCGATCTCCTGCGCGGCCTGACACCGCATATCCACCTCCGGGCGGTCCAGCGCCAGGAGCCAGAGTTCGATGAGCCGCTCGTGGTAGAGCCGCAGCGGCTTCGGGGTGGGCAGGTCCGGGTTGCGGAGCATGACCAGGTCGATCGGTTCGTCCGCGCGCGCGGTCGAAATGAGCAGCGCGAACGCGCACGTGATGAGGCACAACCGCTTTGTGGTACTCATGTTGCGATTCGTGTTCATGGAATGCTCACTCCGGGCGGTAGAGCTGGCGCGTGCGGACCGCGAGTACGAGCAGCAGCACGACGCTGGCGCTCCCGGTGATCCACCAGTTGAGCGGGAGCAGCGCGTAGTCGGTGAACCCGGGCATCCCGGCGGCTGTCAGCGCCGCGGCGACCGGGCTGATCGACAGCGCCGTTTCCACCGCCGAATGACCGAACGGCGCGTCGCGGCCCAACCAGACCAGAAACGGCCCGAGACAGACCCCGACCACCGTGAGGTACGCCGCCGCAGTCGCCGCGGCCGTCGAGCGGAACAGGCTGCTCGTCGCGGCGCTGGCCAGCACGGCGAACACGGCCGTCACGCCCAAACAGATCACCACCCGCTGCGTCCGGGCCAGTTGCTCCGGCTCGATCGTCGCCATCACCACGTACCCCGGAAGCGTCCCGCACAAGAGGAGCAACAGCGGCCACGCCACGCTCATCAGCTTCCCACGCAATATCCGCCCCACGGACAGCGGGGTCATCCGCAACAGTTGCCACGTGCGGCCCTCGACCTCGGCGCTGATGAGCCCGGAGGCGAGGCTCGGAACGAACAGGATGAGGAGCGCCGATTGGAGCCCCACGAGCGCCCCGCCGACCGCCCCGGACCCCCACGCCAGCGCGCCCGACGCCGCGATGTAACTCAGCGCGAGCGAGAGGATCGCACAAAGGGCAATCAGCCGCAGGGTCCAGTGCGAGCGCCCGAACCGCCGGGTGCGGAGTTCCTTCACCAGCACCGGGTTCATGAGGAGGCTCGTGCTGCCGGACCGGCGTTGCGGGTCGATCAGGAAGAACACGCGCCGGGCCGCGCGCCCGCCCAGCGACCGGTCCTGGGTCATCACCCCGGCCGGGCGCGCGCGGTCGAGCGGGTTCTGCCCCAGTTCCACGACCGTCACGAGCGCGCACAGGATGCTGGTGGAGGTCGCCAGTCCGATGTACGTCGCCACCGAGTTCGAGACGGCCCCCAGCCCGCGGTCGCCGACGCGGGCCTGGCCCAGAACGTCCATCACCGCGGGGACGGGCGAGAGGCACCGCAGCACCGCGGCCAGATCGGTCAGGATCCCGGGCTGGCCTTCCAGAAACCAGTACGGCATCAGCGGGAGTACGACGATCGCCAGGACCAGCGCGTAGGTGGCGCGGAGGGCCGATTCGGTCGAGTTCGACCGGCCGCTCACGAACAGCGCGAGCGCCGAGAGCTGGAACCCGGTGAGCGCCAGAACGATGTACAGGAGGCCGACGCCCCCGCTGGCGGTCGCGCCGCCGAGGGCGTAACACGCCGCCGCCGCCGGGGCCGTGACCGCGAGCAGGATCGCCAAGAAGCCCATGATCCCGCCGAGTTTCCCCAGGTAGATCGACAGCGGCGACAGCGGCGAGTTCAGGAGCAGCGCGAGCGTCCCGTTGACCTTTTCGCGCACGATGGAGGTCGCCGGGAACGCCGGGACGATGAACAGCACCCCGACGAGCAGCCCGTAGCCGAAGATGCGAAGCACCTGGAGCGACCGCGCCCCGCTCAGGTCGCTCACGCCGCCGGTCGGCCAGCGGATCAGGACCAACAGCGCGCACCCGACGGCGAGGGCGATCAGCCCGCCGAGAGCGGTGTTGGTACGGAGCATCGAGAGCAGTTCGCGGCGGACGATTGGGTTCATCGGGCGCCCTCCGCCTCGGCGTCGCCCGCCCGGGCCGCGGTCATGAATGCCTCTTCCAGGTCGGTCTGGACCTCGCGGAACTGGGCCACGTTCGCCCCCGCGCCGACCAGTTTCGCCAGCAACCCGGCCAGTTCCTCATCGCTCTTGGCGGTGCGGAACCGGACCGCCAGTTCGGCCGCGGACACAGAAACGTCCGCGGCGTCGCTGGCGTGCGCCGAGACCACCGTCGCCGCCGCGTTCAGCCCGTCGGCCCCGGTCAAGAGGATCTCGATCGTGCGGAGCGGGCTGAGTTGCCGCCCGACCTCGTCGAGCGTGCCGGACGCCCGGAGCCGGCCGCGGACGATGATCGCCACGCGGTCGCAGATCCGCGCCAGTTCGGGGAGAATGTGGCTGGTGACGATGAGCGTCTTGCCGCGCTCGGCCAGGCCCAAGAGGAGCTGCCGCATCTCGATCCGGGCGGGCGGGTCCAGCCCGTTGGCCGGCTCGTCGAGGATCATCACCACCGGGTCGTGCATGAGCGTGCGGGCCAGTCCCACCCGCTGGCGCATCCCGTGGCTGAGGCTCTCGACGAACAGGTCCTTGAACCCCGGGCAGCGGGTCAGTTCGAGCACCTCGTCGATCCGCTTGGCCCGGGCGCGGCGCGGGATGCCAAACGCGGCCCCGAAGAAGTCGAGGTACTCGCCGACCCGCATGTTGTCGTAGGCGCCGAAGATGTCGGGCATGTACCCCAGGATGCGCTTCAACTGGCGCGGGCGGTTAACGCAATCGACGCCGGCGACGTGCGCGGTGCCGGCCGACGGCCGGGCGAGGCCCGCCAGGATCTTGATGGCGGTCGTCTTCCCGGCCCCGTTGGGCCCGATGAACCCGAGGATCTGCCCGCGGGCGACCGTGAAGGTCAGCCCGTCGAGGGCCACGAAGCGCCCGTACCGCTTCGTCAGCCCGCGCACCTCGACCACCGCTTCGTCCGTCCCCGTTCCCACGTCAGCTCCCAGGCCCGCGGCCGGTGTGAACCCCGTGTCCGTCAAAAAGAACTGCAATTCGCCGATAATCGGCCCCGGCAGAGGTTTATTACCCCCACCCGCAGGCGAGGTGAAAGGCACCTGCGCGGTTGGATCGGTGTTGGTTTTCAGCCCGAAGGGCTGGGACAACGTAGCCCGGGGTAACCAACGAATTTCAATCCTTGGATGTCGAAGCCGCGTAACGACTTATGGAACAAGTGCCGGGGTGGTGCTGAAAGGCTCTCACGAGCCGTTTTCATCTCACACTGGTCCGAATGGCCCATACCTCACTGATTCCATGAACATTGACAACATCGGCTCCCAAGGATTGAAATTCGTTGAACGCCCGGGCTACGTTGTCCCGGCCCTTCAGGCCGAAACGCACGCGATCCGATCGACCCGATTTCCACCTCGCTTCATCACGGAAATAACCAAGAGGCGTGCGCTCACTCCGTTCGCCCGGCGACCTCGAGCGTGATCGAATCGATCTTCCAGGCCAGATCGCTGGCCGTTGATGACGACCCGGGCGTCGGGTCGCTCAGCGCCACGTTCAGGTACAACCCGCCCTGCTCGTCGAGGCGCAACAGGGCCGGGTCGGTGATTTCGACGCGCACCGGATCGACCGGGGCCGTGACCTGGGCCAACTGCACCGGCTTGTCGTCGCGCACCCCGGAGAGGGTGAGCCGCCGGAACGGCGCCCGGGCCTGAACGACGAGCGTCGCCCGCTCGACGCGCAGCGGCAGCACCGACGGCGGGAGCTGGAACCGCAACCGCATGTCCACCGCGATCGACCCGTTGAGCGTCGCGGGGATCGGCTTGCCGTCCTGCACCCGCCGGTACGGGAGCGCCCCGCGCGGGATCGCCACCGCGGTGTTCGCCGGCGTCCGCTCGAACTCGATGGGGACGACGAGCAGCACCCCGCCGACCAGACGGGCGCCCTCCTGTCGCACGATCGGCACGTCGGGCGGGTCGGCCCACACCATGAGCAGGTCGCGCCCGTCGTAGTGCCGCAGGGTCACGCCGGTGTGGAGCTGGCGGTACACCGCCTGCCGGCGCTGCTGCCGGTCGGTCAGGACCGCGCCGGTCAGGTACTCGCCCGGGGCCAGCACGTCGGCCGGGCCGCAGGTGAAGTTCCCGTCGGCCGCGAGCCGGACCGCCAGCGCGTCGCGGGGCTGCGTCGAGACGAGAGCGTCGCCCAGCCCGCGGAACGCCCCCGCGCCGAGCCGCCCCTCGATCCCGTTGGGGCCGTACCGGGCGGTGGCCGTCAGGTGCCCGGTCTTGAGCGTCGTCCGTAGCGGCCCGGTCCGCGCGCCGGCCGGCAGCGCCAGCCCGTCCCAGTGCCAGGCGCCGGTGTCGGTTTGAACGCGCGTGCGGGCCTGCCCCTCCAGCCCTTCCGCGTCCAACCCGATGCTCACGTCCTGCCGACTGCCGAGCGTGATCGGCCCGGACTGGGGGTGATAGACCGCGTACAGGCCGGTGACCACCGACTCGTCGCGCCCGGCGACCGGTTCGACCAGCGCCGCGACCCCGATCGTCGGCGGGACCGACCGGCGCGACCGCTCGCCCACGAACACGAACGCCCCGACGGTGAGCCCGGCGACCCCCAGGAGCAGCCCGCCGACCGGCACCGGGTTGCGGGTCCGCCGCAGCACCAGCCCGAGGCCGACGAGCGCCGCGACGAACCCGCCGAGCAGCCCGGCGGCCGTTCCGCGCCCGACGATGGAATAGCCGATCTCGTCGGTGAGCATCGGCTGAAACACGTCGGGCGGGAACGTGTCCGGGGTGGGCGACGGGTGCAGCTCGGTCGCCACGATCGCGATCGGTTCGCGCGGGATCGGGAACCGGGGGAACTCCGAGTACGGCGACGGGGGGTCCTTAAGACCCGTACCGCGCGGGCTCGACCAGGCCGTCTGCCCGAGGGTCGTGAAGACGATCTTGCCCCGGCCGACGCGGCGGACGAACGCGGCCGGCCACCCGTCGATCGAAACGATAACCCGGTCGGTCGCGGCGGGCAGCACCCGGACGAACGGCACGGGCTTTTCCAGATCGAACTTCGGCTCGGGCGCGGGTTTCGACGCGATCCGCATCTGGACCGTCGTCAGCCCGACCCGATCGACGACGCCGATCTCGCTGCCTTCACCGAGGAGGGGGGCGATGGTGTCCGGGTTCACGCGGTCGAGCATCACCCAGACCCGGCCGCCGTTCTCGACCCAGCGCCGCAGGGCCGCCCGGCCGGACGGGTCGGCGGCCAGCCGGTCGCCGGCGATGACGAACACGTCGATCCCGTCGAACGCCTCCGGGGCCTGCGGGAGCGGGGAGTCGTGAACGAGCGCGACGTGTTCGGAGAGCGTGACCGCGGCCCGCGGGAGCCGGGCGAGGGTCACCACTTCGGGTGGCACCTGGGGGTCCGGCTGGCCGGGGTCGGCCCGCTCGGCATCGAATATGAGCGCCGTCGTCGGCTCGCGCTTGCGGTACAGCCCGATCCGCGAGCGCACACGCTCCTCGTTCGGCGGCAGGACGACCGTTTCTTTGCCCCCGGTCCGGTCGATGAGGATCATCCGGTACTCGCGCGCGAACACGCCCACTTGCGGGGGCGCCGGGCCGATCGTCAGCCAGGTGGTGACGGTCGCGCGCGGCGGAACCCACACGTCGCGGGCGTACTGTACGTCCGGGCGCTCGGGGTAATAGACCACGACCCGCGCGTCACGCCCTGACGTGTTCGGGTTGGCCACGGTGAACTGGAGGGTGCCCCACGACTCGGTGACGGAGTTGCGGATCCCGGCGGGGTACAGCCCGCGCAGGTTCAGCGGCTGGTCTTCAACCTCCTGAGCGCGGGCGGCCCCCGGCCACACGAGCGCGGCGAGCGCGACGACCAACAGCCGGCCCGAACGAACCCGGCGGGGCGGGTCGGCGACGTGTTCCGCCATCGGTGGTCCTTCGCGCGGGAGGAGCAAGCAGAAGTGGCACGATATGCCGCCGGCGCCACCGGGTCAAGGAGCCGAAAGGTGAGAGAGAGATGAGGCGCTCAACCAGTCACGCTGGTTCCTGGCAACTACCCCGAAGGGGTTGGATATCTCAGCCCAGGGTCAGCACGGCTTTGCGTGCGCCACCCTGGGAACGAACGACGCGCTTTGAGATACAACGCCTTCGGGGTACAAACAGAAGGCATGACCTTACGTTCGCTTCACGACGACGAGCGTGCGGTCGTCGGCGGGGGTGGTGCCAGCGGCAAACAGCGAGTGCGAGGCCAGAATCGCCCGCAGCAGTGCGCTGGCGGTCGGGAGGCAGGTCGCGAGTTCCTCGTCGATGCGCGCCGAACCGAACACGTCGCCCTCGGTGTTCACCGCCTCGATCACGCCGTCGGTGAAGAACACGACCTGATCGCCGGGCAACAGCGGCACGGTCTGTTCCAGGTACACCTCGTCCGGTTTGATGCCGAGCGGGAGCTTCTGCGCGCGGTTGAGGACGGCCTTGAACCCGTCGGCGCAGCGGAGCAGCCGCGGCGGGTTGTGGCCGGCGCTGGCGTAGCTGAGCGTCCCGTTCATCGGGTCGAACACCGCGTAGAACGCGGTCATGAAGCTGCCCGTCGGGCGCGTGTAGCGGCGCGTCAGGTGGGCGTTCATGTACGTGAGGAACTCGCCCGGGCGGAGCGGGTGTTCGGGCCGGGTGTGCGCGATGCTGTGCGCGACGGCCATCAGCACCGCGGCCGGCGCGCCGTGGCCGCTGGCGTCGGCGATCAGGACGCCCAGGCGGTCGTTGGGCAGTGCGAAGAAGTCGTAGTAGTCGCCGCCGGCGCGCTTCGCGGTCTGGTAATGCACCGCGACATCCAGTCCGGGTACTTTCGGCTTCTCGGCCGGCAAGAGCGACTTCTGAATCTCGGCGATCGACCGCAGTTCGTAGTCGAGTCCGTCGAACGCTTCTTTCACGGCCGACGACAGCACGACGGTCTGCGTCGCGCGGCTGAACAGGTTACTCAACAACATCAGGTCGCCGACGCGGTCGCGCGGGAACGTTTCGGTGTCGTCGCGGGTGACGATCGCCATCGTTTGCGCGACGCCGTTATCGAAGTGCGGGATCGCCAACAGCGACCGCTGTCCTGTGAGGTACTCCGCGGCCGGGTCGTCGGGGTCGATCGTCAGGTTATCCATCACCCGCGGCTGGTCGCCGTAGAGCAGCTCGGCGAGCAGCCCGCCGCCGTGAACCGGGAGCCGGTGCGACTCCTTCCAGGGGTTGACCGGGTTTTCCCACTGGCTGAACCGGGCGACACGGAAGTCCGGGTGCCGCAGCCCGCGGCGCGAGATGGTGAGGTGCCGGCTGACCGGGAACAGTTGGGCCATCCGGCGGGCGAAGACCGCGTACATCTCCTGCGGGTCGGTGGACCGGCTGAGTTCGCGCGTGACCTCGGCGCTGAGGGCCAGCCTCGCACGCCAGTTCCGCGGTTCGGTGTCGAAGAAGTCGGGTGCCACGGTCATTGGCCGCCTCCGCGGCTGCGATGCGAGCGACAATCCATCGATGCCAAGCTGGGGCGAACGGGGCGAGACAGACAGGACGCTCCTCAGTAGACTCTCGCCCGCGCCCAAACGCAAGCGGCTCGAACGACTTTACTCAGATTTCATCATCGGAGGTGTGAAACTGTAGGGTTTCGGGGTGGTCCGCTCGCTCCGCGGGCGAAGCTTCGCGCGAGAGTGTCGCCACAAGAAAATGCCGCGCTTCACCACAGCAATCGCTCCGCGAGCGGACCGCCCCGAAAACGGAAGGCCGCTTGACGCGCCACGCACGCACGGCGACGATTGACGCATTCGGGAGGATGCCATGCGCACGCGCCGCCTTCTCGCCTTCGCTTGTGGTGTTACGGTCGCGCTCGTGGCGTGGTTCAGCGCCGCGCAGCCGAAGGGCGACCTCAAACACTGGGACACGATCGGCGAGGGCGTGTACCGCTCGAAGAACGGGCCGCACAGCTACGCGCTCATCAGCGGCGATCGCGTGCTGCTGATCGACGCGACCGTTCCGCCGGCGGCGGTGGCCGAACTCGGCGCGAAGTCGGTGGACGCGGTGCTGCTCACGCACCACCACCGCGACACCGCCACGTTCGCACACGAATACCGTGCAAAGAACGTGCCCGTGCGCGCCGCGAAGGAGGCGACCGAGTACCTGTTGCCGGAACGTGTCGCCAAGTTCTGGAAGGACTCCGTTCCGCTCAGGAACTCGCGCACCGCGTACTTCGTACTGCCCGAAGGCGTCGCGGGCGCGGATTGCACGCTCGCCGACGGAAAGGGGTTCGCGTTCGGCCCTTGGATGGTGACGCCGATCGCTTCGCCGGGGCACTCGCGCGATCACGTTTGCTTCCTGGTCGAACCGGCCGGCGACGTGAAAGGGCCGCGCTACCTGTTTAGTGGCGACGCGCTATTCTCGCGCGGCAAGCTCTGGACGCCGTACACGACCGACTGGGACCACTGGACCGACGTGGGACTGAAACCGGCCGCGGAGTCGCTCCGCAAACTCGCGAAGCTGAACGCCACCGTCCTGCTGCCCGCGCACGGGCCGGTGATTACCGAAGACATCGCCAAAACGCTCACCGACACCGCGGAGGCGGTCGAAGAGGCTGCGTTCATGAAGTCCTTCGAGCGGTACACGAAACAGCGCCTGAAGGACGAACCGAAGTACGACTTCCTCGTGCCCAAAGAACAGATCGCGAGCGCCGGGGAAAAGCCGTGGGCGAAGATCGCCGAAAAGCTCTGGCTCACCGGGAACACCTACGTCCTTCAGTCGCGAACCGGCGCCGGGATCTTCGTACTGGACCCGTGGGGCCAGCGTTCCGCGGATCAGGTCGCGAAGCTCCAGAAGGACGAGAAGCTCGGCGCGGTCGAGTTGGTGGCGTTCAGCCACGCCCACTACGACCACTTCGACGGCATCCACGTTCTCGGCGGCCGCGATGCGTGCGAGGTGTGGTCGCTCGACCTCGTCGCGGCGCCCCTCAAAGACCCGAACCGCTACCGGGCGCCGTTCCTCGACCCGCGCCCGATTCGGTTCACGAAGGAACTGAAGGACGGCGAGACCGCGACCTGGGGCGGGTACACGTTCAAGTTCCATCACCTGCCGGGGCAGTCGTATTTCACGTCGGCGATTGAAGTGACGATCGACGGGAAGCGGTGCCTGTTCACCGCGGACAACTTCTTTCATCAGGATCAGTTCAGCGGCACCGGCGGGTGGATGGGCCTGAACCGCAGTTACCCCGCGGTCTACGGCACGAGCGCACAGAAGGTGCTCGACATCGCCCCCGAGCGCGTGCTGGCCGAACACGGCGGGCCGTATGTGTTTAGCGCCGAAGATTACCGCCGCCGGGTGAAGTGGGGTGAAGCCGCGGGCAAGGCCGCCGACGCGCTGTGCGTCAGCGGGAGTCACCGCTGGGACTGGAACCCGAATCGCGTCGAGTTCGAGCCGCACCTTCAGACCGCGAAGCCCGGCGACAAACTGAAAGCGCTCCTGCGGCTCAACAACACCTCTGCGAAGGGCCAATCGGTGACCGTGAGCGTGCGCGGGCGCGGGGTCGTCCCCGATTCGACGCACACACTCACCGCGCCCGCCGGCGGCAGCAAGGAACTGGCACTCGAACTGGCGCTCGCCCCGACCGCGAAGCCCGGTCGCCACGTCATCGAGCTGCGCACCGCCGACGGCAGCGGCACCGAGGGCTGCGATTGCCACTTCGCGGTGGACGTGGTGTCGCCCTAAGTCGTGTACTCATGAATCGCTCATCAAGATACTAAAATGGAAGTTCGACAAACAGTCACCAGATAAGTCGTCGTCATAACCGTCATCTACGGAACAACTTGCGCGCCGGGCCGGGTCACACACCGCGCCGGTTGCTTGCAGGAACGCCCGCGTGACCGTATAACGGAGGAAAGAAATGCCCGACACGCGGTCTGTGCGGGTCGGGGGAAGTAGCGAAGCCGAATTGTGGTGCAGGCGTCTCACCTGCTCTTGTTTCGGATGCAGACGAGACGCCCGCACCACAAGAACGGCCGCTCACAGCCACGAAGTTCCGATCCCGACGGGCGCCGTCTCTCCGCGGCGGCCCGCGAGGTTCCCCAGATGCCAGCCCTCAAGCTGCGGCGGATCGATCTGACGACATCCAACGCCGCGGCCCAAATCGTCAAACTCCGCGACCAGAACCGCATCGACGCCGAGGTGGTGTCGGCCGCCAGCCGGAGGAAAACGCAGGCGGTGTTCGGCGAGGCGCTGCCGCCGTCGCGGGCGGTCGAGCGCATTTGCACCGACGTGCGCGAGCACGGGCTCTCCGCGGCCCTGCGGTACACCGAGCTGTTCGACGGGGTGAAGCTGAAGGCCGAGCAACTGCGCGTCAAGCCGAACGAACTGGCCGAAGCCCACGCGGTCGTCGGCTCGGACTTTCTCGAAGTCGTCCGGCAGATCCGCGACAAGGTGACACTGTTTCAATCCGGGCTTCTGCACAGCGACGCGGAGATGCGGACCCCGCTGCGGCACGACCTCCAGGTGCGCTACCGGCCGCTGAAGCGGGTCGGCGTGTACTGCCCCGGCGGCGCCGCGGCGTACCCCTCGACGCTTCTCATGACCGTTTGTCCCGCGCAGGTGGCCGGGTGCGAGCAGATCGCGGTGTGTATGCCGCCCACTCCGACCGGCGCGTACAACCGCGAGATGCTCGCGACGTGTCACGAGCTGGGCGTCACCGAGGTGT
>CAZBXY010000236.1:0-12759 GCA_964495365.1 uncultured Frigoriglobus sp. | reverse complement strand
GCGTGCTCATCGTGGACACAGCCTCCTCCGGTTTCGCTTTCGGCAGTGCGGAAAAGGATCGTTCCGAGATCGGCTTGCGCGGCGCGGTAGAACGGCTCTCGCGCTCGCACGGCGTTCACATGCTGGTCGCCGCGGGATACACGAACAAGGCGGTTGAGTTTTCCGAACTCGGCCACGGCGCGCTGAGCTACGCCCTGCTCGCCGCCGGCGGCATCGACCGCGGACCGCTCAAGGACCGGCCGATGGAAGCGACCTCCGGCGAGGTAGACCTGATGGACTGGTTCCACTTCGCCGCCGGGCAAGCCGGCCTGCTCCTGGAGAAACTCGCCGGTGCCCCGCAGGGCGTGCAGAGCAGCACACAGGCAAAAGCCTTTCCGATTCTCGTGCCGGGGAAGTAGAGGAATCCGTAATGAACCCGCTCCGAATGATCTTCGCCTTCGTGTTGTTGACCGTCTGCCTCCGCGGCTTCGCGGCCGACGATTACACCCGCGGCCCGGATTCGATACCGCAAGAGGGCGTGCCGAAGGGGAAGCTCGAAGGCCCCTTCGAGTGGAAGAGCAAGATCTTCGAGGGCACCACGCGCAAGTACTGGGTGTACGTGCCGGCGCAGTACAAGCCGGAGAAGCCCGCCTGCGTGATGGTCTTCCAGGACGGCCACGCCTACGCCCTGCCGGACGAGCCGTACAAGGCCCCCACCGTGTTCGACAACCTCATCCACAAGAAGGAGATGCCGGTCACCATCGGCATCTTCATCAACCCCGGCAACAAGGAAGGCGAGCCGCCCGCCGACGCCAAGAACTGGGGCCGTGCCACCCGCAGTTTCGAATACGACTCACTCGGCGACCGCTACGCCCGCTTCATCGTCGAGGAGATGCTGCCGGAGGTGGGCAAGACCTACAAGCTCACGAAAGATCCGGAGGGCCGGGCCATCTGCGGGGCCAGTTCCGGGGCCATCTGCGCGTTCACGGTCGCCTGGGAGAAGCCCGACGAGTTCCGCAAGGTGATCAGCCACATCGGCAGCTACACCAACATCCGCGGCGGCCACGTCTATCCGAAGAAGGTTCTGGAGGGCGAGAAGAAGCCGATCCGCATCTTCATCCAGGACGGCATCAACGACCTCCGCAACGCCAATCGCCCCGAGCGCGATTGGTTCCTCCAAAACCAGGCGATGGTCGCGGCGCTGAAGGAGAAGGACTACGACTACAAGTACGTGCTCGGCGACGGCGGTCACACGCAGAAGCACGGCTCGGCGATCTTCCCCGACCAACTTCGCTGGCTCTGGCGGGATTACACGCCCAGGCCTTAGCGAAGCCAGCACCCGACCGCCCGGACGCGAAGCAGGGTCAGGCGGTAGCCGCGAACCCGTTGTTGCGGAGCCTCCGAACAACTCGCGCAGGTGCTGGTGTGAACGCCGCGAGTGTGTCCGTCGGGCGGGCCTAAGCGTCGCGTGCAGGAATACTGCGTAACTGGCCCAACTCACCCCCGGACTGTGCGCTCCGGGCACATCGCCTACTGGTATTAGGGTGTTCTGACGCCCGGTGTCACGCGGCCCGACGGCGGACGACCGGGGGCCGCACGGCGAGTTCGGCCCGCGGTCTCGGAGTCGGGTCGCAATAGGGTCGCAAATGGACGCCCGACGGGGCCAAAACCTGCCGACCGGTGACTACGAATGCCCAATCGCCGAAGTGAATGTTTCTCTGGGATTTCAAGGCGATGAGCAGAATTTACTGTGTTTCCATGGCGATGCTCGAAAAGGCGCCCGGTCGATTTTGGTTCTCTTTGTCTAGGTTCGAATCTTAGTCGGGTAACTTCCTCCCCTTGCTATTTGAAACGAACCGCGGCAGTGGGAGGGGAGTCAAATACCTCGTCCCTTTCGTCCCGGTACGCGATCCCGCCGCGGTCAGATCACTTCGAGTGGGGTCAGGGGCGGCCGCACACCTCCTCGGCCGGATGGCGACTCGCGCAGTCGTCAACTCGATCTCACCGATCGCGCGGTCCTGACTCCGCTATGATGTAAGTCGTCGCGGCGCGACTCACCTCAGCCCCGGGGCGCCGGAGGGGTTAATACGAGCGCGCCGACAACCGGGCGGCGGGAACCAGGAGCGCCCGCCGGTGGGAGGACGACTGGTTCCGGCGGCTCGGGCATCCGATCCGAAAACATCGACGAGGTTGCGGCGATGCGACTGGCGAGCGTCCTCACGCCCATGTCGGACGAGAACCTGCGCCTGGCCGCGCAGTGCGGGGTCACGGACGTCGTTCATCGTTACCCCGGCGAGGACATGAGGGTCCTCCGTCGGGCGAAGCAGCGGGTCGCGGATTTCGGATTGAACCTGTCCGTCGTCGAAGGGTATTTGCCCATCGAGAACATTAAACTGGGCTGCGACGACGGGCGGGAGCTTGCGCTACTGAAGGCGCTCGTCCGTCAGATGGCCGAACTGGACGTTCGCCTGCTCTGCTACAACTTCATGGCCGGCACGGACTGGGTGCGGACCCGGCTGGACGCGCCGGAGCGCGGCGGCGCCAGAGTCACGGCCTTCGATCTCGCAGAGGCTAACGCGGCCGTCCGGCTGGGGTTCAAACCGGCGGACGGCCGGGCCGATGAGCTGGCCCGGGAACTGACGCCGGCGAAACTGTGGGACCAGCTCGAACGGCTCCTGAACGGGCTGTTGCCCGTCGCGGAAGAGTGCGGGGTCACCCTGGCCATGCACCCGGACGACCCGCCGCTGCCCGAACTGCTCGGCAAGCCGCGTATCATGCACACGGTCGAGGGGTTCGAGCGGCTCGTCCGGCTGGCCCCGAGTCCGGCCAACGCGATCTGCTTCTGTCAGGGGACGTTTGCGGCGACGGGCGCCGACATCCCGGCGACGATCCGCCGGTTGGGGCCGCACATCAAGTACGTTCACTTCCGCGACGTCCGCGGCACGCGGGAATCGTTCGCCGAGACGTTCCACGACAACGGCCCCACGGACATGGCCGCCGCGATGCGGGCTTATCGCGAAATCGGGTTCGACGGCCCGATGCGACCGGACCACGTCCCGCAGTTCGTCGGAGAGGAAGGCGAGCCAGGGTACACCATGCTGGGCCGGCTGTTCGCGTTCGGCTACATTCGGGGCCTGATGCACGCCACCGCGTGACAGACGCACACCGAGCGCCGCGCCGTTCATTGGATTTCACCATGCCCGACCCCGAACAACCGCTGCCCGCCGAAGCCCGCGACCACGGGCGCCTTCCGAACTGGGAAACGGGCGATCTGCCCGAGCCGCTGCCGCTGACGGGCCGGAACGTTTTGCGGACGATCGGCCCCGGCGCGATCCTCCTGGCGGGTTCGATCGGCGGGGGCGAGTGGATCGTCGGCCCGCTGATGGCCGTGAAGTACGGAACGGCCATTCTGTGGGTCGCGACGATCGCGATCTTCCTGCAGATGATCTTCAACCTGGAGGCGATCAGGTACACGCTGTACTCGGGCGAGCCGGTCCTGACGGGCATCATGCGGCTGAACCCGGGGCCGCGGGTCTGGGGTTGGGTATACGTCTTGGCCGGGATCGCCCAACTCGCGACCCCGGCACTGGCGCTCGGCTGCGCGAACGTGTTGTTCGCCGCGGCCGTTCACCGCGAGCCGGTCGCCAGCGACAGCGGATCGCTGATGTGGATCTCCTACGCGGTGCTGGCGGCGTGTGTCGTCCTGCTCCTCTCGGGCAAGTCCGTCGAGCGCACACTGGAACGGCTCTCCTGGGCGATGATCGTCTTCATCTTCGCGTTTCTGGTCGTTGCCAACGTCCTCTTCGTCCCACTGGACGTTTGGGGGCGAACCGCTACCGGGTTTCTGGTGCCGCGGGCCGTACCGGCCGGCATGGACGTCCTGTTACTGGCGGTCTTCGTCGCGACCGCGGGGTCGGGCGGGCTGGGCAACCTCGCGGTATCAAACTGGGCGCGCGACAAGGGGTTCGGGATGGGCGCCCGGGTGGGGTCGATCGGCGGGGCGCTCGCCGGCGACAAGACGGAACTCGCGCCCGTCGGGCGGGTCTTCCCGCCGACCCCGGACAACCTACGGCGGTGGTCCGTCTGGTGGCGGTACTGCCTACTCGACCAGACGGCGCTGTGGGCGGTCGGCTGCGTCGTGGGAATGTTCCTGAACGTCAACCTGGCGCTGGCGATCGTCCCCGAGAACGCGCCGATTTCCGGCTACTCGGTGGGGGCGTTCCAGGCGCGGTACATGGCCGAGCGGCTCTGGGGCGGGTTCTGGATTCTGTGCCTGCTCAACGGGTTCTGGATCCTGTTCTCGACGCAACTGGCGAACGTGGACTGTCTGGCGCGGGTGGTGTCGGACGCGGGCTGGTCGGGCTGGCCGCGGGTGCGGAGGTGGTCCGCGAACCGGCTCTACACCGGGTTGCTGTTGCTCTTCACGTCGTGGGGCGTTGTCTCGCTGAGTCTTGGGGGGTCGGCGCTGAGCCTCTTCAAGGTGTTGGGGGCCGTGGCCTGCCCCGTCCTGGCTGTGGCGGCGTTTCAGATCCTGCGGGTGAATGCGCGCTTCCTGCCGCGGGAAATTCGTCCGCCGCTGTGGCGCCGCGCGGCCCTGGCGCTCTGTGGGGTCGTCTACTCGGCCCTTGCGATCGCCTCTCTGGTCAGCCTGTTCACGTCCGGGGAATGATACGCGTGTCTTACACGAACCCGGTGTGGGTGTCCGGTCGGGCCTGGTTTGTGGTGCGGGCGGGATCACCTGCAGCACGTATACGTTCGAGGACGCTTTGCGTAAAGTCCTGCGGTGCAGGCGATCCCGCCCGCACCACAAAGAAAGGCTCCGATGCGACCCCCGACCGACGCACGCGCCGGGCGCCGGTTCTGGCTCGCCGTCGGCGCGGTGCTGGTACTCGCCGCCGCGCTGCGGTTCGCGGGCCTCGGCCGGTGGCCGTTCGCGTCCGACGAGATCGGCTCGTTCGACGACGCGGGGCGGTTCCACAACCCGCCGCGCCCGATCACGCACCCGGACCAGGCGCTGCCGAGCTACCTGCCGGTGTCGATGGTCACTCTCGACGCGGGGCACCGCCTGTTCGGGCGCGACGAGTTCGGGTGCCGCGTCCTCGTCGCGCTCATCGGCCTCGCACACATCGCGGTCGTGACGGTCGGGCTGTCCGGCGTGCTCCCGCGGGCGGTCGCGCTCGCCGCTGGCGCGTGGCTCGCGGTGTCGGTCGAACACATCTTCTACAGCCAGTACCACCGGTTCTACACGCTCGCGGCGCTCCTGGTGGCGTGCGCTGTGCTGGCCGCAGCGCGGTCGGTTCGGAACGGGTCGTCGCGGTGGACGGCCCTGGCGATTGCGTTTGCCGGGCTGGCGGTGCTGGCCCACACGCTCACCGGGCTGGTGTTCGGGATCCTGCTCCTCGGCGCCGCGATCGGCCGGAAGAAGTGGCCCGCGGTGATCGCAGTCGCAGGGGCGGCGGTCGCGGCGGCGTGGCTGAAGTTCGTGATCCTGCCGGCGATCGGATCGAAGGCCGGGCTGACCGCGTGGATCGGCCACACGCCGGCGCACGCGCTGTTCGGCGCGGTGGCCCAGGCGAGCTGGCCGGTGTGCGTGCTGGCCGCGGTCGGCGCCGCGGTGCTGTGGAAGCGCGATCGCGCGCAGGCCGCGTTCTGGGCCGGCGCCGCGGCGGTGTGGGTGGGCGCGGCTCTTGTGTTGCCGCTGGTGCTTCAGTACCACTCGGCGTACATCTTCCCGTTCGTGCTTCCGGTGTTCGTACTCGCCGCTGTGGCGGTTGCCGAGATCGCCTCTGCGGTTCGTGCGAACGCCGGGCCGGCCGCCGGGTGGCTCGTGTGGCTCGGGTTGCCGCTCCTGAACCTCCCGGCGCTCGCGAGCTATTACCAGGACGGCAACCGGCACGACTTCCGCACCGCGGCGGCGTATCTGGTCGAACACATCGGCCCGAACGACCGCATCCTCTCGAACGAACCGGACAAGCTCGCCCACTACCGCCCGGAGCTGGGGTCGCAAATCCTCCCGGTGCCGCGCGCGACGGCACCGCAGCGCGCTCTTGAAGCAGTGCCGCCCGGCGGGCGGCTGTGGGTGGTGTGTTCCGGCGGGCGCAGCGGGTTCGAGCCGGCGTGGCAGGACTGGGTTCAGCGGAACTGCCTTCAGCAAACCGTCGTGGCCCGCCCGCGGTACGACTACTACGCGTTTCCGGTGTGGGTGTTTCGGACGCCGTAGGGCCGATTTCTTGTCGAACCGCCGGCGTGAGCCGGCCGGGTGAAGCCTCGTAGCCCGACTCTCCGAGTCGGGTTCTTCTCTTCTCGTCGCCCGGACCCGACTCGGAGAGTCGGGCTACGAAAACAGAGTCGGGTTCTGTTCTGCTCTTCGGGAGGCGGAGAAGAACTCGACCCGGAGAGTCGGGCTACGACAGAAGAACCCGGCTGACGCCGGCGGTACGACACGGGCTGGCATCGGAGTGCCGGACGTGCCGGTTGCGCCTTCCGAAACGCCCGTGCCGCGGCGTGGTGTACCCGCGCGAACGGACGCACTCACCGGAATCGAACGATCGTCCCGATACCACTCTCGCCATCGGCAGGAAGCCGGTGGCAGCGCGTTCGTTGTGTTCGGAGTAACACGGATGTTTCGGCTCAAGTTCGTGGCCGCCGCGGTCGCGGTGGGGCTGTGGGGCGGTGTCGGTTCGGCCCAGAATCCGCTTCCCGCGGCGCCGATGGCGCTGCCGCAGATGATCGAGGAACGAACGCCGGCGACAGACCCGGCGCCGGCGGAAGAGTGCCCGTGCGGGTCGGTGTTCGACTGGAAGAAGGTGCCGCGGGTGCGGCCGTTCCCGCGGATCGGCAACTTCCCGGTTCCGCCCGCCGGGCCGGGCTATTACTCCGCGCTCGACCAGCTCCGCGGCGAGTGCCTCAAGGGTCCGCCCAAGTACCCCTACCCGCGGGTCGGGCTGATTCAGCCGTCGTTCTTCGATGTCGATAACTTCTCGTACCTCGACGACCCGAAGAACACCGAGCGTGATTTCTTCGACCCGCTGAAGCGCATCCGCATCGGAGATAACTGGCAGTTCACCACCGGCGGCGACCTGCGGTCGCGGTTCGAGAACCGGTACAACGACCGGCTCGGCCAGCGGGACAACAACTCCACGCTCTACCGCACCCGCGTGTACGGCGATTTGTGGTATCGCGACGACTTCCGCGTCTATGCAGAGTACATCGGCGCGTGGTCGGTGAACCAGGATCTGGCGCCGCTGCCGATCGATCAGAACAAGTCCGACCTGCTCAACGCCTTTGTGGATGTGAAGATCGCGGACCTGGACGGGTCGCCGGCGTATGTGCGCATCGGGCGCCAGGAACTCCTGTTCGGCTCGCAACGGCTGATTTCGCCGCTCGACTGGGCGAACACCCGACGCACGTTCCAGGGCGTCCGCGCATTCCGCCAGACGGAGAAATGGGACTTCGACCTGTTCTGGGTGCAACCGGTGCAGGTCAACGCCAATCGTTTTGATTCGGTGGACAACAACCAGAACTTCGTCGGGGCGTGGGGCACGTACCGGCCGAAGAAGGGGCAGTCGATCGACGCCTATTACCTGATGCTCGACAACACCAATCGCGTGACGCAACTCGGCGTCCCGCGCGGGAACTTCACGCGGCACACGATCGGCGGGCGGTACGTCGGCACGGTCGAGAGCAATCCGAACGTGCTGTTCGATTCGGAAACGGCGTTCCAGTTCGGCAGCCAGAACGGGCGCGACGTGTTCGCCGCGATGACTTCACAAGGCTTGGGCTACAACTGGAAGGACGCGCGGCTGAACCCGACCGTGTGGGCGTACTACGATTACGCCAGCGGCGGGCGCAACGGCGCGGCGACGTTCAACCAGTTGTTCCCGTTCGGGCACTATTACCTGGGCTGGATCGATCAGGTCGGCCGGCAGAACATCCACGACCTGAACTTTCACCTGTACCTGTACCCGAACAAGTGGATCACGACCTGGCTGCAGTTCCACAACTTCTGGCTCGCGGACCGCACCGACGCGCTGTACAACGCCGCGGGCAACGCGATCCGCCGGCGGGCGGCCGGCACCGCGGGGTCGTTCGTCGGCCACGAGATCGACGTGGTGATGAACTTCCACCTGTCGAAGCACACCGACCTGCTGACCGGGTACTCGCACCTGTTCGGCGGGGATTTCCTGCGGAACACGGCGAGTGGCACCGCCGCGCGGAACGCCGGGTTCGCGTTCGTGCAGCTCAGCTACCGGTGGTGATCGGCTTTCCCAAGATTTTGTGGGTAACTGGTTCAAGCCCCGTACCGCGCACGGGGCGAAATCCCTAAACAAGGGGAACTGTCCCGCCCCGCGTTCCCCGACCCGCTGGCCCCCATGCTCAAACTCGCCGCGGCCGAAGACGACCGCGATCTGGCCCGCGCCGGCTATCTCCCGCAATTCCAGCGCGGGCTCGGCAGCTTTGCCGCCTTCGCCGCCGGGTTCTCCTACCTCTCGATCCTCACCGGCATCGTCCAGAACTTCCACCTCGGCTACCGCGAGGCCGGCCCCGCCTTCTTCTGGACGTGGCCGGTGGTGTTCGCGGGGCAGTTCTGCCTGGCCCTGTGCTTCGCCGACCTCGCGTGCCGCTACCCGTTCTGCGGCGGGATCTACGCCTGGGCCAGCCGGGTCGGCTCCCCGGTCGTGGGGTGGCTCATCGGGTGGGTGTACCTGGCCTCGCTCGTCGTGACCCTGGCGGCGGTCGCCCTGGCCTGGCAAATCACGCTGCCGGCCCTCTGGCCCGGGTTCCAGGTACTCGACACGCCCGCGAGCAACGCCGTCCTCCTCGGCGTCGCCCTGATCGCGCTCAGCACGTTCGTCAACGTCCTCGGCACGCGCTGGCTCGCGCTGGTAATGACCGTGGGCGTGGTGGTGGAACTGCTCGCCGCCGTGCTGCTCATTGCACTGCTGAGCGGGCACGCCGTCCGCGGGCCGGGCGTTGTGTTCGAAGTGCGCGCGAGCGGACCGGCGGACGGGTTCGGCGCCTTCGGACCGTTCCTCGCCGCGGCGGTGATGGCGGCCTACGTGATGTACGGGTTCGACACGGCGGGAACGCTCTCCGAGGAAACCATCGACCCGCGGCGCCGGGCGCCGCGGGCTATCCTCCAGGCACTGGGGGCCGCCGCCGTACTCGGCGCGCTCCTCCTGGTCGGCGCGCTGATGAGCGCCCCCGACCTCGCCGACCCGCTCCTGTCCGACGGAGCGGGGGGGATGCCGCACCTCCTGAAGCAGGTGCTGGGCGAAACCCTGGGAACGGTGTTCGTCGGCGCGGCGGCCCTCGCGGTGTTCATCTGCACGCTGGCCGTCCACGCGACCACCGCCCGCATCCTGTTCGCGATGGCCCGTGACAAGGCCATCCCGTTCGCGTCCCTGTTGAGCCGGGTCCACCCGGAACACCGCACGCCCCACACCGCGGCCGTCGTCGTCGGCGTCCTCAGCGGCGCCTTGCTCCTGTTCAACATGAACTTCCAGCAGTTGATGACGGCCATCGTGTGCGTCAGCATCGTCTGGTCGAATCTGGCGTACCTGCTCACGACCGGCTCACTGCTGGTGAGCCGCCTGCGCGACGGAATGTCGGCGCACGAGTCGTATCTGGGCCGCTGGGGCCTGCTGGTCAACGCGGTCGCCGTGGTGTGGGGGCTGGTGCTGATCGTGAACATCGGCTGGCCGCGCGAACAGCACTACGGGTCGGAGTGGTACGAGAAGTACGGCGCGGTGCTTTATAGCGCCGTGCTGCTCGTCGCGGGGGCTGTCGTCTATCGGGCGATGCGTCGGAGAGACGCCGCATGAACCGGGTGCCATCGCCCCCCGTCTCACGGGTTCGGAAATACCTCGGCTGGGCCGTTCATGCCTACACCGGCACCGGGCTGGTGCTCGCGGCGTGGATCGCGGCCCTCTTGCTGGAACCCGAGCGAACGACCGAGACCTACCGGACGTGCTTCTTGCTCATGCTCCTGGCCGTGGTCATCGACGCCACGGACGGCACCCTCGCCCGGGCGGTTCGGATCAAGGAGGCCGTGCCCGAGTTCGACGGGCGCCGGCTCGACGACCTCGTCGATTTCCTCCTCTACACCTGCTTGCCGCTGATGCTGATCGACCGCGCCGGGCTGCTCCCGGGGGGCTGCCGCTGGGTTCTACTCGCGGCGCTCGTGGCCAGCGCCTACGGGTTCTGCCAGACCGACATCAAGACCGACGACGGCGCATTCCTCGGCTTCCCGTCGTACTGGAACATCGTCGCCTTCTACCTGTTCGAGCTGCCGATCACGGGCGAATGGGCTGTGGGTCTGATTCTGGGTCTGGCGGTGCTGACGTTCGTTCCGAGCCGGTACGCCTACCCGACCCAGCCCGGACGGTTGAACCGACTCCTTCTGCTGCTCAGCGTCCCCTGGGCGGTGTTGCTCGCGGCGATCCTGGTCTTCGATTGGAACGAAGGGGTGTTGCGCGCGATGATACTCGCGTCGTTCCTGTATCCGGCGTTCTACCTCGGCTCGTCGTGGGCGATGTCCCTGCGGCGGCTCGTGTCGGGTGACCCGGCCGGCGCAACCTGATTGTCGGGTGATCGGTTTACGAGGTACGCCAGCGTCCGTTACAATCGGGGGACTGCCGGGACGGACCCGCCCACAAACTCACGACGGCCGACCGTCGTGCCTTTCATCGGAGCAACGGGGTGGCGCACATGCGCGGGTCGATCACGCTGGCGGTGCTGCTGACGCTGGGCGCGGGCCGGGGGCCGGCCGCGGAGCCGGACCCCGCGGCCGTCGCGTTCTTTGAAAAGCAGGTGCGCCCGCTCCTGGTCGAGAACTGCCACGGGTGCCACTCCGCGAAGGCGAACAAGCGGCGCGGCGGTCTCGCCCTCGATAGCCGCGAGGCGATCCTGACGGGCGGCGACTCCGGGCCGGCGGTCGTGCCCGGGAAGCCCGAACAAAGTCTGCTCGTCTCCGCGGTCCACGCGACGAAGGCCGAGTTGCAAATGCCGCCGAAGGGGAAGTTGCGCCCGCAGCAGATCGCCACACTGGAGCAGTGGGTGAAGGACGGGGCCGTGTACCCCGCCGGCGTGACGGTCGTGGCCGCACCGGCGCTCGACCCGGACGCGCCCGAGGCCCGACAGTTCTGGTCGTTCCGGCCCCTCCGCAAGCACAACCCGCCTGCCGTGCAGAACGCCAAGTGGCCGCAGGGCCCGATCGACTCGTTCCTGCTGGCCGCGATGGAGCAGCGCAAGCTCGCCCCGTCCGCCCCGGCCGACCGCCGCGTGCTGATCCGCCGCGCGTCCTTCGACCTGACCGGGTTGCCGCCCACGCCCGAAGAGGTGGAGGCGTTCGTCCGCGACGCGCGCCCGGACGCCTACGCCCGGCTCGTCGATCGGCTGCTCGACTCGCCGCACTACGGCGAGCGCTGGGCGCGGCACTGGCTCGACCTCGCCCGCTACGCCGACGTGCCGGAATCCTGGCTGAAGCCGCGCGGGCAGGGGTGGCCGTACCGCGACTGGGTGGTGAAGGCGCTCAACAGCGACCTTTCCTATGACCAGTTCGTTGTGCGCCAACTGGCGGCGGACCTCGTGCCCGGTCTCGACCCGAAGGAGCGCGCGGCGCTGGGGTTTTTGGGCGGCAGCCCGGACTACTGGAAGGAGCTGCAACTCGACGTGGACGTGATCCGGTCGATCGTCGCCGACGAGTGGGAGGAGAAACTGGACGCGGTGTCCGGCACGTTCCTGGGCCTCACGGTCGCGTGCGCGCGGTGTCACGATCACAAGTTCGACCCGATCACGCAGAAGGATTACTACGCGCTGGCGGGGGTGATTGCCGCGACGCGGATGATCGACCTGCCGCTTCTGCCCGACGCGGAGGCGCAGGCCGTGCGGAAAGCGGAGGCCGAGATTCAGGCGCGGGAGGAAGAGATCAAGGCGCTGAAGGCGAAGAAGCCCGCCCCGGCCGACTTGAAATCGCAATTGGAGGGACTCGCGGCCCGCGTCAAGCGGCTCGAAGAGACGCCCGGCTACAAGGACGTGCCGGTGCGCGGAGTCGTGGACGGGCACGTGTCGGTGGTGTCCCGCGGTCCAAACGCGACGCGGCTCGAATACGAGGACGGCGTTGGCCGCGACATCGCCATGCACACCCGCGGCAACCCGAACCGGCCCGGCCCGGTCGTGCCGCGGCGGTTCCTCGCGGTGCTATCGGGCAAGGAGTCGAAGCCGTTCACACAGGGGAGCGGGCGGCTCGAACTGGCGAAGGCCATCGTGACCGACGGCGCCCCGCTGGCGGCCCGCGTGATCGTCAACCGCGTCTGGAAGCACCACTTCGGCCGCGGGCTGGTGGACACGCCCAGCGACTTCGGGCGGCAGGGCGAGCGCCCCTCGCACCCGGAGTTGCTCGACGACCTCGCCGCGCGGTTCGTCGCCGCCGGGGGGAGGGGCGATGGGGCGTGGTCGCTGAAGTGGCTGCACCGCGAGATCATGCTTTCCGCTTCTTACCAGCAAGCCGGTCAGCCCGACGCGGCAAAGCAGGCGGTCGATCCGGACAACCGCTGGCTCTGGCGGATGAACCGGCGCCGGCTCGAAGTGGAAGCGTGGCGCGATTCGATGCTCGCCGTCAACGGCGCGCTCCGCCCGGAACTCGGGGGCCCGCCCCAGGAGCTGACGGACGCGAACAACCGCCGGCGCACGCTCTACGGACTCGTTCGCCGGCGGGATCTGACCGACCTCTTGCGGCTGCACGACTTCCCCGACCCGCTGACCCACAGCGCGAACCGG
>CAZBXY010000235.1:0-12779 GCA_964495365.1 uncultured Frigoriglobus sp. | reverse complement strand
GACGCGGTCAAGAAGCGCACCCAACGGGCCCGCAAGTTCGTGGCGCTCGCGCCCGACCTGCCCGGGCGCGCCGTGAACAACGCCTCCCGCGACGACCGCGAGGCCGTGGCCCGGGCCGCCGCCCAGCACCTCAGCCCGCGCCAGAAGCGCATTCTGGAGCTGACCGCCGACGGCTGGGCGGTGCCCGAAATCGCCGCCGAACTGGGCACCACCGTGGAGCGCGTCAGCGACGAGAAGTACAAGGCCATCAAGAAGCTCCAGCACGCTTTCGGGGTGGCGTGAGCGAGCGCCCGAGACGGGTGTAACGAATCGACCGGCCGCCGGGCGCAAGTCCGGTGGCCGCTTCCATTTACGTCTCCTCGTAGCGCACGCGGCCCGCGTGCGTCGGGTATACTTGTACGCACGCGGCCCGCGTGCGCTACGAGAAAACCACCATGAAATCCGCACTTCTGGCCCTATTCGTCACCGCGGCGCTGGCGGCTTCGGCCGATGCGCGCCCCCCGCGCTACTCCGCTTCTCACGCGATACCGGTTCGCACCCTCACGATCTACGACGAGGCGCGGTACGGCGAGTTCCTGCCGCACTCCGACCCGCGCGGGGCGTTCTCCACTTATGGGGTCGCCTACCCGCACCCGTATTACCGCAGTGCCGGCCCGGTGAACCCACCGACCCCGACCTACGGCCCGCGCGGCGGCTATATCGGCACCTACAACGGCGGCATCTTCGGGTCGCGGCGGTGACGGCGCGGGTAGCGAATCTTCCGATCGCCGGGCGCAAGTCCGGCGGTCGGGCGCGTTCCACAGGTGGTTCGTCCCCCCCTTTGGAGCTACACCCATGAAGTTCGCGATCCTCTCCCTCGCCGCGGCCGGCGCGCTGACGCTCTCCGCCGGCTCTGCGTCCGCCCAGCCGGGTCACTATCACGGCGGCCACAACCACGGGGGCTACGGCGGTTATAACCGCAGTTACCACCCGCCGGTTCCGCACCTGGACTACCACCGCGGGCACTACCACTACCACGACGGGTTCTACCGCTCCGGGCCGCTGTACCCGGTGTACCCGAGCTATTCCTACCCGAGCTACGGCTTCAACTCGGGGTACAACATCGGGATCTCGCGCCCGGGGTTCAGCATCAACATCGGCTCCGGGTCTCCCTACTACGGCGGGGGCTTCTACAACCAGCCGTACTACGGGGGCTACGGCCGCCGGTGGTAACCCGAGTTCTGCTGTCGCAATAACACGAACGCCGGCCCCTGTGGGCCGGCGTTCGTGTTTGCGGATCGCTCGCGGCGAAGTATCATGAGCCGTACCCGCCTGTGAGAACCGCTCATGCCCGACCCGATCGAACCGAGCCGCACCGTCGAGACCCCCGCCGATCAGCAACAGTCGTCCGCGGCGAGCAGTGCGGACGAAACAGCCCCGCGCGGAACGGGGAAGCCGACGTTCGGGCCGCCCGCGGCGCCCGGCGAGGTCGGCACGCTCGGCCGGTATCGCGTGGTGAAGCAACTCGGCAAGGGCGGGATGGGCGCCGTTTATCTGGCGGTCGATACGCGCCTCGATCGGAAGCTGGCGCTGAAGATCATGCTCCCGGAGTTCGCCGCCGACCGCGACGCGAAAGAGCGGTTCCTGCGCGAGGCCCGCGCCGCGGCGAAGATCAGCCACGACAACGTGGTGACGGTGTTCGAGGCCGACGAGCGGGACGGCATCCCGTACATCGCGATGCAGTTCCTCCAGGGCTACCCGCTCGACGAGTTCCTCCGGCAGAAGGGTGTCCCGCCACTGGCGCACGTCATCCGCATCGCCCGCGAAACGGCCGTCGGTCTCGCCGCCGCGCACCAACTCGGTCTGGTTCACCGCGACATCAAGCCCGGTAACCTGTGGCTCGAAGCGCCCAACGGGCGCGTGAAAGTTCTCGACTTCGGCCTGGCCAAGCCCGTCGGAACGGACGCGGAACTGACGAAAAGCGGGGCGGTGGTCGGTTCGCCAGCGTACATGAGTCCCGAACAGGCCCGCGGGGAGAAGGTGGACGCGCGGACGGACCTGTTCAGCCTGGGCACGGTGCTGTACCGGCTCTGCACCGGTCAGAACCCGTTCGACGGGCCGACCGTGATGGCGGTTCTGATGGCCCTGGGGACCGACGATCCGATCCCGGTGCGCCAGCTCAACCCCAACGTGCCCGAACCACTCGCCCGGCTCGTTCACCAACTGCTCGCGAAGAAGCCCGAATCGCGCCCGCAGACCGCGGCGGAAGTGGCCAAGCGGCTCCGCGCGATCGCCGAGCAGATCCTGTCGCCCTCGGCCCCGGCCATCGTACCGGGGGCGGGCGCAGCGGAGGTGTCGGTGTCGCAGCCGGTGGTGGTGAATCCGGTACCGTATCAGCCGCCGATCGTCGTGCCGATGCAGATCACGGTAACCCCGGAGGACGTGTTCGCCAACCTGGGCGACGACGAACCGACCCAATCGGAACCGACCGACGAACCGGGGCACAAGTCCGAACGCCGATCGGAGCGGAAGCCGTCCAGCGGGAAGGGCGCGCTGTTCGCCGCGCTCGGCGCGGTGCTGTTGGCGGGCATCGCGATCGCGGTCGTCGTTTCGCAGATGGGCAAGAAGGGCGACCCGTCCGCCGAGAACAAGCAACCCGACGGCAACACGCCGGCGGACCCCGGCAAGGGCACGAAGGGTTCGGGGACGCCCCGACCGTCGGCCTCGAAGGGCGCCGACCTGCCGCCGGTGCCGGCGGTCGAGTTCAAGCCGGTCGTGGCCGGGGCGTCGCCGTTCGACAAGCTGGACCGGACCGCCATTCCGAAGGAGGAGCGGTTCGACTGGCAGCCCAAGGAACTGGTCGCGGTGATGGGGTCGCACGCCCGTCGACACTGGGGCCAATTGCTTCACGACAACTTCGCGTTCAGCCCGGACGGCAAGTGGGCGCTGACGATCGGCGTGAACGCCTCGCACCGGGACCACTTCGCGGTGCTGTACGACGTGGCGACCGGGCGCGAGGTGTCGCGGGTGCGCGGCGAAGGGCCGCTCGCGCAGATGTGGGGCGGCGCGCAGTTCACCCCGGACAGCCGCTCGATCCTGTTTTCCGTCGAGGACGGCGTGGTGATCGGCCGGTTCGAGGCCGGCGCGTGGAGCTTCAAGCGGCTGAACGAGCAGAGCAAGTACCACTGGCCCGTCGTGCTGGCCGACGGCAAAACGCTCTATTTGGGTTCTCGCGACTGGTCCGGGTTCGAGCTGTGGGACATCGACGGCGAGCGGTTCAAGCGGCGCAAGACGGTCGAGCGCGGCGGGGCCGTGCTGGGCACGTCGGCCGACCGTAAGTGGGTGTACCTCGCGCGTGACGTGGCGAAGGACAAGCCGTTCGAACTGGAAGCGGTCGCGCTGGGCCGCGACGACGATTCGCGCAAGGTGGTACTCACGCTGCCGCCGGGATTCTCGCCGCGGCACTTCGGGGGTGGCTCGCCGGGGCCGGCCGCGTGCGTCAGCCCGGACGGCACCACGCTCGCGATCCTGCACAACGGCGGCTGGGTGGCCGATTGCAGCCTGTACGACCTTACGGCCGATCCGCCGAAGGAGAAGGCGAAGTTCAAGTTCGACGGCCCGCCCGAGGGGTGCATTCAGTTCTCCGCCGACGGCAAGACCCTGTTCCGCCGATACAACACGATCCACCGCACCGACGTGTCGGTGAACCCGCCGCGGGCGCTGCCCGCTCTGCCCACGCACGGGTCGGCCGGCGGGTGCGCGGTGTCGCCGGACGGCCGCACGGTGATCGCCAACGTCGGCACGGCGGTGCAGTTCTACGACCTGAGCGGCGACGCGCCGAAGGAACGGCACCCGCTGCCCAACGCCCTGCACGCCGGACTCGAAGACGTGCGATGGTCCGCGCCCGCAGTCGTGCAGGACAGGTGGCTGGTGGGCACGGCGGCGTACCCGAAGGGTATTGACACCAACCTGAACGTCGGGCGGTTCTGGAACCTGGCCGGGGCCGCGCCGCAGCCGTGGCCGAACGACAGCGCGTTCGTCGGCGAACCCGGAACGTTCCTCACAGTCTCGCCGAGCGGCGCGCACGCCCTACTGCACCGGCCCGGTAATCCGACGCGACTGGCGAAATGGACGCCCAACGGCTACGAACCCGCGGCCGAAACGCTCGGCCTCGAATTGTACCGCTGGCACTGTTCCGAGAACGGGTTCGCGCTGGTGCCGGGCGCGCCGCCGAAGCTGTGGCACATCGAAGAACCGTTCGACAAGGCGAAGCCGCTGCCGGACCTCGACGCCACCAACCTGAACCACGTCGCGGTGCGCGACGACCGCGCGCTCGTCGCCACGGTCAACGGAACCGTGTTGACGCTGTGGAACGTGACCGGGGAGAAAGCCCGCGTGGTGTTCTCGTCCCCCGAACCGACCACCGCCGCGTCCTTCACGCCCGACGGCAAGCGACTGATTGCGGTGGGGTCGGGCCGCGCGCGGGTGTACGACCTGACCGGCCGCACGGTCACAGACGCCCCGGTGCAGCCGAATTTCAACACCGCGTCGTGGGTCTCGGTCACGCCCGACTCGCGGGTCGCGTTCTTCACCACCGCGGGCACGATCCGCGCGATCGACCTGGCTACCGGCACGGACGTGTGGCAAACGACGCTGCCCGGGCCGGTCCACTGGCTGCGCGTTGCCCCGGACGGCCGCCACCTGTTCACGCACAACGCCAACGGCACCGTGTACGTGCTGCGGCTGCCCGACCTCAGCGGCGCCGTCGACCGCAAAGCGGCCGAGTGGGCGCTGTCCGTGGGCGGCACCGTCACCGTCGTGAAGGCCCCGGACGAGCGCAATGTGACGGACGCGAAACTCCTGCCCGCCGGGTTCTTCCGGCTCAAGAGTATGACTCTTAACGCACCCGGCGACAAGGTCACCGATGCGGACCTCGCGCGGTTCAAGGGGCTGACCGACCTGAACTTCTTCCACCTCGGCAACGCGAAGGTAACGGACGCGGGCCTCGCGCACCTCGCCGGCTGCACCACGATCACCAGCCTGGAATGGGGCGGTGCCGCGATCACCGGCAGCGGCCTCGTTCACCTCGCCAACTGCCGCGACCTCGTCATGGTGCAGTTCTTCAGCACGCCGCTCACCGACGAGGGTCTCGCGCACCTGAAGGGCGCGACCAAGATGACGCACATGAACCTGAGCGTCACGAAGCTGACCGACGCGGCACTCGAACACCTCGCGGGGATGACCGAACTGGTCCACCTGAACCTGACCGGCACCGCGGTCACCGACGCCGGGCTGGAGCGGCTCACCGGGCTCGCCAAACTGAATGTGCTGTACCTGGAAGGCACGAAGGTGACCGCGGCCGGCGTGGCGAAACTGGCCAAGGCGCTGCCGAAGTGCAAGATCACCTGGGACGGCGGCACTATCGAGCCGGCGCAGAAGTGACACCGTTCGCCGGCGGGCCGCGGCCGAAATCTTTTCCGAATTTTAATTGACAAGCGTTCACTATTCACGCATACTCTATTTTAGTGCTTGTTGAAGGCACTTCACGGCAGCGGCGGTTCCTGTTTCTGTCGGTTAGCGACCGCTTGCTTCGCCTCCTTGTCGTAGTCGCCCATCACCCAGTTCATCATGCGGTCGGGCAGCCACCGGCTCAGCTTCACCATCAGGTGGAGCCGCCCGGGGAAGTTGTACACCTTCTTCCCCGCCACGATCGCGCGGATCATGCGCGCCGCGGCGTAATCGGCTGTCATCAGTTGCGGCATGGGAAACGTGTTGGACGCGGTCATCGGGGTCGTCACGAACCCGGGGCACAGTGTCGTCGCGCGCACGCCGGTGCCGCGCAGGTGGATCCGCAGTCCGTCCATGTAGGTGTTCACCGCGGCCTTGCTCGCGCAGTACGCGGACTCCGACGGCAGCCCGCGATAGGCCGCGAGGCTCGACACTGCCGCGAGGTGGCCGCTTTTACGAGCCAGCATTTCGGGGAGCGCCGCGGAGAGCGTGTAGACGACGCCCATCAGGTTGATGCGGAACGTGTCCTCGACATCGGACATGTTCACCGGGTCGAGGAGCGTCGGGCGCCCGACGCCGGCGTTGGCGATGACCAGATCGACCGGCCCGAACTGCGCGCGGGTTGTCGCGAAGGCCGCTTCAACTTGTTCGCGAGTCCCGACATCGGCGGGAACGGGAATTGCAACACCTTCGGTCGCGGCGATCTGGGCCGCGAGTTCGCACAAGGGGGCTTCGCGCCGCGCGACGAGTGCGACCTTGCACCCGGCGCGCGCGAGCTGGCGCCCGAGTTCCCACCCAATCCCGCTCGACGCGCCGGTGACCAGCGCGACCTTTCCCGCGAGTGACTGTGCCATTGCGCCCTTCGGAGTTCCAGGTTCCACGTTCCGGCCGTTCCAAGTCGTAGGCACCAAAGCCCAGTTCCAGTTTTCAACTCGGAACACGGAGCTCTGGAACGTGGAACTACGATGTCGGCAAATCGGCGCCGGACGCGACCGATTGTTATAGGTGCCGCGAGGCCGCAGCAGTTGCGCACGACGGATCGGTTGTGCCGTTCCATCCCGTAGGAAGATTTTTTGTTGCGGCAAGGGATGGCGCGAAAATTGTGTTGTATTATTTAAGTGTCCCGCCTATACGGCGGGGCATCGCACCACCAAGCCCGTGACGCCGCCGTCCCGCACCTCCCCGGTGGGGACACGCGTCCCCGCGGTGCGCCGCCGGATCGCCGAGGCCGGGCCGACCGCCGCGCCGTTGAACCAACGAGCGGACCTTTCCCACGTCGGCCGCCCGCACCTCCCCGACCCGACACACCTGTGTCGTTCCAAGGGTCCGTTACCACTTACCGCTCGCGCGGTCGCGCCCAGCGTGCGCGCGTTTTTTGAATCGGTGACCTATGTCCGCTTCTGACCTGATCCTGGCCGCGACGCTCCTGACCGCGCCCGTCGGCACGCCCGAACAGACCCCGCCCGAGGACCAGTGGGTCGCGGTCCGCGACGCCGTTCACAAGCTCGCGGTCGATTGGGAGATCATGGACCCGCGCGAGACCCGCTACGTGATGGCCACGCCCGAGGACTTCGAAGCGGACCTGAACCTGCTCCGCACCCGCTACGCCGAACTGACCGACGCCCCGCGCCTGGCCGACTGTCACCGCCTGCCCGACCGCCGCACGGTGAACGAGCTGATCCGGTTCAACCGCGCGTACCGCAAGTACCTGGAGGACCGGCAGGCGTGGGAAACCGACCGGGCCGACCTGTTCCACACGGTCATCCAGGAGACCGACCGGTTCTACCGTCAGTGGGACGCGATCCGCGACGCGCAGTGCGATTTCTACTACGTGACGGTCCGCCGGCACGCGCTGAAGAAACTCCGCGACGCGATCGGCGCCGACGCGTTCCTGACGGGACGGATGCCGAACTACGTGCCGGACTGGCGGTTCGCCCCGGCGCCGTGAGCCGTGCGTTTGATCTTCAGCCCCGGAGGGGCGAGAGATGTTAGCCCGGGGTGGAGCGAGTCTGCGAGCGCAACCCCGGGTAGGTGTCGAGAACAGATTCGAGCCCCGGAGGGGCGACAGAAACCTCCGCGATGGGTTCTGTCGCCCCTCACGGGGCTTGTTCCTTTTTATGTCTCCGTTTCCCGGGGTTTCGCTCGCAAAGCCTCGCTTCACCCCGGCTAACATCGGTCGCCGCTCCGCGGCTGAAGACAAGCATCAGCACGTAATCCTTACCGGTAAAACTTGCACTTCTCGCTGGTCGGTTGCAACAGTTGCAGGGTCGCGGCGCCCTCTGCGCAACCGCGTTCCACATTTCGAGAAGCGCGATTCGCTGGGAAATCCGGCACTTGCAGCACATCCCGGCGCGCGGGGCGCCATTTGGCACGGGCGGTGCTTTCCGTTCATCCGTCAACACGGGTCTCCCCCAGAACCCGCGACGGGGCCGAGCGGCACCCCCCAACGAACGCCGAGCCCCTGTTTTCGGTCTTGCCTCCACCCCCCGTTGCGAGCCGCCCGGTCCCCCACCGGGCGGCTCGCTCGCTTTTCTGCCCATTTCTCGGCACCCCATTCGGCCCACCGACTCCGTATAATCACGTCAACCCCGCGCCCCGAACCGAGTTGCTCGTATGAACGCCCCGGTCTTTGTGCTGCCGCCCGCGCTGACGGTCCACGTACCCACGGAACAGCCGCCGGCGGAGGTGGCCGACCTGCTCCGCCAACTGGTCGGGCTTCAGCAGGAACAGGTGTCGGTACTCAAGGCCCAGCAGCAGGCGCAACAGACCCAGCAGGCGAACCAGGACGGGACCGCGCGGTGGCGAGCGTTCCTGGGCCGGTGGGAGTCGGAGTTCGCCGGCATCGGCGCGGCGTGCAAGCAGGTGCTTCCGTACATGGAGCGGGCGTATTTGTCGATGATCCGCGAAGTGACCGACAAGCTGCTGGCCGAACCGGACATGCTGAGCGACGAGTTCGTACTGTCCGAGTTCCTCGACCGCTACGGGATGCGGCTGGGGCAGTTGGGCAACCTGCTCGGCCAACTCGCCCCGCTCGCCGACGCTTCATCTGCTAACGAAAAGGGGTGAAACGAAGACGGGGACCGGGAAAGCGGGGAAGAAGGCAATCGGGCACGGGCACGGGCGCGGACACGGGCACAAAGCCCCGGGCCGTTCCCGCCCGGGCGCCGAAGCGGTCGCGGGGTTATCGTGCCCGTGACCGCGCCCGTGCCCGTGCCCGGTCTTCTGTTTTTCCCCGCTTGCTCTTTGACGAACACCCCCGGACCCCCGTTGCATGGACATCGCACCCGCCGATCTGACCCGCGTTCGCGAGCTGTACACCCTGGGCCACTACCGGCAGGCGCACGAGGCCGCGACCGCGCTCGGCCCGCTCCGCGAGTGGGCCGGCACCGCCGCGCGCCTGATCGGCGGGCGCCTGGCGATCCAACTGGCCGCCCCGAAGCTCGGGCGCCGGATGCACCTGGCCGCGTTCCGCGCCACCCCCGCGCACCCCGAGGCGATCTACTACCACGCCCGCTACCGGATGGAGCGGTTCGGCCCACTCGCGACGTGGCGGTTCATGCGCGATCACCCGGACTGGACCGTCGCCCCGCCGGACCTGCACGCCGACTGGGTCGCGCTGTCGGGGTTCGTCGTCGCCCGCCTGCGCGACTTCGACCGCGCCGAGCGGCTCTTGAACCGCGCCGAAACGATCAGCCCGGACCGGCCGTGGCCGTGCATCGAGCGGGCCAGCGTGTACGAGTTCGCCGAGCGCCCCGACGACGCGATGACCGCGGCCCGGCGCTCGCTCGAACTGCACCCGTGGTTCCGGCCCGGGGTACAGTCGGTCGCGCACCTGCTCTTGCGTGCGGGGCGAGACCGCGAGGCGCTCGACTTCCTCACCGAAGCCGACCGCAACCTGGAGAGCGGGCTGGTTTCGGCGCAGTTGGCCGCGCTGCAAACCGACCTCGGCCACTTCGCCGACGCCCGGCGCACGCTCGACCGCTACGTGGAACTGTCCCCACTGATCGAGCCGGAAGTGACGAAGTGGCTGGCCGCGCGCCGGGCCGACTCCGCGTACTTCCTCGGCGAGTTCGCCACCGCCGCCAGGCACGCCCGCGAGGTGAAGGACAAGTTCTACGACCAGTTCGCTGAACGATTGGAGAACCTAACCCCCCAACCCCCTTCCCTGGAAAGGAAGGGGGAGTCAGAACTGCCGTCGGGTCTTAGCCCCTCTCCCCTTGGGGGAGGGGTTGGGGAGGGGTCTTCTGCGGCCCCCCGCTCCGAGCCACGACCGCTCCTGAAGATCGAGTTTCCGCCGGCGCCCGCGACGCCGACCGTGTACGAGCTGCTCGCGCGGTACTGGAACCACCCGTTGCCCGGGGCGGGCGACGGCGGCCCGCCGGCGGACGGGCTGCCCGACGCGGCCGAGCGCCAGCGCGCCGAAGTGGCCGGGTGGGTCACGCGCGAGTTCACCCTCACGAGCGAGGTCGCGGCCGAACTCATCGCGCGCAAGGTGCCGTTCGTCCTCACGCTGGTCGAAGCCGGGTTCTCGCAACCGCGGCTGTGTATCGGCGCGGACGCGATTCGCGGGTCGGTGTCGGTCATCGACGGCTCGGACCGGCGCCCGGTGGACGCGCCCGTCGGGTCACTGGTCGAGCGGTTCAGCCCGTTCGGCCCGCGGTGTCTGGCACTCGTGCCGCCGGCGGAAGCCGCGAAGCTCGACGGGATCCCGTTCGCCGACGCGGACGCCCGCGACGCGCTTTACGCGGTGCAGAAGCCACTTCTGACGCACGATCGGACCGCGGCCGATACGGCTCTGCGGGTGATGCGCGACCGGTTCACCGGGCACGCGCTGGCGACGTTCGCGGAGCTGGCGCTCGCCCGATATGATGCGCACCCGCTCAGACTGCTCGCGCTTTACGATGCCCTCTTGGCGAAGTACCCGCACGAATCGACGTGGGTGCTGTCGAAGGCGAACATCCTCCGCGACCTGAACCGGATGCCCGAACGGCTCGTGCTCCTGGAGGCCGAGGGCAAGGCGATCACCGCCGAACCGATGGTGTCGCAGACACTGGCCCAGTCGATCTTGCCGCTCCCGCACCGGCAGGAGGAAGCGGCGTGGCTGTTGCGCCGGTCGGTGCAGAACCGGCCGACGGCCGCGGCCGGGTACTACCTGCTCGCGACGCAGTGGTGGGAGGGGCGGCGGTTCGACGAGGCCGCGGAGCTGTACCGGTTCGCCTGCGCGCTGGAGGAGCGCGAGGACCAGTTCGCCGACGCATACTTCCGCGCCGCCCGCGTCACGGAACAGGTGCCCGAGGCGCTGCGCCTGTTCCAGCAGCGCGCCGGGCGCGCCGCGATCCCGGTGCCGGGGGCAACCCGGGCGCTGTACCACGCGCTGCTCGACCGCGAGGAACCCGAACAGGCCGCCGCCGCGGTCGACCAGGCGATTCGGAAGTTGCAGGAATCAGGAGTCAGGAGTCACGAGTCAGAGGACAGACAGAAGGAAGACAAAGAGTCGAAGGCGGATGACAAGAAGAAGGAAGCGAGTCAGGCCCTCGGCGAACTCCTCCTGTTCCGCGCGGAGTGCCACGCGGCGGCGGGGCGGTTCGGCGAGGCCGACGCGGACCTCGCGCGGGCCAAGCCGCTCGTGCCGGCGGTCGCGTGGCACAAGGGGTCGGCGCGGGTCGCGCGGATCAGGCCGGACCTCGCGACCGCCGGGGCGCACTACCTCGAAGTCGTCAAGCTCGAACCGCTGTCGATCGAGTCGCACCGCACGCTCACGGCGATTCTGGCGGACACCGACGGCCGCGCGGCGGCGCGCGCACACCTCGCGCAGTCGTGCCAGCGGTTCCCGCACCACTACCCGCTCTTGAAGCTGCGCGCGGAGTTCTACTCCGGCGACCCGGACGCTGACGCCGACCGCGCGCTGCGCGACATCCTCGCCGAGCACCCCGACGACGCCTGGGCGCTCCGCCAGCGGGCGCTGGTGCTGGCCGACGTGAAGCGGCACGAGGAGGCCCGCGCCGCGGTCGAGCGGGCCGGCGCGATCGAGCCGGACCACGCCTGGTACTTTTCGGTTGCCGCGCAGGTCCACAAGCGGGCCGAGCGCACGGCCGACGCGCTGGCCGCGCTCCGCGAGGCGCTGCGCCGCAACATCGACCAGGAGCCGCTCATCGCGGAACTGGTGCAGCTCAGCCGCGGGCGCCGCGAGAAGCGCGAGGCGCTGGAGTTCGTCGCCGACGAATTGCACCGGCAGCCGCACACCGGCGAGGGGCTGGTCGCCTACGCGGGTATCGCGCACCACGTGTTCCAGTCGCAGGGCGACCCGGACGACCACAGCGAGTTGCTCGAATCGCTCGAACGGTTCCTCGACGAGCGGCCCGACCTGTGGCAGTCGTGGTCCGCGGTGATCCAGCAACTCGGCGCGCTGGGGCGGCTCGAAGAGGCCCACGCGCTGGCCCGCGACGCGACCGAGCGGTTCCCGCTCTTGGGCAAGTTGTGGCTCGACCTCGCCCAGGTGTGCCACGCGACCGGCAACGCCGAGGGCCGGCTCGACGCGCTCCGCGAGGCGGTCGCGGTGTCGCCGGGGTGGTCGCTGGCGGCCCGCGAACTGGCCGACGCGCTCGACGACGCCGACCACCGCGAGGAGGCGATTGCGGTCCTCGAACGCGCGACCGTCCGCAACCCGCTCGACGCGCTCGCGCACGGCTTTTTGGCCGAACGGCTGTGGGAAATCGGCCGGTCGCGGGACGCGCTCGACCGCGCGAAGACCGCGGTGCGGCTCGAACCGGGGTACGACTGGGCGTGGCACGCGGTGCAGATGTGGGCCGAGCGGTTCGAGAGCACCGAGGAGCCGATCGAGCTGACGCGCGAACTCACCCGCGACCGGGCCGGCGACCCGCGGGTGTGGCTGCGCCTCGCCCGGATGCTCTACCACCCGCGGCACAACGAGGAGGTATTGAACGCGCTCGACCGCGCGCTCGCGCTGGAACCGAAGAACGTCGAGGCGCACGACCTGAAGGCCGAGCGGCTCGCGGAGATGGGCCGCTTTGATGCCGCGCTCGAGGCCGCCAAGCCCCCGCAGTTCGCCGGCGAACCGGTGCCGATCATCCTGCAAGGGCGCGAGGCGTGGGTGCTGGCGCGGCGCGGCGACTACCCGGCCGCGATCAAGAGCATGAACGCGCTGGTCGAGGTCGATTCGTCCTACGTGTGGGGCTGGCACCAACTGGCCGACTGGTACAACGAGACCGGCAAATCGGAGAACTACCTGGAGGCCGCGTCCGAACTCGTCCGGTTGCAACCGCACCACCCAG
>CAZBXY010000234.1:0-12824 GCA_964495365.1 uncultured Frigoriglobus sp. | reverse complement strand
GAGGGGCGTCCGATGTTAGCCCGGGGTGGAGCGAGCCGAAGGCGAGCGCAACCCCGGGCTAACATCGGACGCCCCTCCGGGGCTAAAGACAGTGCCTCAAAGTAGGAGACACTCATGCGCTTCGTACTCACCGCCGTGCTGTCCGCCGCGTTCGTCGGCGTGTTCGTTACTCCGGCCGCGCCCCAGGACGACCCCAAACCGGCGGTCGTTCCCAAAGACAACGTGAAGATGGACGAGGCCACCAAGAAGGCCGTGGACAAGGCGCTGCGGTTCCTCGCCGAGAAGCAGGACCAGAGCAACAGCGCCGACCGCGGCTCGTGGGGCAACACCGCCGTCACCGCGTTCACGCTCCTGGCGTTCATGGCCAACGGCCACATGCCGAACCAGGGCGAGTACGGCCGCACCGTCGCGCTGGGCGTCCAGCACCTCTGTTCGACCGCGCGCCCGGACGGGTACCTCGTCGGCGCCCGCGGCGGCAACATGTACTGCCACGGCATGGCGGCCCTGGCCCTCACGCAGGCCTACGGCATGACCGGCGACGAGGACGTGAAGAAGATCACCAAGCGGGCGATCGAGCTGATCGTGAAGACCCAGAACAACGAGGGCGGGTGGCGGTACGACCCGTCGCCGACCGGGGCGGACATCTCCGTCACCATCATGCAGGTGATGGCGCTGCGCGGGGCGAAGGACGCGGGCATCCACGTGCCGGACAAGGTGATGGAGGACGCGATCAAGTACGTGAACCGGTGCTTCGACCGGCGCACCGGCGGCTACCGGTATCAGCCGTACTCCGCCGGCGCCGGCTACGCGCGGACCGCCGCCGGCGTGTGCGTGCTGCAACTGTGCGGCAAGTACGACGCCGACGAGATCAAGCAGGCGGTCGAGTACATGGAGCGGGTGGCCGACGACCGCGGGCACTACTGGTACGGGCACTACTACGCGGCGCACGCGCTCAACCAGGTCGGCGGGCGGGTGTGGGAGGACTACTACAAGCGGATGCGCGACCACCTGCTGCGGACCCAGCAGGCGAGCGGCGAGTGGTACGACCGCAACCGCGAGGCCGCCTACGGCCCGGCCTACCAGACCTCGATCGCGGTGCTGATCCTCAGCGTCCCGACGCACTACCTGCCGATCTACCAGAAGTGACGCCGCGAAGCCGCAAACGGCTCATGAAGTCGTGCGGCTTGTGCGCGCTCTTCGGCCCGAAGGGCCGGGACAACATAGCCCGGGGCAACGCCCCGGGTATCGAGCATATTGGCCTTCCAGCCTGAAGGGCTGGGACATCTTGGCTCGGCGTATCGCAGCCCTTCAGGCTGCAAAATCATTGGCGCACTGCTACCCGGGGCGTTGCCCCGGGCTATGTTGTCCCGGCCCTTCAGGCCGAAAACCAAGACCGGCGTTACTAAACCGGCGTTACTAACCCGCGCAGCGCACCTACTTCTCCAACGTCCCGCGGCGGAGCCCCAACAACACGGTCCCCTTCGCGTCCACCGTCGCCGGTACGGTCCCCATCACCGGGTCCGACAAGAGTCGCCAGCGCAGCACGGGAGTTTCGCCCTTCGCCCCGGTGTCGAGCACGTACAAGCGGTCCTCGATCGCCCACGCCGAAGCGCCCTTGGGGACCGTAGTGAACCCGAGCGTTTCGGCCTCCGGGAACGACAGTTCCTTCGTCGCGGCGCCGTTGACGACCAGGAGCTTCCCGAACGTGCGGGGTTCGGTCACGCACCACAGGTCACCCGCCGCGTCCTCGTGAACCGGAACGCCCAGCCCCTTCTTCTCGGTCCATTTGCCGTCGCACAGGTGCCACATCGCGCAGCGCATGTTGCCGATGGTCGTCGCGGTCCAGTACCAGAGCGTTCCGTCCTTCGCGAGTTTCCAGTGGGTGGAGTATTCGTTCGTATTCGCGGTGAGGCCCGGGAGCAGGAAGTTGGCCGCGGAGACCTTGCCCTCGGGTGAGAGCGACAGCGAGAAATCGCCCCCGGGACCGGCGAGGAACGGCTTACCGTCCGCGAGGCGGCCCAGCATCACGAACGGCAGCGGGTCTTTGGGCTTGGCGAGCGGCCAGTCGGCCTCGATCAGCTTCCCGGCCTTATCGATCGTGAGTACCTTCCCGTCGAACGCGGCCCACAGCCGGGTGCCGTCGTTGACGAGTCCGAAGTACGACATCCCGCCGGATGTGGTCGCGGGGAAGTCTTTCAGGATCGCCGCGTACTCGGTTTCGAGGAGTTGGCGGACCTCCATCGGCTCGGTCCACTTGCCGTCGCGGAACAGTCGCGCTTCGAGCCAGTACAGCGGCCGTTCGCCCTCCTTTGGGAGCGCCGGCGGCGGGGCCGGGTGCTTGAACTTCGGATCGTTAATCACCCGCGGCGGGAATCGCTCCTCGTCTTTCGGCGCGTCGTCGAGTTGATACTTGTCGCGGATGCGGACGACGAGCAGGCTGCCGCTATTCCCGTGCAGGTGGAACAACTGGTGCGAGCGCCACTGCCACTGCGACCACGGCGACATCGGGCGGGCCGTCCAGTGCGGGTAGTAGAGCGACTGAACGGGCGTGTCGATCCACTTCCCGGCGTGCCACTGGACAAGCCCGCCGGCGGCCTGGTCCGCCCAGATCTTCCCGGCCGAGTCCTTCACGAACCCGCCGACCACGAGCTTGTCCTGCTCCGTGCGCAACACCTCGCCGGGCTTCTCGTGCTTCGGCATGATCGCGGTGACGACCTGCCCGCGGCCGAAGCTCGTCCAGCCGACCGTGTGGGCGGCGAAATAATATCGCCCGGCGCGGTCGGCGCCGACGAACTCACCGACGCGCGCCGGCAGCACCGGGGGTGTGTCGCCGAGCTTGTGGAACACGACGCGCCGGCCGTTGACGACCGCGTGCGGCAGCCCGCTCAGCCCGACGTGTTTCATGAGCGGATCGATCGCGCCCTTCTTGTCGAACGCGTACCAGCGCGAGTTGCCGCCGGGCGTGTGGCCGAAGTAGAGCGTGCCGTCGGTCCCGTAGGCGACCTCGCCGCCCCCGCCCACGCCGCGGTCCGGGATCACCTTCATCTCGTCCGGCGCGAGCTTCCTGTCCGGGTGCCAGTAGTACGGCGGCCCCCGGCCGTGCCCCGGCGGCGCGTATTCGAACACGATCAGCCGGCCGTCGGCCACCGGGAACAGGCAGTGCGTGGACTGGAAGTAGAACCCGTTGGCGATGGTGTGGTGGGTCCACTTGCCGTCCTTCAGGCTCCACGCGCCGATGTCCTGCTCGTACTTCGGGCGGTCGTACAGCCAGGCCCAGACGCGGTTGTCGTGTTCGAGGAAGTCGATCTTCTCGTCCCCGCGCGGGGTCTTGCTGATCGGCTGCGCGGTCCACTTGCCGTCCTTGTCGAACACGCGGACGTGGGTGCCGTCGAACAGGAACACGCGCCCGTCGGTGGCACTGAAGAGGTGCCGCGCCTTGTACGGGTGCGTCTGCCACTCGGTACCGGTCCAGAGGTGAACGGCGTCGCCGTCCTTCACCCACGCGCGGCCGGCGCGGTCGAAGAACGCCGGTGCGGGCTTGCCGTCGCGGTACTTCACGAGCGTGCCGGTTTTGGCGAAGTAGTAGCCCGTTTCGAGGTGGAAAACCGGGTGGAACTCCGGGTCGAAGTCCACCCACCCGGCGCCCGCGACCTTCTGCCAGAACGTCTCCTTCAGTTCCACCTTCGGTTCCTGGGCGACCGCGGACGTGGCGAACGCGAGTGCGAAGCCGGTGGCGAGTGTGTGACGCATGGGAGGTTCCTTCGGGCGGGAGAACGCTATTGGACACGGAAACGCCGCGCGCGGGCAACACCGCCGGGCGAAACCGTTACCGCGACGTTACGCATTTCTGTCTTTGACCTCCCCCCTTGAGGGGGAGGTCGCTGGCCGCTTTGGGCCAGCGGGTGGGGGGTGAAAGCTATACCCAGTGATGAAGTCATTCGGTTGTCGTTGTGTTGCTTCTCCGCGTTTCGCGAAGCCCTTACCCCCCACCCGGCGGCGAAGCGCCGCCGACCTCTCCCTCAAGGGGGGAGGTCAAAGACAACGAATCGCCCGTTTCGGTGTGACGCCGGAGCACTGAAGCGCTATTCTGTTCTGCGTCTACACAATTACCCCATCCCGCTCGTCTTATCATCGAGAACGCTGCCATGTCGTCCGCTCTTCTGCTCGCGCTGTTACTCGGCCCCGCGCAGCCGGCCGAACCGAAGGTCGAGAAGAAGGACCCCGCGCTGCCGCTTGGGGCGCTCAAGGCCCGGCTCGTCGGCCCGGCGGTCACGTCCGGCCGCATCGTCGGGTTCGCGGTTCATCCAACGGACCGCAGTACCTACTTCGTCGCGGTCGCGAGCGGCGGAGTGTGGAAGACCACCAACGCCGGCACCACCTGGAACCCGGTGTTCGACGGCGAGGGGTCGTTCTCGATCGGCTGCGTGGTGATGGACCCGAAGAACCCGAACGTGATCTGGGTCGGCACCGGCGAGAACAACAGCCAACGGAGCGTGGCCTACGGCGACGGCGTCTACAAGAGCGTGGACGGCGGCCGGACGTGGCAAAACGTCGGACTGAAGCTGAGCGAGCACATCGGCAAAATCCTGATCGACCCGCGGGACTCAGACACGGTGTTCGTCGCGGCGCAAGGGCCGCTGTGGAAGGAAGGCGGCGATCGCGGCCTCTACAAAACGACCGACGGCGGCAAAACCTGGGCGAAAGTGCTTTCGTTCGACGACCACACCGGCGTGACGGACGTGGTGCAAGACCCGCGGAACCCGGACGTGCTGGTCGCGGCGAGCTGGCAACGCCGGCGGCACGTGTGGACGATCATCAACGGCGGCCCCGGCAGCGCGCTGCACCGCAGTACCGACGGCGGGAAGACCTGGAAGAAGGTGACGAGCGGCATTCCCGGCGGCGAACTGGGGCGCATCGGCCTCGCGATGGCCCCGAGCGACCCGGACGTGATTTACGCCATTATTGAGGCCCCCGACGGCGCCGGCGGCATCTTCCGCACCGCGGACCGCGGCGTGACGTGGGAGCGGCGGAACCCCTCCAACTCCCAGGCGCAATACTACTCGCACATGGTCGTCGATCCCGTGAACAAGGACCGCTTGTATGTGATGAACGTGTTCATTCAGGTGAGTGACGACGGCGGGCGCACGATCGCCCCGCTGGGCGAGCGGTGGAAGCACGTCGATAGCCACTGCATGTGGATCGACCCCAAGGACCCGAAGTACTACCTCGTCGGGTGCGACGGCGGCATTTACGAGAGTTTCGACCGCGCCGCGAACTGGCACCACAAGTCGAACCTGCCGGTCACGCAGTTCTACGACATCACCTGCGACGAGAGCGGGCCGTTCTACCACGTCTACGGCGGCACGCAGGACAATTTCACCCTCGGCGGCCCGGCCCGCACGCGCTCTCAGCACGGCATCCACAACGGCGACTGGTTCGTCGTGCAGGGCGGCGACGGGTTCCACTGCAAGGTCGATCCGACCGACCCGAACACCGTCTACGGCGTGCTGCAATACGGCGTCATTTGCCGGTTCGACCGCAAAACGGGCACGCGCGTGCAGATTCAGCCGATGCCGGGCGCGAACGAACCGCCGCTGCGGTGGAACTGGGACAGCCCGCTCATCATCAGCCCGCACAACCCGAAACGCCTGTACTTCGCCGCCAACCGCCTCTTCAAGAGCGACGACCGCGGCGATTCCTGGACGCCGATCAGCGGCGATTTGACGCGCCAACTCGACCGCAACAAGCTCGCGGTGATGGGCAAAATCTGGGGGCCGGACGCGATCTTCAAACACGGCTCCACGAGCCTTTACGGCAACTGCGTGGCGCTCGCGGAATCGCCGCTGAAGGAAGGACTCATCTACGTCGGCACCGACGACGGGCTGATTCAAATCACCGAGGACGGCGGCAAGACCTGGCGCAAGGTCGAGGCGTTCCCCGGTGTGCCGGACCGCACTTACGTTAGCAAACTCGTCGCCTCGCAGCACGACGCGGGCACCGTGTTCGCGTGCTTCAACAACCACAAGAACGGCGATTTCCTGCCGTACATTCTGAAAAGCACCGACGCCGGGAAAACGTGGAAACCCATTACCGCCGAGCTGCCCACACGCGGGAGCGTGTACTGCGTCGCGGAAGACCACGTTGACCCGAAGTTGCTGTTCTGCGGCACGGAGTTCGGCCTGTTCGTCACGCTCGACGGCGGGCAGAAGTGGAACCGGTTCCGCGGCGGGTTGCCGACGATCCTCGTGAAAGACCTGTGCATTCAGCGGAAGGTGAATGACCTCGTCATCGGCACGTTCGGGCGCGGGATTTACGTCATCGACGACTATTCGGCACTCCGCGGGATGCACAAGGACGACCTCGCCAGGCCCGCGACACTGTTCCCAGTGCGCGATGCGGTGATGTTCATCGAGAACGCGCAGTACGGCGAACCTGGCAAGGCGTTCCTGGGCGCGTCGTTCTACACTGCCGACAACCCCACTTACGGCGCGGCCATCAGTTACCACCTGAAGGAAGGACTGAAGACCCGCAAGCAAAAACGCAAGGACGCCGAAAAAGAAGCCGAGAAGAAGGGCGAACCGGTGCCGTACCCGACACCCGCCGAACTCCGCGCCGAAGCGGAGGAAGAGGCACCGAGCGTGTTCCTGGTGGTCACTGACGCCGAAGGCGGGGTGGTTCGCACGATCACCGGCCCGACGGGCGAAGGCTCGCACCGCGTCCACTGGGACTTGCGCGACCCCTCCGCGAGCCTCGCCGGCGGGAACGGTCCGCTCGTCGCGCCCGGCAAGTACAAGGTGACGCTGCATCAGCGCGTCGCCGGCGTCGCCACACAACTGGCCGGCCCGGTGGAGTTCAACGTCGTCCTGGATACGCTCGGCAACCCGGACGCGGTCGCAGTGAAAGAACAGGTGGCGTTCCACCGACAGGTTCTGAAGTTGCGGAAGGCCGCGACCGGAGCCGGGGCCGTCGCGACCGAGACCCTGACGCGGCTGGAGCAAATCCGAGCCGCGCTGGAGGTCGCACCGAGGGCCGACGAGGCCAGCAAGAAGGAGGTTCGCGAGATGATCGCCCGCACTCGCGAGGTGCTCCGCGCCCTTCGCGGCGATACCGAGTTGCGCCGGCGGAACGAGAACGTGCCCACGTCGATCGCCGAGCGGATCGGGTACGCGGCCAACACCAGCGACGAGGCGCTGGCCAAGCCCACCGGTACAGCGAAGGAGCAGTACGCGATCGCCGCGAAGGAGTTCGCGGAGCAGTTGGCGAAGCTGCGGCAGTTGGTGGAGACGGATCTGCCGGCGCTGGAGAAGAAACTCGACGGCTTCGGCGCGCCGCTCACGCCCGGGCGCTTGCCGGTGTGGGACGAGAAGAAGTGAGACCACGGTAGTGAGCCGCGACGGCAGGGAGCGGGCCAGACACCGATATCAAAGGTGAAGCGCCCGCTCCCTGCCGGTCGCGGCTCACTACGCTACGCGAAGGCGCTCTCCACCGCCTCCGCGCCCACCAGCGGCGCCTGGCAAGCGAAGTTCTCGCACACGTACACCGTCACCGCGCCGCCGACGGCCTCTTTGCCCGCGAACAACGTCGTGAGTTCTTTCGGTGGTGTGCCCGTCGCCGGGTCGTGGAACGCGATCACCCGGCGCGGCCCGAACGCGCGGCGGATCGCTGCGAGCGCCCGCCGTGTCCCCTCGTCGCTCTCCGAACCAACGACCGCGATCTGCTGCACCGGCCCCAGGTAGAAGTCGAGCGCGACGAGCATCTGCCCGCTGGCGGCCGGGTGGTCGGCCATCGTCTCGCGGTAACCCTTCAGAGCGCGTTCGGCCGGCTCGGCGAGGTCGCGGCGCCCGGTGAGCGCTGCGAGGCGGAGCAGGGCGGTGACCGCCATTGCGTTGCCGCTGGGCGTCGAGCCGTCGTGCAGGTCTTTGGTGCGCGCGATGAGTTGTTCGTGATCGTCGGCGGTGAAGAAGAACCCCGGGCCGTTCGGGTCTGCGAAGTGCTTCAGCATCGCCTCCGCGAGTTCGACGGCCGCCGCGAGCGCCTTTGGGTCGAAGGTCGATTCGTACAGTGTTACGAGAGCGTCCGCGAGGAACGCATAGTCTTCGAGGTAACCGTTGAGCTTCGGTGGTTGGCCCACGCCGGCGGTGCGGTAGAGCCGGCCGTCGGGCGTGCGCATGTTGTTCAGAACGAAGTCCGCGGCGTCGATTGCGGCCATGAGGTAGTATTCGTGTCCAAACTCCACGCCCGCGGCAGCGAAGGGAGCGATCATCAGTGCGTTCCACGCGGTCAGGATCTTCTCGTCGCGGCCCGGCCACACGCGCTTGGAACGGACCTCGTAGAGCTTCGATTTCACACTCGCGAGTTTCGACCGGAAGGCGTCAACGGTCATCCCGTTCGCCTTCGCTTCATCTTCGTCCGACAGCGTGCGGAACAGGATGTTGTGCCCCTCGAAGTTGCCGCGTTTCGTCACGCCCCAGACCTTCGCGGCGAACTCCGCGTCCTCCGGGCCGAGTTCGTTGAGCAACTCCTCTGTGCTCCAGACGTAGAACTTGCCTTCCTCACCCTCGCTGTCCGCGTCTTGGGTGGAGAAGAACGCGGCGGTTTCGGCGGTCATCTCGGTTTGAACGTAATCGAGTATCTCGCACGCGATCTGCTCGAAGAACGGGTCGCGGGTCTTCTGGAATGCTTCAAGGTAGGCCGAGGTGAGTAGCGCGTTGTCGTAGAGCATCTTCTCGAAGTGCGGGACGAGCCATTTTTCGTCCACGCTGTAGCGAGCGAACCCGCCGCCGATCTGATCGTACATCCCGCCGCGGGCCATCATCGTCAGCGTGTGTTTCACCATGTCGAGCGCGACGGGGTCGTTGAAGCGTTCGGAGAGGCGAAGCAGGAGGCGGATTTCGAGCGCGTGCGGGAACTTGGGGGCGCTGCCGAACCCGCCGTGCTTCGGGTCGTAGCTGCGGCGCAGCACACCGAGCGCGTTCGAGAGCAGTTCGGCCGAAGGCGCGGTTTCGCCAGCCTCCACCTCGCTCATGTGTTGAAGGTGTTCGGTGACGTTGCGGCCAACTTCCTGGATGTGGTCGCGGCGGTTGGTCCAGGCGTCGTGGATCGCGGCGAGCAACTTCTTGAAGCTCGGGCGGTGCGGGGCGTAGCGGTCGTCGGGCGGGTAGTACGTGCCGGCGTAGAACGGCGTGAGGTCCGGCGTGAGGAATACCGAGAGCGGCCACCCGCCGCCCTCGCGGGTCATCAGATGCAGCGCGTTCATGTAGATCGTGTCGAGGTCCGGCCGCTCCTCGCGATCGACCTTGATGCACACGAAATGTTGATTCATCACCGCCGCGGTCGAAGCGTCCTCGAAGCTCTCGTGCTCCATCACGTGGCACCAGTGGCACGCCGAGTAGCCGATCGAGAGGAAAATCGGGCGGTTCAGTTCCTTCGCGCGGGCCAGCGCCTCCGGCCCCCACGGGTACCAGTCCACCGGGTTGTTGGCGTGCTGCTTCAGGTAAAGGCTCGTCTCGGTCGCGAGGCGGTTCGGAGTAGATGCCGACATGGTGATTCTCGGTGAGGCGCCGGGCGATAGGATTGTACGAAACCGCGTCCCCTACTCGTGAGGTCGGTATGCTTTCGCGCCTGTTCTCGACGCTTGCAGTAATGATGATGTTCGCCGGTCCGCTCTCGGCGGATGAGCCGAAACCGCTTCCGCGGGCGCACGCCCACAACGACTACGAGCACAAGCGGCCCCTACTCGACGCGCTCGAATGCGGCTTTTGCAGCGTCGAAGCCGACATCTGGCTCGTGAAGGGGCAGTTGCTCGTCGCTCATACGCCAATCGACCTGAAGAATGATCGCACGCTCGAAAAGCTGTACCTCGACCCGCTCCGCGACCGCGCGAAGGCCAATCGCGGGGCGATCCAGCCCGGCGCGACATTTTACCTGATGATCGACATCAAGACCGACGCCAAGGAGACGTACGCCGCGCTCGCGAAGGTGCTGGAGGGCTACGCGGAGATGCTGACCGTCCACCGCGACGGCAAGACCGAGCCGAAGGCCGTGACGGTGGTGATTAGCGGCAACCGCGATCGGTCAGCGCTGGCCGAGCAGAAGGTGCGGTACGCCGCGCTCGACGGCCGGCCCTCCGACCTCGCCGGCGATTCCCCGGTCTCACTGGTGCCGTGGATCAGCGATTCGTGGAAGTCGCACTTCAAGTGGGACGGCACCGGTGCGATGTCCGACGACGAGCGGAAGAAGCTCCGCGAGTTCGTAGCCCGCGCGCACAAGCAGGGTCGGAAGGTGCGGTTCTGGGCGACACCCGAAACCGAGGCCGCGTGGAAGGAACTGCTCGCCGCGGACGTGGACTTCCTCAACACCGACAAGCTCAAGGAACTGGAGAAGTTCCTCCGCGACCGCTAACGACCCTGCTCAACTGCACGGCGGGCGAGGGCGAAGAACACAAGAAACCTACATGCCCGCCGGGTCAGGTGTAGCCCCAGGTTCGGCGCCCGGTCTTCCACGACGAGCCGCTTGGTACGCGCCGACCCACGGCGACGCGAGCCCGATGGCGAACGCGACGGAGACGACACCGAACCCGATCACCAGAGCCATGACCCCGGGGCGCCCTTCGGTAACCGGTGAGGCAACCCCAACTACCACCGCGAACCCGGCAGCGGCCAGAGAGCATATGGCCAGCACCCATCGCGCCCATCCTGCACCATCCCACGTCCGCCACAGCAGCCAGCCGGTCAGTAGCACCCCGCCGATCCGATTCCCGCGGAACCGGCCGGCCTGGAGGCTCAGACCGGCCAGGGCCAACTCAGCCAGAGCGGTAACGACGATGATCGCCACCAACACCCATCGCCCCAGCCGTGCCTTGTTATCCATGTGCTTCTCCGTTCGCCGAACTTGGGATCCGCTTGACCGATCTCGTATTCCCGACATTGCACGTTTTGCAGTCTGTCACGGCCGCTCTTTTGACGGCAGCAGCACGTGCGGCTCCGAACTTGCGATCGGGGTTCGCTTCAGTGCCTGTCGCGCTTCGGCCTGGCCCGGATGTCGAACAGCCCGAAGATTTCGTCCTCGGTCAGCCCGCGGGATTCGGGCTTGTCGGCCTGCGCGATGAGGTTGTTGAACACCTCGCGCTTCTGCTCCAGGATGTCCGCGATGCGCTGCTCGATCGTGTCGCCGCTCAGGAACCGCGTCACCGTGACCGGGTGCCGCTGGCCGAGCCGGTGGGCGCGGTTGATCGCCTGATCCTCCACTGCGGGGTTCCACCAGCGGTCGAACAGGAACACGTAGTTGGTGAACTGAAGGTTCAGGCCCACGCTCCCGGTGCCGTAGCTCATCAGGAGCACGTGCATCTTCGGGTCGGCCTTGAAGCGGTCGAGGATCGGCGTCCGCTGGTTCTGCGGGATCTTGCCGTGGTACTGCAAGGCCCCGTACTTGTGCAGTGCCTTCGCGAGCACTTCGAGCGGCTCCACCCACTGCGAAAACACAATCGCCTTCCGCCCGCTCTCGGCCACTTCCTCCATATCCGTGAGGAGCTGTTCGAGCTTCGCGCTCTCGCCGGTCGCGGGGTCGAAGTTGCAAATCTGCTTCAGCCGCATCACGAGCTGGAACACGTGCTGGATCGTGATGGTGTCGCCGAGTTCGTTCAGGTGAACGATCCCGTCGTCCTCGGCCCGCGTGTAGGCCGCCCGCTGCGCCGCGGTGAGTTCTACTTCGAGGTCGCGCATGATTTTCGGCGGCATGTCGGTCAGCACGTCGTCCTTCGTCCGGCGCAGGATCACGTCGCTCGTGAACTGCGGGATGCGGCGCTCGGGGGTGCCCGGCGGGATGCGGCCCTCGTCCACGAAGCTGAAGATGTTGACGAGGTCGTCGGCGTGGTTCTCGATCGGCGTGCCGGTGAGCGCCCAGCTCCGCCCGCGGTTGAGTGACCGCACCACCTGCGCCGTCTTCGAGTCCTTGTTCTTGATGCGCTGGGCCTCGTCCAGCACCACCACGTCGAAGTAAACCCGCTTGTCGGCGGCGAGATCGCAGTCGCGGGTGAGGGTCTCGTAGTTGATGAGCTTCAGCGGGCAGTTGGAGACGAGCCAGAGTCGCCGGCGGTCGTCCGGGTCGCCCTCGAAGGTCTCGAACGGAATGTCAGGCGCCCACATCTTGAGTTCGCGCGCCCAGTTGTGAACGAGCGGCTTCGGGCACACCACCAGCCCCTGCTTGATCTGCCCCTGGTGGAACAGCAGTCGCATCGACAGGATCGCCTGAGCGGTTTTCCCAAGCCCCATTTCGTCGGCGAGCAGTGCCCCGTGCCGCGGCATCAGGAATGCGATCCCTTCGAGCTGATACGGGAACGGCTCGAACGGCACTTCGAGTTGCCGGCCCTCGAACAACCCGTCGAGCGGCGGTTGAAGGAGGTACAGCAACCGGTCCTTGAAAAGGACGGTGTCGGCGGTGGGCTTGGGGCGGATGCGGGCCTTCGCATCGGTGCTGTCGGGCAGCGCCGGGGCGGGCAGCTTCACCTGATGCCGACCCGGCACGAGCGGCTTCGCGGGTGTGGGCGGAGAATAGTCCGCCGGCGGGGCCGGGAACTTCCAGCCTTCCGTGGTGACGCTCAGTTCGAGCCGACCGAGCGACCGCACCCACGGCGCGTCGGTGAGGAGCCGCGCCTCCCGCACGTTGGGTTCGAGCGGGTGGTCGAGCTTCGGCAGGTCGAGGGTGAGTGGTTCGAGGTCGAGGGAGAGTTCGAGAACAGAAGAACCTAACCCCCCGGCCCCCTTCCCTAAGAAGGAAGGGGGAGAAAGACCTACAGAATCAGATAACATCTCGGCGCGCGCAGGAGG
>CAZBXY010000233.1:0-12839 GCA_964495365.1 uncultured Frigoriglobus sp. | reverse complement strand
GTGGATTCATCCGAAGCGGCGTTCAAGACCGCGGGCCGGCTCGCGTTCAAGAAGGCGTTCCTCACGGCCCGGCCGTCGCTGTTGGAACCGATCGTGTAGCTGGAAATCACGGTCCCGGCGAAGTACACCGGGGCGGTGCTCGGCGACCTGCCGACCAAGCGCGCCCATGTGGAGAACCAGGACAGCCTGCCGGGCGACATCACGGTGATTTACGCGCGCGCCCCGCTGGCCGAGGTGGCCCGCTACGCAGCGCAGCTCGGCGGCATGACGCAGGGGCAAGGTTCCTACGCGATGGAACTGAGCCACTACGAGTTCGTGCCGGCCAACGTGCAACAGCAGATCGTGAGCAAGGCCCAGCTCAAGGACGAAGAGGAAGAGTGATTCTGGGCGAACCCCGGACGCAAGTCCGGGGGTGGGCGCGGCACTTGGCGCCCACCCCCGGACTTGCGTCCGGGGTTCGCCTTTTTATCGCCCTGTCGCTATTCCTAACTACACCCTCTCGTTCCCCTCGCCAGCGTGGTACTCGCGCATGAAAGCGGTCTACGACTTCTTCGTCCTGGAGTGGTACTTCTCCATTCCGCTCGTCATCATGTCGCTGATCGCCGCCGCACTGGTGCTCTGGCGGCTGTTGCTCAACAACACCGCGAACACCGACATGGACGACTTCCTGCCGGTGTTCCAGCAGACGCTCCGCAAGGGCGGGATCAAGGCCGCCGTGAACCTCTGTAAGGAGGAGAAGGGGCTGATCCCCAACCGGCTCTACGTCGCAGGTCTGGAGGCGTCCGAGCAGGGGGCCGCGGCGATGCGCCGGAGCATGGCCAACGAGAACGAACTCGAAATTGTCCCGCGGCTACACTTCCTGTTGGCCCCGATCCTGGCAATCGCCAAGATCGCGACGATGGTGGGGCTGTTCTTCACCGTCATCTCGATGATTAACACGTTCAACGCGATCGGCGAACAGGCCGCCAGCGGCAAGGCGAAGGAGATCGGCGGGCACGCCTCGAAGATCGGGCTGGCGCTGTTCGCGACGGCGCTGGGCCTCTTTACCGCGATCCCGCTGGTGTTCAGCCACGTCATGTTCAAGAACTGGATCGCGAACTTCGAGGTCCAGGTGAAGGTCGCGTCGCACAAGCTCATCACGCTGGTCACCAACTACAAGAAGGATCCCAGCCTGCTCGACGTTCAGGAGGAGTTGCCGGAGGAAGAGGCGGAAGAAGAGGAAGACGACCGCAAGGCGCGGGGGAAGAAGGTCCGGCGCGAGTGAGCGGCGGTTCGTTCGTAGTGACCCGCTTCAGCGGGTCTGTCTTTCTTCTTGTGGCACAGGCTTTCCAGCCTGTGCCCGCAAAGCTTGAGGGCACACAGGCTAGAAAGCCTGTGCCACAAAACTCAAAAGAGACCCGCTGAAGCGGGTCACTACGAGCATCCTTCTAATGGCCAAGCCCCCCAAAGCGTTCGACGTGTGGTTCGTGACCGCGAACACGGTCTACCGGGCCGTGCCGTACACCGTCGTCGCCGACTGGACCCAGCAGGGACGGCTCGCCGCCGGCGACATGGTGCGCCCCGCCGGCACTCAGACCGCGTGGGAGAAGGTCGGCACGCACGAACTGCTCGCGGACTATCTGTTCCAGCCGACCGAGGGGCGGGTCGTGTCCGCGGACGGCGCCGGCACGCCGGCAGCGACCGGAGACGCACCGGCGGCGCCAACGGGGCCGACGGTCGAACTGCCCGACCCGGAAGAGAGGCCGGCCCCCGGTCGGTTCGAGGAAGACGACGAAGTGGACATGATTCCGCTCATCGACATCAGCATGGTGCTGTTGGTGTTCTTCATCATGATCCAGGCCGCCGGGGCGCTGGCGCCGGTGGACGTGCCGGAGATGAAGTACGCGGGGCAACTCACGGCCGACCCCGACGCGATCACGATCACCATCGAGAAGCTGAACACCGAGGACGTGTTCTACGCGGTGCGGGTCGGCGGCGGCGGGCCGAAGCCGGAACACGACCAGTTGAAGACGCCGGAGGCCGCGATCGCGGCGCTCAAAGAGAACCTCGTCGGGGTGACGCGCCCGCCGGAGGTGCGGATCGCGTGCCGCAAGGATCTGCCCCGCGAGCGGGTCTACGAACTGCGCCGCGAACTGGAACCGCTCCGCAACCCGAAGGGGGACAAGCCACCCCTCATCAACTCGATCGTCGCGACCGTGGTGGAGGCCGGGGACAACAAATGAACGAGTGGCAGGTCCGCAAAGAAGGCTCGCCGGAGGTGTACGCGCTGCCGACCTCGGCCGCGGTGCTCACGGGCCTGCGCGACGGCAACTTCGTCCCGACCGACGAGGTGAAAGGGCCGGGCGACACGGACTTTCAGCCGCTCGAAACGCACCCGGTGTTCGCGGAAGCCGCGCTCGATGTCGAACCGCACCCGGGCGAAGCGGCCGACGAGACGCACCTCGACATGAACCCGCTCATCGACGTGTGCCTCGTGCTGCTCATCTTCTTCATCCTCACGATCACGTATGCGTCGCTGGAGCGCGCGCTCGACGTGCCCGAAGACACGCCCGAGGACAAGGGCGCGCAGACGGATTTCAAGGACATTCGGGACCGCGTGTTCCGGGTGATCGTGAAGATGGACGGCGAGAAACCGGTCATCAAGATCGAGGGCAAGGAGGTTCCGCCGGAGAAGGAGAAGATCTTCAAGGCGATGGAGGAGATCGTCCGCACGACCGGCAAGAAGGAAATGCTCATGGAGATCGACCGCGACGTGCCCTGGGGCGTGGAGACTGACATCCTCGACGCCGCGAAGGGCAACAAGATCCACAACATCATCAACAACCAGCGCCGCCCCAAGCGCTGACCTCAAGCCGCTTGCGGCTTCGCGCGGCGCCATCTTTCGGCGCCACAAGCCGCATTATCACTTCTCACGGCGCCCGCAGAAAAATCGGTTTAAGTTCACGCACCTCGCGCGCCGATTATTGGCGACAAGGGGACCGAACCGGCTTCTGGGGAACCGGTTCGCTTGCCGCGCGTCTGCCGTGTCTGTCGGCCTGCCGACAGACACGGCAGACCGACAGGGGGTGCGCCATGAGCGACACGCGGGGCCTGCTCGACCGCATTTCCGCGTTCCGCCAACGGCTCGACGCGACGCCACAACTGATCCCGGATGCGCTGCCGGTCGATGCGCCGCCGACCGCGACCGCCATCGCGGTCGAGGCGGAGGCGTTCCGGCACTCGGTGCGCCGCATTGCGGGCACGCCGGACGCCGTTCCGGCCGACCCGGTGCCGCAGTACACCGACCGCGCGAAGAAGTTACTCGCCGGCGCCAAGGAGCTGCTCGCCCGACAGCGGGCGTTCACCGCCGACCCGCTCTACGCCGGCCTCGCCGCGAGCGGAACCCCGGACGCCATCGTCGGTTACCACCAGCAAACGGTTGCCGTGCTGGACGCGGTCGTCCGGCTCGCGCGGGCGTTCCCGGACTCGCCCGCCGAACAGTTGAAGCTCTGCGTCGGCATCGACGGGTTGCTCGGGGTGGTCCGCGACCGGCTCGCGGTGCAGGAGCGGGCGCTGGCCCGTCGGCGGGCCGACGCCGACCGGCTCGACCGGCTCGCCGGGTTCTTCACGACTGTTTACACGCACCAGCCCGCGGCCCTTCAGAGCGTCGCGAACATCGCCGAGGGGCTGCTCGACGAGGCCCGGCAGGGGCACCCGATTCGGATCGTTCACGCCCCGGTCCGGTCCACGTGCGCCTATCCCGGGGCGCCCGCGTACCCGGCGCCCGCGCGGTTCCTCGCGGCGCACGCGATCAACGTCGCGCAGGTCGTCGCGCGGATCGTGCCGTTCGATTACGAGTGGTCCGGGCGCCCGCTGTTGCCGGTGGTCGCGGCGCTCATCATGGATTGCGGGATGCTCGCGGTCCCGGCCGACGTGCTGGCGAAGTCCGACCCGCTCTCGGCCGACGATCGCCGGGTGATCGAGGCGCACGCGAAGTACGGCGCGGAACTGCTCTTGTGGTGCTTCCCGACGCTCGCCGGGCCGCTGGCGGCGGCGATCGCCACGCACCACGAGCGCAGCGACGGCACCGGGTACCCGACCGGCCTCAAGGGGTCCGACGTCCCGCCGCTGGGCCGGCTGCTCCGCGCCGCCGACGTGTACGCCGCGCTCCGCGAGGACCGCCCGCACCGCCCGGCGGCTGACCCGCGCGCGGCCCTCACGGAACTGCTGTTACTCGCCGAGCAGGGGCAGATCGACCGCGACTTCGCCGATTACCTGCTGCACCTCTCGCTCTACCCGGTGGGCACGGTGGTCGAACTGTCCGACGGGCGGGTCGGGATCGTCGTCGCAAACCACCCGAACAAGCTCGACCCGCGAACACCCGGACGGCCGGTCGTCGCGGTGCTCGCCGACGCCGGCGGCACGATCTTGCCGCGGCCGGAGTACGTGGACTTGTCGGCGGCGGAACAGGGGGGTATCGTTTGCGGGCTTCCGGCCGACCGGGCGCGAGAGCTGCTCGGCGCCCGATACCCCGACCTCGTGTCCTGATGTAGGACAGGCCGCCGGCCTGTCAAAGCTCCATGCTCACCGCGCACCGCACCTCCGACGCCCGTGATCGGGTCGCGCTCCTGACACGCCTTTACGCGGAACAGGGCGCGGCCGGCAACGCGAAGTACCTGCACTCGCACGGCCAGCCGGGTGCGATCGCGCACCACGTCAACGTGTTCGAGTGGTACGCCGAGTACCTCGACGGGGCGCGGGCGGTCCTCGATTGGGGCTGCCACCACGGCCCCGATTCGTGCCTCCTGCGCCACCGGTTCGGCGAGCAGCTCGACCTCTCCGCGTGCGACTTCGAGAGCGAAGCGGAGTACGCCCCGTTCCGCGACTACGCCCGCCCGCGGTACACCCGGCTCACTAGCCCGCTGAAGCTCCCTTACGCGGACGAGAGCTTCGACGCGGTGGTGGGGTCGGGTGTCTTGGAACACACGGCGATGGAAGGGGAATCGCTGAAGGAAGTCTACCGCGTGCTGCGCTCCGGCGGTGTGTTCGTGGTGAGCTACTTGCCTTATGCATACTCGTGGGACGAATACCGCCGGCGGGCGCGGAAGGTCGATTACCACCGCAAGCTGTTCACGTGCCGGGGGTTTCAGCAACTGTTGCTCGGCCACGGGTTCGACGCGCTGGACATCCGGTTCCAGGGGTACGTGCCGCACCGGCTGGGCAGCGGGCGCCGGCCGCTGTGGTGGAAGCTCTTGCGCCCCGCGCTGCACCCGATCGTGGAGGCGCTGTGGGAGCCGGTGCTGCGGCCCCTGCGCTACCCGTTCTTCAAGCAGACCGTGCTGTGCGGGGTCGCGCGGAAGGTGCTGGGGTTCTGATATGGCGGTTCGCTTGTTTTCAGCCGCGGAGCGGCGACCGATGGTAGCCCGGGGTGGAGCGCAGCGCAACCCCGGGTACGCGGTGAGAATATCCCGAAGCCCCGGAGGGGCGACAGAGTCGGTTCTGTCGCCCCTCCGGGGCTTCTTTCCTTTCCCGCACCGGTTCCGGGGTTGCGCTCGAAGACTCGCTTCACCCCGGGCTAACATCGGTCGCCCCTTCGGGGGCTGAAATCAACCGGCGACAGGAGGCAGCGCGTCGCGATTGGTTCGTTGGGGCACGCTCGCCTGACCCGAACGCGCACCGAACTTCATATGCGCACCTATCTCGCCGCGACGCGGCACCCGTGGATGTGCTTCCTGTTCCTCCTGCCGCTGTTGCTCGCCTACGAGGGCGGCCTCTTGTGGCTCGGGGGCGATCAGGCCGCGCGCCTGCGCAACGGGGCCGATGCGTGGCTCCGGTGGGCGTTCGAGGTGTTCGGCGCCGGGCACGTACTCGCGGCGCCGGCGGTCGTGCTCGTGGTGATGCTCGTCTTGAGTTGGTGGCGCTGGGCCGACCGGCCCGACGACCCGGTGACGACCCTGTTCGGGATGTGCTTCGAGAGCGTGCTGTTCGCGGTCGTCTTGTGGCAGTTCAGCCGGAACTTCGGGCCGATCATCGACGGGCTGGGCATCAAACTTCAGATCACGGTGCGAACGGCCCCCGCGGCGCAGATCCTCACTTTCATCGGCGCCGGGATCTACGAAGAAGTGCTGTTCCGGCTCGGGCTGTTCGGCGGGCTGGCGCTCTTGTTGCGCGCGGTGCGGATCCCGTGGGTCGTCGCGCTCCTGATCGCCGCGGGCGCCGCGGCGGCCGGGTTCGCCGCGGCGCACCACGTCGGTCCCTACGCCGAGCCGATGCGTGCGGACTACTTCGTGTTCCGCACGATCGCCGGGCTGTACTTCACGGTGCTGTTCGTGGGCCGCGGGTTCGGGATCGCGGTCGGCGCGCACGCCGGGTACGACGTACTCGTCGGCGTGGTCGTGGGGTGAAGTCTTCTCGTGGCAAAGACTTTCCAGTCTGTGCTGCTTCGTTGTTCGTGGCACAGACTTTCCAGTCTGTGCTTTCAAATCGGTGGTCCGAGCGCAGCAAGCGACCACCGAATCAAACTGTTCGGGATAGCGATAACCGTTGAGTTCGATCCCTCCCTTCGGTCGGGACCGAGCGCAAGCACAGGCTGGAAAGCCTGTGCCACGAGAAGAAAAGCAAGCACAGGCTTTCCAGCCTGTGCCACAAACAACCCTGTCAAGCGACAACCCCGCCCTTGCCCTCGTCGGCCGCGAGGTTGTGGTCGATCCGCTCCAGGAGTTCGACCCCGGTCATTTGCAGCATGGTGTCGCCGGGCAGCTTCTGGCACCGGTTCACGTAGTCCTTCATGTCCAGCAAGAGCGTGCGGCGGGCCGTGAGCCGGTCGTACTCCTCGCACCCGAGCCGCAGGGCCGCGATCAGTTCGTCGGGGTCCCACGGCTTGGTCAGGTAGCGGAAGATCTGGCCCTGGTTGATGGCGTCGATCACGGCCTTGATGTCGGCGTACCCGGTGAACACGATCCGCACCGCCTCCGGGCACACCTCGCGCGACTTCTCAAGCAGCTCAACGCCCGTCATGCTGGGCATCCGCTGGTCGGTCATCAGCACGTGAATGACGTGCCGACGCATGAGGTCCAGCGCCTCGGCCCCGCTCGCCGCAGTGTGCAGTTCAAAGTCTTGTCGCAACAGCCCGCGGAGCGAGAACAGGATTTCCTCTTCGTCGTCCACCACCAGAATCGGGTGCTTGGTCGCCGTCATGGGAACCCCCTCGGAGAGGATAGTGATCAGCGGACAGGAGGCAGGAATCAGTATTCACGAAGCTGTTCCATCTGTCTTCTGCTTTATTTCCTGCTTCCTGTCTCCTGTCACCTGTTTCCTGACTACTGGCTTCAGTGGCAATCGGACGCGGAACGTGCTCCCGCGGCCCGGCTCGCTATCGACTTCGATCGCCCCGCCGTGGTCGCGGACGATGCCGAAGCTGACCGACAGCCCCAGCCCCGTGCCCTGGCCGATCGGCTTGGTCGTGAAAAACGGCTCGAACAGCCGGGACCGGTGCTCCGGGCTGATCCCGCACCCGTCGTCCCGCACTTCCACGACGACCGCGCCCAGTTCGGCCCGCGTCAGCACCGCGACCGATCCGCCGCGCTCGCACGCCTGGGCCGCGTTCACGATCAGGTTGAGGAACACCTGGTTGACCTTTCCCGGGTGGCACAACACCAGCGGGACCGCGCCGAACTCGGTCTCGACCCGAACGCCCTTCTCCCGGATCTGGTGACCGGCGATTTCCAGAGTCGAACGCAGCGCGGCGTTCAGGTCGGCCTCCTTGAACTCGGCCTCGTCGAGCCTCGCGAAGTCGCGCAGGTTGCGGACGATGTCGCGGACCCGCTGTAGCCCTTCCAGCGTCTTGTCGCACATCCGTGCGAAGTTCTCTTGAAGATACCCGATGTCCGCGACCTCCGCCAGTCGCGCGCCTTCGGTCCCGTCGCCGCGGCCGTACGCCCCGAGGGCCGCGAGCGCCCCCTGCATGTCGCGCCGGATGACGACGAGGTTGTTGGTGACGTAGGCGATGGGGTTGTTGATCTCGTGGGCCACGCCAGCGGCGAGCCGGCCGAGGCTGGCGAGCTTCTCCGTCTGCACCAGCGCCGCCTGCGTTTCGCGCAGCACCCGGTTCTGCTCGGCCAGGCTCTGTTCCAGGTTCACGATCCGCTCGGCGGCCCGGAGCCGAACGCGGAGTTCGTCCCGATCGAACGGTTTGGTGAGGAAGTCGTCGGCCCCGGCCTCCATCCCCTCGACCAGATCCTCTTTCTGGGCCTTCGCGGTGAGGAGCGTCGCGTGGACGTAACCGGGGCGCTGGAACGCCCGGATGCGGCGGATCAGTTCCAGCCCGTCGATTTCGGGCATCACCCAGTCGGTGATGACGATGGCGAAGCTGGTCTCCTGGAACAACTTCCACGCCTCCGCGCCATTGGCCGCGGCGGTGACCTCGTACCCCCACTTCTGGAGGTAGCTCTGGAGGAGCCTCCGCGACACCGGTTCGTCGTCGGCGATCAACACGCGCATGGGCATCTCCGCTCGTGCGTTCACACCGCGTTACACCTGCGGCGCCGCGACCGCGGGGCACACGTCCGCGAACGCCCGTTTCAGGTCGCGGATCGCGTCTTCCAGTTCGGCGAGGGTCGGTTCGGCCTTCGGCCAGTCCCGCCCGGTCCCGATCTCCTCCAGGCGCCACGCCGTGTCGTGGGCGGCGGTGGCGTCGAACACCCCGACGGCCCCCTTGAGCGTGTGGGCCGCGGTGCGGAGCCGCTCGCCGTCCTGCTCCGCGATCGCGGTACGCACCGTGTTCAGGTGGTTCGGGTAATCGTCGAGGAAAATGCCGATGAGTTCGGCCAGCAAGTCGGTGTCGCCGCCGACCCGCTTGAGGAGCTTGTCGCGGTCCACGACCGGGGCCGCCGGCGTGACCGCCGCGGGTTCGGGCACGCACCCCCCGGGCACGATCCCTTCCAGCACCGCGAAGAACTCGTCGGGCTTGAGCGGCTTCGACAGGTAACCGTCCATCCCGGCTTCCAGGCAGTGTTCGCGGTCGCCCTTCATGGCGTGCGCGGTCAGTGCGATGATCGGGACGTGCGCGCCGGTCTCTTTCTCGCGCGCGCGAATGACCGCGGTCGCCTCGTACCCGTCCATCTCCGGCATCTGGACGTCCATCAGAACCACATCAAAGGGGACAGGAGTCAGGGAACAGGAGTCAGCGGGCAAGGAAGACCCAGACCCCGCGGCTGTCCCCTGTTTCCTGACTCCTGACTCCTGACTCCTGACTCCTGACTCCTGACCGAAAAGGGCGTCGAGCGCCGCGCGGCCGGTGCCGACGACGGTGACCCGGTGCCCGCGCTTCTCCAGGAGGCGCACCGCGAGCTTCTGGTTAACCGCGTTGTCTTCGGCCAGGAGCACCCGCAGGCTCCGCTCGGATTTCTTGAGCGCGGCGCGATCCGTCGGGGCTTCCGGGGCCGTCTCGGGTGGTGCGAACGCGGTCATGATGGCGTCGAGCAGTGTGGACTGGCGCACCGGCTTGGTGAGGTACGTCCGAACGCCCAGTTCGCGGCACCGCACGGCGTCTTCGCGCTGACCGGCCGACGACAGCATCATGAGTGTGGCCCCGACCAACTCGGGGTCGCGGGCGATCAGCTCGGCGAGGGTGAACCCGTCCATCCCCGGCATCATCGCGTCGAGCAACACGAGACCGAACGGGTCGTTGGCGTCGCGGGCACGCTGGAGGGCGGCGAGGGCCGCGGCCCCGCCATCGACCGCGGTCGGGTTCATGCCCCACTTGGTGAGCATCTCTTCCAGGATCAGCCGGTTGGTCGCGTTGTCGTCCACCACGAGCACCGACAGCCCCTGAACCTTTTCGGGGTCGATTACCGGGGGGCGCGGCAGCGGCGCGCGGGCCGGGGCGAACGGAACGGTGAAGTGGAACGTGCTCCCCTTGCCGACCTCGCTTTCGAGCCACACCGTCCCGCCCATCAGCTCGATGAGCCGCGCCGAGATCGCCAGCCCCAGCCCCGTTCCGCCGTACTTGCGCGTGGTCGAGGTGTCGGCTTGCGAGAAGGCCTGGAACAGCTTCGCCTGCTGCTCCGGCCCGATCCCGATCCCGGTATCCCGCACGGAGAAATGCAGTTCAATAGTGGGCAGTGGGCAGTGGGCAGTGGGCAGTTCAGCAGTGGATAGTGAACCGTGGGCAGTGGGCAGTGAAGAAGAATCGAGCTTCTTGTCTTCGGCTTTTCTGTCCACTGCCCACTGCCCACTGCCAACTGCGACCGAAAGGACCACCTCCCCCCGGTCGGTGAACTTGATCGCGTTGCCGATCAGGTTGACGATCACCTGGCGCAGGCGGTGCGGGTCGCCGGCGAGCGCGAGCGGCACGTCCGCGGCGACGTGCGCGGCCAGTTCCAGCCCCTTCTTGTGCGCGCGGACGGCGAGCGTGGCGACGGTATCGTCGAGGGTGTCGCGGAGGTCGAAGTCAAGGTTCTCCAGGTCGAGCTTCCCGGCCTCGATCTTGGAGAAGTCCAAAATGTCGTTGATAACCGTCAGGAGGTGGTCGGCGGACGACTTGACGAGGCTCAGGTACTCCCGCTGGTCGGCGGTCAGTTCGGTGTCGAGGGCCAGTTCGGTCATCCCGATGATGCCGTTGAGTGGGGTGCGGATCTCGTGGCTCATGTTCGCCAGGAACTCGCTCTTGGCCCGGGTCGCGGCCTCCGCTACCGCCCGCGCCTCGCGCATCGCGACCTCGGCCCGCTTCTCCGCGTCGATGTCGGTGTGGACCCCGACCCACTCGCGGATACCGCCCCCGCTCTTCGAGATGATGGGAACGGCCCGGACGAGCATGTACCGGTACTCCCCGTCGTACCGCCGGAGCCGGTGCTCGACCTGATAGAGGGCGCGGGCGGCGACGGCCGCCGACCACACCGCGGCCGTGTTCGGGCGGTCGTCCGGGTGAACGGCGTCGAGCCAGCCCCAGCCCCGGAGCTGGTCGAACGTCTGGCCCGTGTACGCGGTCCAACTGGGCTGCTCGACCTCGAACTCGCCGGACGCCGGGGTGTTCCAGACGATCGCCGCGGTCGCCTCGATCAGCGACCGGAACCGCTCCTCGCTCCGCCGCACCTCGTCCTCGGCCCGCTTGCGCGCGGTGATGTCGCTGATCGACCCGGCCATGCGGGTCGCCCGGCCCGCGGCGTTCCACACGGCCTGCCCGCGGGCCCGGAACCAGCGGTACTCGCCCGACCGCAAGCGGAGCCGGAACTCTGCGTCGTAATCCGACTGGTGCTTGAGGTGATCGCGCATCATCCCGAGGACCCGGTCGCGGTCGTCAGGGTGGAGCCGCTCGCGGAAGGAGCCGAACTCCGGGTCGTCTTCTGCGTACCCGAGCAACTCCTTGAACCGCGGCGAGTAGTACACCGTGTCGGTCACCGCGTCCCAGTCCCAGATGCCGTCGTTGGACCCGCGGACCGCCAGCGCGAACCGCTCCTCGCTCTCTTGCAGCGCCAGTTCGGCCCGCTTGCGCGTGGTGATGTCGCGCGAGATGCCGAACGTGCCGACCACGGCCCCGGAGGGGTCGCGGAGCGGCATCTTGGTCGTGAGTACCCACTGGTCGTCGCGCCCGGGCCACGTCTCCTTCTCCTCCTTGCCGACGACCGGTTCCCCGGAGCGCATGATCTGCTGCTCGTCCTCGAACGCCGGCCGGGCGTGCTCCTCGGTGAAGATGTCGAAGTCGCTGCGGCCGATCACCGACGCCGGGCTGCCCAGCCCGTGCCGGTCGGCCATCGCCCGGCTCACCCGGATGAACCGGCTCTGCTCGTCCTTGAAGTACACCGCGTCCGGGATCGTGTCGAGCAGGCTGTGGAGCAGGTGGCGCTCGAACTCCGCTTCCTCTTCGGCCCGCGCGCGGGTCAGGAACTGACCGATCTGGCTCCCGATCGCGGTCAGCCCGCGGAGCAGCTCGTCGTCCGCCTCCTGGACCTCGCGGCTGAAGAACTCCATGACGCCGAGCGTTTCGCCGGCGACGGTGATCGGGAACGCGAACCCGGCGCGCAGCCCGGCGCGGGCCGCGACCGGCGCGCGGGGGAAGTTCGGGTCGCGGGTCACGTCGGCGATCCACGCCGGCGTCCCGGCGGTCCAGACCCGCCCCGGGAGGCCGACACCCGGTTCGAACGTGAGCCGGCGCGACTCCTCGGCAAACGCGGCGACCGCGGGATCGTGCCAGAGGTCGGTGCAACGGAGCGCTCCGGCGCGCGGGTCCGCCTGCCACATCGCGCCCAACTCCCAGCCGGCGCTTAGGCAGATCGCCCGCAGCACGTCCGGCACGGCCGCGGCCGGGTTCGGCGACTCGGCCAGTACGCGGGTCGCGGTGTACTGGGCCGCGAGCCGGCGCTCGGCCAGCCGGCGCCGCCGGTCGGCGCGGTCGAGCGACACCGCGTTCCACCACACCACCGCGGCACACAGGACGACCGAGCCGACCACGAGCCACCCGTTGGCCAGGAGGCTCCCCAGGTCGGCCAGGTTCAGTGCCCAACCGATCAGCAGGGCGCTGCCCAGGACAATGGCCCCACCGGCCGCGAGGCGCGCGAGGTCGCGGGAGCGGGCTTTGAATCGGCGGCGCGACGGCGTGGTCATGACTTGGCTCGGGCCGACGGAGAACCGGACGGTCCCGCGCCCGGCGCCGGGAGGCGGGACCGGTCGGAGGTTCGGGTGCGAAGCGCGGCGGATCGAGAGCGGTGCTCACCGACGCCCGCACCCACAAATCGGTTGAAGTGGGAGAACCTCCGCGAGACATGATAACGACAGCCGGTACGTTCCGAAACTACCGGCCGGCGGATTTGAGGTTCTTGCGCGTTGCGGGCGTGGCTGGAATCGTAGGTGTTGTTGGCAGTAGC
>CAZBXY010000232.1:0-12940 GCA_964495365.1 uncultured Frigoriglobus sp. | reverse complement strand
GGTTCGCGCGGGGCCGCCGGCGGCTCGTTGAAAATGTGTGTCCGTCAGATCTTCAGCACGCCGGTGCTGTCGCCGAACGCCTTGGCCGGCGCGCTCATCCGCTCGAACAGGGCCAGGAACAGGTTCGTCAGCGGGATCTCGGGCCGGCGGCCGAAGGTGACGTGCCGGCCGCTCTCGATCGAGCCGCCCCCCTTACCCACCAGGAGAATCGGCAGGTCGTCGTGGTTGTGCCGGTTCCCGTCGCCGTTGCCGCTGCCGTAGAGGAGCATCACGTTGTCCAGAAGCGTCGAGCCGTTCGGCTCCTTCACGGCCCTCATCTTGCCGACCAGGTACGCGAACTGCTCCATGTGAAACTTGTTGATCTTCGCGATCTTTTCGAGCTTCTTGGCGTCGTTGCCGTGGTGCGAGAGGTCGTGGTGCCCTTCGGGCACCTCGACCATCTTGTAGCCCCGGTTGCTGCCCTCGTTGGCGAACGGGAGCGTGACGACGCGGGTCAGGTCGGTCTGGAACGCCAGCACCATCAGGTCGCACATCAGCCGGATGTGATCCTGGACGTATTCCCGCCAGTACTTGTCGTCGTGCGATTCCGGGGCCGGCATGTCCGGCTTCGGCGCCGGTTTGTTCATCGCGGCCTTGGCCTTCTGGATCTGCTGCTCGACCTCGCGGACGCTGGAGAGGTACTCGTCGAGCTTCTTCTGGTCGCCGGAGCCGAGCGTGGCGCCCAGCCCCTTCGCGTCTTCCATCACGAAATCGAGAACGCTCTTGTTGTACAGTTCGCGCTTCGCTCGCGCTTCTGCGAGTTCCTTGGGATCGGCTCCGCCAAAGAGGCGGTCGAAGACGGCCTTCGGATCGACTTCCTTCGAGTTCGGGGTGGACTCGCCGCGCCACGACAGGTTGTGCGAGTACGCGCACGAGTACCCGCTGTCGCAGTTGCCGGTGCTGCCGCCGCGTTCGATGCCCAGTTCCAGCGACGGGAACCGCGTCTGGTCGCCGATCGCGTTGGCGACGTGCTGATCGGCCGACATCCCGACCTTGATGTCGGCGCCGTGGGTCTTGCGGGCCTGGCGGCCGGTGAGGAACGACGACATCGCGCGGGCGTGGTCGCCGGGGCCGTCGCCGTTGGGCCGGGCCTTGTCGCACGCCAGCCCGCTCAGCACGTTCACGTGCGATTTGAACGGGTTGAGCGGTTCGAGCGTGCCAGTTAGCTCCTTCAGCGCGCCCTCGGCCTTCGGCGTCCACTCGGTCATGTTCACGCCGTTGGGCACGTACACGAACGCCAGCCTACGAGGAGCGCCGGCCGCGACCGGTGCCGCCGGGGCGAGCGACTCCAGGAAGGGCAGCGCGATCGCGGTGCCCAAACCCTTGAGTGCGGTCCGGCGCGAAATCGACTTCTTCATCGGCACTCCGAAGGTAGTAGGCACACTCCGTGTGCCGTTGCGATTCGGTGCGTGTAGCGACGGCACACGGAGTGTGCCTACTACTCTGATCGCTTGCCCTTCCGCTTCTGGAAAGGGTCCGACTTCACGACCGCCAGGACCAGCGCAGAGAACTTGTCCCCGTCGGCCTTCGCGGCCTTGACCACGTCGTCCAGGGCACACTTATCGTAATACTCTAATCCGCGTCCCAGACCAAATGTTAGCAATTTCTCCGCGAAACACGAGCGGAACTGGTCCGCCTTACCCAGTAACACTTTACGGAGTTCGGCCGGGCCGGAAAACTTCAGTCCGCCGGGCAATTCGCCGCTCGAATCAATCTCTTTCTTGTTGTCCAGCGTGCGCCAGCCGCCGATCCCGTCGAAGTTTTCCAGCCCGAACCCCAACGGGTCTAACTTGTTATGGCACACGGCGCAACTGGGGTTCGCCCGGTGCTGCTCCATCTGCTGCCGGAGTGTACCGCGCAATTCGGCGGTGGGCGGCAGTTCCGGCACGTCCGGGGCCGGGGGCGGGGGCGGCGTGCCCAGCACGTTCTCCATGATCCACTTCCCGCGCTTCACCGGGCTGGTGCGGGTTGGGTTCGAGGTCAGCGTCATGGTGCTGGCCATCGTGATAACGCCCCCGCGGCGCCCGTCGGGCAGCTTCACCTTGCGGAACTCCGGGCCACTCACCCCGGTAATGCCGTAGTGCCGGGCCAGTCTTTCATTAACAAACGTGTAATCGGCGTCGAGAAAATCCAGAATCGGTCGGTCGGTCTGCACGACGAACTCGAAAAACGCCTCGGCCTCGCCGGCCATCGCGTCGCGCAGGGCGTCGTCCCACGCAGGGTAATAACCCCTGTCCGGCGCAAGTGCTTTCAGTTTACGGAGTTCCAGCCACTGCCCCGCGAAGTTTTCCGACAGCGCCTTCGCCTTCGGGTCCCTCAGCATCCGCCGGACCTGGGCTTCTAATACTCCCGGTTTGCGGAGTTCGTTCTTTGCCGCGAGCTTAAAAAGCTCCTCGTCGGGCATACTCGACCACAGGAAGTAGCTCAGCCGCGTCGCGAACTCGAAGTCGCTCAGCGTGCGGATGTCGTTGGGGTTCTTCGGGTCTTCCTCGATCCGGTAGAGGAAGTGGGGCGACACCAGCACCGCTTTCATGGGCAGTTTGAGGGCGTGGTGGAACGCCTCGCCCTGTTTGGTCGCGACATCGAACAACTTCATGAGCCGGGCGAGTTCGTCCGGCTTGACCGGGCGACGGTAGGCGCGTCGGGCGAACTCGCCGAGTACCTTTTCCGCCGCCGGGCGAGCATCGCTACCCGCGGCGGGGCGGGCGACGAGCAACAGTTTCACCGACGCGGGGTCCGCTGGCGGCACCGGGTTGAACGGCCCCTCGACCTCGATCGTTTCCAGCCCGAACTCGCGGAACTTCTTGTTCTCCTTATCCTCAAACGCATTCGTGAACGCCACCGCGACCCGCTTGTTCTCCCCGGCGGGGAGCTTCGCGGTGACCTCATACGTCTTGGCCTTGCCGGGCTCCGCATCGACGGTGAACGTCTTCACGTCCTTGCCGTCCACGCGAATGGTCGCCTTGGGGAACTCGCCGCCGACGTTCGTGCCCCAGCCCTTGAACCGCAGCGTGTACTCGCCCTCGGCGGGGAAGTTGTACTTCTCCAGGAACGCGGACCCTTCGGAGGTGAACACGATCTTGTTCGCCGGGTCGCGCGACTTGGCGCTGCGCGGGATGGTGAGGATGTTCTGCGGGCGGTAGATCTGCTTGTCGCGCTTCGGCGGTTCGGGGATGTTGAGCGCGGTGGCGAGGATCTTGTCGGCCGCGGCCATGTACTTTTCGAGCAACACCGGCTGGAACGAGAGCACGTCGCCGATGTTGTCGAACCCGTAGCCCACGTCGTCGGCGGGGAACTCGTCGGCCGGCTTGAAATCGACCCCGCACAGGTCGCGGATCGTGTTGTTGTACTCGGCGCGGTTGAGCCGGCGGAGCGTCACGCGCCCGGGGTCGCGCGGGGCGGTCGCGCCGCAATCGACCCTCGTGAGCGAGTTCTCGATCCAGGTGATGAAGAACTCTTTCTCCTCGCGGGTGGGCTGCGGCTTGTTCTTGGGCGGCATCTCGCCGGCGGCGATGACGTGTTGCACCGCGAGCCAGTTCTTGCGGTCCTTGCGCGCGTGCGCCTCGCTCACGTAGCCCTCGAGCGTTAGCCCGCCCTTGGCTTTCTCGCCGCTGTGGCAGTCGAGGCAGTACTTCTTGATGAACGGCAGGACTTTCGCCTTGAACGCCGGGTCCTCGGCGGGCGGCGCCGCGGACTTGGGCTGCGCGTTCGGGTCCGCGTTGACCACAACGCCCCACGGCGCGAGGCAAGCGGCAGCGCCGAGCAACACGAGAGCGGGTCGCAACGCCATTCGGCGGCTCCGGGAGGTGCGCGGGGGCGGGAGGGCGGGCTACGAGGCGGATCGAACCGGACGAGAGGGAATACCGGTTCGCGGGGCAGTCTGATTCAGAATCTAGCAAATTGGGGGCGAAACTCAAACACGAGGCGGAAGTTTTGCTCGCGGTCACTTCGATTTCGGTCCGAGCGTCCCTTTGTCCCACACGATCTCGCAGTTCGGCAGGGCGGCGTGCAGCGCGTCGATCGCGGCGGCCGTGATCGTGCCGTTTTTCGTCACCGAGAGCAGCGTCAGGTTCTTGCACCCCTTCAACTTCATCAGCCCGGTGTCGGTCACCGGTGTGTTGTCGAGAGACAGGGTCGTCAGTAGCTCGAAGTCCTTGATGACGTCCAGGGTCGTGTCGCCCGCCCGGGTGCTGCTCAGATCGACGATCGTGACCCGCTCCAGCCCCCGAAACGGGACCAGCGCGTCGTCGGTGATCGGGGTGCGGGCCAGGCGCAGTTCGGTCAGTTGGGCGCAGTCCTTGAAGAGACTCAATCCCTCGTCGCTGATGTCGGACCCGCACAGGTGCAGACTGGTCAGCCCCTTGCAGTCCCTGAAGTACGTCAGGCCGGCGTTCGTCACGCGCTTGTTGTTCGAGCAGACGTCGAGGGCCGTCAGCCCCTTGCAGTCCTTGAAGTACGCCAGCCCGGCGTCACTCACCCGCGTGTGGCCCAGTTCCAGCCGCGCCAACTTGGTGCAGCCGGCGAAGTGGGCCAGCCCGGTGTCGCTCACCTTCGTCCGGTACAGGTAGAGTTCCACAAGCCCGGTACACCCGGCGAAGTGGGCCAGTCCCTTGTCGGTCACCTCGGTCTCGTACAGGTAGAGAACCCGCAGCCCGGTGCAGCCCTTGAGGTGCTCCAGGCCCTTGTCGGTCACCGCGGTCGCGCCCAGCCGCAGTTCGGTGAGTGCGTCGCGGGAGTCGGCCAGGCACTCCAGCAGCCCGTCGCCGACCCCGGTCCGGCTCAGGCTGACGACCGAAAGGTGCTTGCAGCCTTTCAGCGCGGCCAGGCCCGTGTCCGTGGCCGGGATTTTGAACAGGTTGGCGCTCGTCAGCCGGAACGCCTGCTTCGGCAGGTCGGTGGCGGCCCGGAGGTCGCGGGCGGCGCCATCGACGCGGACGCTCCCGCCCAGCGCCAGTACGGCCCGGGCCGCGGCCCGGTCGGGCAGGGCCGCGATTTTGCCGCCGGCCCACTCGATCTCGCAGAACGGCTGCGCCGCGGCGAGTTCGCGAACGGCCTTCTCCGTGACCTTCGTCCCGCGCAGGTCGAGGGCCGCGAGCGCCTCGTGGTCCTTGAAGTGCTCAAGGGCCGCGTCGGTGGCCCCGGTGTTCGCGAGGTTGACGGCCCGGAGGTTCTTGCACTCCCGGAGGCCGGCCAGGTCCGCGTCGGCGACCTTCGTGCTGTTCCGCAGGTTGATCTCGGTGAGCCGGAACTCCCCCGCGGGCGGGAGCTCCTCGAGCGTCTTGAACTCCTTCGGCGCGTCGTTGAGCCGCACGGTCCCGCCGGCGGAGACGACGTACCGCGCGGCCCGGCGCTCGGGGTCGCTGACGACCGGTTCCTTCTTCGGCTCCGGTTCCTTCTTCTTCGGCACCGCCGACACGTACACGCTGACCTTGTCGCCGCGCTTGAGGGCGAACTCGCCGGGTTCCAGACGCAGCCCGTCGGCGCCCTCGAGGCGCGCCGTGTACGTTCCGGTGCCGATCTTCTTGTTGCGCTCGGTGTGCGAAAGGGTGTACCGCACCTTCCCGTCCGGGCCGCTGAGAACCAGCTTGCCACCGCGGAACTTCGCGTCCGCCTCGTCGGCAACCTCGACGGTGACCGTTCCCGCCCCGGACAGCGCGTAGGTCGTCGCGGAGACGAGCGCGACGAGCGCCAGCGCGCTCAGCCCGGCGATCAGGTACAACTTGCGCCGGTTCGCGGGCCGCGGTTTGGGGCCGCGGAGCGGGGCGTGCCGGATCGTGGGCGGGTTGACCACCACCGGCAACTCGTCGGCGGGCACGGCCTGGGTGTCGTCGATGGCGCGCCACGGGTCGGCCGGCGCCCCGGGCGCCGGGAGCGTCGTCGGGATGGCGACCAGCGGGCCGGGATTTTGCGCCGTTGCGCCCAGCCCGGCCTCGATCGCGCGCAGAACCTGGGCGACGTATTCGGCCGACGGGGGCCGCTCGTCTGGAGTTTTCGCCAACAGGTCCAGCGTCAGCGCGTCCAGTTCGGAGGTGACGCGCAGGTTGTGGATCGAGGGCGGGTGCGGCTGCTCGACGGCGACCGCGATCAAGACGCCGGTGGTGCTCGGCGCCCGGAACGGCTGCCGGCCGGCGAGCAGTTGGTAGAGGACCACGCCGAGGCTGAACAGGTCGCCGCGCCCGTCCACCGGTTCGCCGCGGGCCTGTTCGGGGCTCATGTACGCCGGCGTCCCGATCACCGCGCCGCGGCGCGTGATGTCGGCCCCGCTGAGGTCGAGCGTGGGGGGCGCGGGGCCGAGGGCGGGGGGCGCCTCGGCGCCGACCGGGCGGGCGAGGCCGAAGTCGAGGATCTTGACCCGCCGGGTCTTGTGTTCGAGCCACACGTTGCCCGGTTTGATGTCGCGGTGAACCAGCCCGCGCTCGTGCGCGGCGGCCAGCCCCTCGGCCATCTCGCGGGCGATCCGCACGGCCTCGCCCAGCGGCACCTCGGCGTTCACCCGCAGCGCGTCGGCCAGGCTCTGGCCCTTCAGAAGCGGCATCGCGAGGAACGGCGCCCCGTTCGCCTCGCTCACCTGATAAATCGCCGCGACGTGGTCGTGTTCGACGGCGGCCTGCGCGCGGGCCTCGCGCACGAACCGCGCCCGGTCGGTCGGGTCCGAGGCGTAGGGTGGGAGCATCACCTTCAGCGCCACGATGCGCCGCAGGTGCGTGTCTTGCGCGCGGAACACGACGCCCATGCCCCCGCGGCCCAGCTCCTCCAGGACGCGGTACGTGCCGAGCCGCCCCAGTTCGTCGGGCTGTTGGGGCGGCGACAGGAACGGGAACTCGGTCGCCGGGTTCTGGCCTCGCGAGGGCGCCGAGCGGGTGCGATCGGCGGCGGTGGCGTCGGTATCGCTGGGCGGGTTGGGTTGCGCGGGCGGGGGCTGTGTGGGTGCGGTCGGCGCAAGCGGGGCGAGCAGAACCGGCGTGCCGCACCGCGGGCACGGCGCAGTGGCGCCCGGCCGCGAGCCGGCTTTCAGCCGAAGGGGTGTGCGGCACGTGGGGTTCGGACAGACCACGGTCTGGGCGAGCATAACGGCTCTCGGCGGGGCGGGCGGCATCGTCATTGTCACCACACACACGCAAACGAGCAACCACTATCCGCGCGGCGGAGGGCGATTCGGAGGAGACCGGCCGTACTCGCGGGCGCAAACGCTTTCACCGCAAGCAGTTCGCACACCTCCGCCCGTCCCGGAACCGCCGCTCCAGTAGCGCCCAATCGACCACCGGGAACCTCGTGATTCCCGGTCGAATCGTCTCGGCGGAATTCTTCGCACGACGGGGCGATTTAGATTCGGACAAAGTTGGGAAAGGCCCGATCACTTGGGCATCGGGAAGAAGACGGGCAGGTCGAGGGTCTTGTCGCCGCGAACGACGGTGAGCAGGCAGTCGCCCTGTCGAACGAGCGCCCGGCGGACCGCCTTGCGGAACGGCTCGGAGTGCCCGGCGGGTGCGTCGTCGATGGCCCGGATCAGGTCGCCCTTCTGCAGCCCGCAGGTGCCGAACGGCGTATCGGCCTTGACTGTGGTGACGACCAGCCCTTCCTCGTCGTCGGCCACAGAAAGCCCCACGTCGGCCAGCTCGAAGAATCTGTAGGGCGGTGTCGCGTTCTTCGCGTGCGCCTCGATCGTGCAGTTCTGAGGCTTGACGTCTTTGGGAAGGCGAATCTCTCCAGAAGCGCGGATCAATCTGTCATGGAGACGATCCGTCTGCGTCAGGTCGATGTCGCCGTCTACCAACAGCACTGACGCACCGACCGCACGCGCGCCGGTGAAGTTGCCGCGGCACACGATAACGACCCGGGCGGTAGTGACGCCCGTAGCAGACCCGAACTCGGTCGTTGCCTTCCACACGTCCCCGTCGCAGGCGACGAATGCGGTGTCGATCCGGCCCGTCTGGACCGATCCCAAGGCCAGGAACAGTCCCCGCGGCTCAATTCGTACAACCAAATCGGGCCACTGACTGAGGCGAACCGGAAGATGTCATTCGTCGTGCGAACCATCCGATCCATTCGGTCCGTCCGAACGCACCACACATCCTTGCCCCCCTCGAACTCCTCCGGGCAAGGGTTGTCGTGAGATCGGGCATTACGGGCGGCCGTCCGGGCGAGCCGCTGCTCGAACTCGGCCCATTCGGCCGGCGGGCACGACTTGGCGAACAGATCCAGCCCGGCCTTCGTGGCGCGCGGGCCAACCGGCCAGAGGTCGTCCTTGTTCTCCGGTTTCCAGTAATGGTGCCACTCCATGAACAGGTCAACTCGGCCGTCGCGGATGCAGGCATCAATCGCCTTCGCCACCGCTTCTTGCCGCTTCTTTTCGGAAGGGGCGAGCAGTTCGGCCGCGCGCTTGGCCGTGTCCTTGTCGGTGGAGCGGGTCGCGCGGCGCAGCCAGGGGATCGCGTCGGCGCGGCTCTTTAACGCGGCGGCGGACTCGTCACGCACCTTCGCAGACGGGTCACTCAGGCCGGCGACGAGCGCCTTTGTCTCTGGGGGCACCGGCGCGGCCGCAAGTAGGCCGCTTGCGACTACCGGAACGAGGGCGAGGATAATGAACCGCGACATGAGTGGTCCTCGTGTCAGGAACTCGCACGATTACGACGAGTCGCGACCGCAAGTCTGTTGCTTTCAGTCGCCGTCCCACTCGATCCGGGTGTGCGGCGACAGCTTCTTGGCGCGGGCGACGCCGCCGGCGGTCACCGCGGTTCGGTGAAGTTGGAGTAGGGTGAACTGCCCGGACCGGGCGAGCCGCTCCAGGCCGTCGTCAGTGACCTTCGTCCCGTTCAGCCGGAGCGTTTTGAGCGTTGGTACCGAGCAGAGCGGTTCGAGCCAGTCGTCCGCGACCGCCGGGACGCTGTCGAGCGACAGATCGGCCAGCGCGGGCAGCTTCGCCACCTCCCTCAGCCCGTCGGCCGTGACCGGGGTCTTGTGGAGGTTGAGTTCGCGCAGCGCCACCAGCCCGCGCAGGTGCCCCGCCCCGGTCCCGGTGATCGGCGTGCCGGTCAGGTGAAAGTTGCGGAGCCGCGCGAGGGCGCCGAGCGCGGCCAGCCCGTCGTCGGTAACGGCCACGTCGTTCAGGGACAGCGCGGTGAGGTTGGTCAGCCCGCAGAGGTGCTGCAACCCCTGATCGGTGACCCCGGTCCGCTGGACGTTGAGGAGCGTCAGGTCGGTCATGCCCTTGAGGGCCACAAGCCCGGCGTCGGTGATGTTCGTCTCGAACAGGTCCACCCAGACGACGTGCTTCAGACCCTTGAGGATTTCCAGCCCGGTGTCGTTGACCCGCGGGCCACAGCCGCGCAGGTGAACGCGGGTGACGACGAACTTTCGGTTCGGCAACGGCAAATCGCGGGGGTTCGTCACCTCGCGCTCCGCGGGGCGCGTGTGGGCGTACCAGTCGGCGAACTCCAGCACCGGCAGCGGGTCCAGCGGCTCCGGCTCGCCCGCGCCCTCCCAGACCATCACCTTCCCGCCGCTGTTGAGCACCCACTCCGCGGCCTTGCGATCTTCGGACGGCGGCGGGGGCGAGGGCTTCTTCTCCACCACCCGGTCGGTACTTGCAAGCGGGGCCGCGACCGGCGCGGGGCCGGGGCGCGCGGAGTAGACCGCGGCCAGCACCAACCCCGCGACCAAAACCAGCCCCAACACGCTCCCGACGAGCGCCCACGGGACCGCGCGCGCGGGCGCTTCCGGCGCAGAATCGGCGGCCTCGGTCCGGTCGGGAGCCGTCATCTCCTCGGTCAGGTCGATGTCGGCCCACGGGTCGGGCGGCGCGCCCGCGAGCCGGTACGCGGTCGGCACCGCGACGACCGGCGGCGCGGTCAGTCGGGCCTCGATCGCCCGCAGTTGTTCGACCACGGCCTCGGCCGTCGCCGGGCGCCCGTCGGGCCGCTTCGCCAGAAGCGCCATCGCGAGTTCGTCGAGCGCGGGCGGGACCTCGGGGTTCGTCGCCGAAGGCAGGGGCGGAACGTCGGTCGCGATCGCGATGAGCAGCGCGGTCGCGTTCTCACCTCGAAACGGGTGCCGCCCGGCGAGCATCTGGTAGAGGACCAGCCCCAGGCTGAACAGGTCGCTGCGCCCGTCGAGCCGCTCGCCCCGGCCCTGTTCGGGACTCATGTACGCCGGCGTGCCGATCACCGCGCCCTGGTAAGTGAGATCGGCGGTACTGGCGCCCAGGATCGGCGAAACGGGGGCGCCGGACCCGCCGGTTTCGGTTCCGACCGGGCGGGCGAGGCCGAAGTCGAGGATCTTGACCCGCCGGCGCGCCCCTTCGAGCCACACGTTGCCCGGTTTGATGTCGCGGTGAACGAGGTTCTGCTCGTGCGCGGCGGCCAGCCCCTCGGCCATCTCCCGCGCGATGCGGAGCGCCTCGGCGAGCGGAACCTTGGGGTTGGCCCGCAGCGCCGCGGCCAGGTTCTGCCCCTTCAACAGCGGCATCGTGAGGTACGGCGCCCCGCGGACCTCGTTCACCTCGTAGATTTTCGCGACGTGGTCGTGTTCGACGGCGGCCTGCGCGCGGGCCTCGCGCACGAACCGGGCCTTGTCGGTCGGGTTCGTGACGTGCTGCGGAAGCATCACTTTCAGCGCCACGACGCGCCGCAGGTGCGTGTCCTCGGCCCGGAACACGACACCCATGCCCCCGCGCCCGAGTTCTTCGAGCACGCGGTAGGTTCCCAGTCGGCCGATCTCGTCGGGCTGCTGCGGCGGGGCCAAAAACGGGAAGGCGGGCGGCCGGCCGATCCGCGGGCGACCCTGCGCATCAACGGTCGATTCGTCACGCGCCCCGGACCCGGCCAGGGCGGTCGCGGTGTCGCTCGCCGGCGGTTTGGGAGCGCCGGGCGGCGCGGTGGTCGCCCCTTCTGCCGGGCTGTCGAGCCTGCCGACAGGTTCGGCAGTCCCGACGCCGCCGGGGCGGAAGGGGACGTAGGTGCCGCACCGCGGGCAGTTTGCCCCGCGGGTTCCCTCGGGGAGGACCACTTTGGGCCGCAACTCCGCGGCACACTTCGGGCAGATGAAGGCGTGAGCGAACATCAGATCGTCCTGGCACCGACGGGTTTCTGCGAGTCCCAATCAGATTACCGCAAAGCGGCGGCGAGAGGCCAGAGAGTGGTGGCGGAACGGGCCGCGTGCGTTACCAAGCCGCGCCCGCACGGAAGTGAGACAGAGTTTTCGCGCTTTTGTCGTGGCGCACGCGGGCCGCGTGTGCCACGACCGCCCGTCATCGGGCGTCGGCCTTCGCGGGGGCGGGGACCGGGGCGGCCTTGCGCGCGGCCTTTGCGATCGGTTCGGGGTAAATGCCGAAGAACAGCGTCGCCGCGGCCAGCGTCACCGCAGCCAGAAACGTCGGCACCGCGCGCGAGCGCACCGGCGGGCGGATCGGGGTGCGGAGGAACATCACCCCCACCACCCGCAGGTAGTAGTATGCCCCGACCGCTGCGTTCACCGCCGCGATCGCCGCCAGCCACCGGTACAGGTCGCGCATTTCGGTCGTGTCGGTGGGCGCCTCGATCGCGCCGACGAACAGGAGCAACTTGCCCGCGAACCCGGCGGTCAGCGGCAGCCCGATCAGGCTGAACATAAATACCGCCATCGCGGCCGCCGAGATCGGGTGCGACTGCCCCAGCCCGGCGAGGTCGTCGATCGACTCGACCGGCGCCTCCGGCGTACTTAGATACAGGAGTACGGCGAACGCACCGACCGTCATCATCCCATAGGCGACGAGGTACACCAGAACCGCGTCGATCCCGCCGACCCCGGGCGCGGTCTTCGTGTCCGGCATCGAACTGGCGACCACGATCCCCATCAGCATGTACCCGCCGTGCGCGACACTCGAATACGCCAGCATCCGGCGCACGTTGTCTTGCAGGAGCGCCAGCACGTTCCCCAGGCACATCGTCATGACGGCCACGATCCACAGCAGGAGCGGGATCTGCGTGTCCGCGTTGAACGGGAGCGAGCGGGGGTCGGCGCCGACGAGGCCGAACACGCGGGCCAGGGCGACGAACCCGGCCAGCTTGGGGAAGAACGCGAGCTGCGCCACCACGCCCGGCGGGCCGCCCTCGTACACGTCCGGGGCGTAGAAGTGGAACGGCACCGCGGTGATGCGGAACCCGATCGCCGCGATCACCATCATCGCGGCCAACAGCGCCATCCCGTTGGGCAGCCCGGCCCGCGACTGCGCCTCCTCGTGGGCCTTGGCCAGCGCGTCGGCGATCACGGTCAGGTTCATGCTCCCGGTCAGCCCGTAGAGGTAGCTGAACCCGAACAGCATCACGGCCGACGACATCACGCTGAGCAGGAAATACTTCGCCGCGGCCTCCTGGTTGAGCTTCGTGCGGGCCGGCAGGTAGAGCAGGATGTACGTCGGGATGGAGAGCAGTTCGAGCGACAGAAACAGCGTGACGAGGTCGTTGGCCCGGCCGACGAACGACACCCCGGCCGCGGTGACCAGCAGGCAGGCGTAGTACTCGGCCGCGTTGGTGCGATCGACCTCCGGCCACGTCACGAACAGCAGTACGAGCGCGAACACGAGCGCGACCCAGCGGACGAACTCCGCCGCGCCGTCGGGAACCAGCGGCGCCGCGGTGAGGACCGGCGGCATCTGCGTTTTGACGGCGCCGGCGAGGATCATGGCGAGGCCGACGCCGCAGAGCGAGACGACGAACCAGAGCCACCGGCGGTTGTACAGGCACCCGAAGAGGAACACGGCGCACGCGGTCGCCACGAGCGCGATCTCCGGCGCGGCGAGGCGGAACACGCCCTTGAGTGTCTGTTGCAGCAGCGGGTCGGTCATTGGCGTGGTGGTTCGGTGTGTTCGGTACTGGCGAGCGGCGCGGCGTCAGCCCGCCGGTGGTTCGCACTTCCAATCACCGGC
>CAZBXY010000231.1:0-12985 GCA_964495365.1 uncultured Frigoriglobus sp. | reverse complement strand
CGAAACGGGCGTCGGGGCCGCGGTGGGCGCGGCCGCGACCGGCGCGGCGCTGGGCGTGGCGATCGGCCCGCCGGGCGTGGTGTTGGGCGCGGTCGCCGGTGCGGTCGCCGGCGGGCTGGCCGGCAAGGGCGTCGGCGAGCTGATCGACCCGACCACCGAGGACAACTGGATCCGCGACTGGCTCGCCGGGCGCGACCGCGGTACCGTGAGCGACGCGGACGCAACGAAGGCGTACCGGTTCGGGCTACGCGAGGAGGCCGCGCACGCCGCGCACACGTTCGACCAGGCCGAACCCGCCTTGCGGCTGAAGTGGGACCGCCAGCGGGCCGGCGCCGACCCGCGGTGGGAAGACGTGCGCGGCTCCGCCCGCGACGGGTTCGAGAAGATGCACAGCTTCCGCACCGGTCACAAGTCGTAAAGTCGTAAGGTCGTAAAGTCGTAACGTCGAAGACATTCAACCCGGTGTCTTCGACGTTACGACTTTACGACCTTACGACTTGACAGAATCAGCCCCCCGGCGGCGCCGCATTCACCATGCCCTTCGCCCCGACCTTCGGCATCTGGTATTCCTGCGCCAGACCCGGCCGTGGCTTCGCCTCGAATGGCGGTAACTTGATCGTCCGGCCCGTTGCGCAGGCTTTCTCGATCGCTTCGATGATGAGGAGATCGGCCAGCCCTTCCAGGCCGCTCGGCTCCGGGACGCGGTTGTTCCGCACGCAGTCGGAAAAGTACGCGATCTCCGGCCCGACCTGGTCCCGCTCCTCGAATACCGTCTTTTTCGTTTTGCCGGTCTTATCGGTCAGGTGCATCGTGATGTCGCCGCGGAACGTGTACCCGATCTCCATTTTCAGATCGCCGGTCGTGCCCACGACGCGGTATTCCGATACCTTCCCCTCGCCGAACCCGCAGGTGAACGTCGCGAGCCGCTCCTTCGGGAACCGCATGACGGCGGACACCATTTCCGGTACCTCGCGAAACCGCGTCTCCTTGTTGCTGGCGGCGAACCCGGACACCTCGACCGGGTCGTCCTGGAACAGATACCGGGCCGCGTTGATGCAGTAGATGCCGATGTCCATCAGCGGGCTGCCGGCGAGGTCCGCGTCGAGCCGGGTGTTGCCCTCCTGCACCTGCTGGGTGAAGACCGAGTTGAACAGCCGCGGCTCGCCGATTTTGCCGCTCTTGATGTGCTCGATGGCGGTGAGGTTGCCCGACTCAAAGTGCAGCCGGTACGCGACCATCAGCTTCACGCCCGCGGCGGCGCAGGCCGCGATCATGTCGCGGCACTCCGCGGAGGTCGCGGCCATCGGTTTTTCGGTCAAGACGTGAATATGGTGTTTCGCGGCGCGGAGCGCGTACTCCTTGTGCATGGAGTTCGGCAGCGCGATGTACACCGCGTCGATGGTACCGCTCTCGAGCAGGTCGCCGTACTGCTCGTACCCGTAGGCCGGCACGTCGTACTGCTTTCCGACCTCCTTCTGCTTGACCGGATCGCCCGAAACGATCGCGGCGAGCTGCGCGGTGTCGGTCGCGTTCGCGAACGCCGGCAGGATCGCCTCCTGGGCGAACCACCCGGTCCCGACCACCGCGAAACGAACCTTCTTGTCGCTCATGTTGGCCTCCCGAAAAAAGTTGAGGGACCACATGCAGTGGGCGTGCCGAAGGTGCGCGTGCAACAATCGCAATAGTGACATTTCGTATAGAGATAATTACGATTGGGTCCGGGTAGCACGTGGCCGAGTTGGCCGCCTTGGCCGCCTTGAGCAAAAAGCCCTGGGAAAACGCAGTTTCCTGAAGGCGGCCACTTGGCCGCCTTGAACCCAAGGCGGCCTGCTCGGGAACGGGAGTGGCGCGGTCACTCGATCACAATGTCGTGGTTGTTGAGCGGTTGCACGGTGTCGATCACGCGCACCCTCCCGCGATACTTCCCCTTCAGCCACGCGCGGATCTGATCGTCGGACATCGGGGCGAACGCGTGGAACCCCGGTGGCAGCACCCCGCTGTAGCCGTTAATCATCGGCACATTGGCCCGCATCCCGACCCACATGCCGAAGATCTCGCCGTACGGGCCGTGCCCTTCGAGGCCGCTGTCGTCCACATAGCGCGGGATCACGTACCCCACGTCGGCCCCGCGCAGGTCTTCGGCCGCGCGATCGACGAGCGGGTAGAAGTCCTTCCGCTGGAAGCACAACTGCTCGATCCCGGTTTGCTCCCACACCAGCCCCGCGACCACCGCCCCGAGCAGCGCCTGCCGAACCCGCGGGTTGCGGATCGGCTCCGTGACGAGGTGGAGCCAGATCAGGGCGGCGAGCGTACCGAACAGGTAGATGGTGACGTACACGCGCGACACGACCCGGATCGCCTTCGCCCCGGGCACCAGCCGCACCCACTCCCAGAGCGATTCGCCGTTGGCCGCGGTCGCGATCGTGAGCCACCACCACACGACCACGGTCACCAGCCCGGCCGCGGCCACGTCGCGCACCGCCGGCGACGATTCGCGCCGGACGAACGAGACCGTCAGCACCGCCCCCGCCGCCAGCGCGTACAGCCCGAACCCGCAGAACAACTTGCACTCGTAATACTTCGGGTCGCTGTACCCGTCGAGCGCCTCCTCCCACTTCGACCCGGACGGCCCGGTGAGCCACGCGGCGCGCGTCGGCAAGTAGCCGTGGCACCCGGTGTACTCGTGCCCGGGGCTGGGGTTGAACACCTTGTACGGGGCGAACAGGGCCGCCATCGCCACCGCCCACAGCGCGCAGATCCCGATCACGGTGAACGGCCGTTCGCCCACGAACCGCCACAGCCGGCGCGCGGCCCCGCCGGACAGCGCCACCAGCGCCGGGAAGTACACGACCAGCCCCGTCGCCAGGAACCAGCCCGTGTAGAAGCACGTCAGGCACTGGAAGAACACGCTCCCCAGCAGCCGGTTCAGCGCCCTGGGCGTCGGCTCGGTGACGAGCTGCGTGGCGTAGTACGCGGCGAACGGCATCCACAGCCGGCCGATCATCTGCTGGTGCTTGATCTGGTCGGCGTGAACCAGCGCGAACGCCCACAGGAACCCGCCGCACGCGGCCAGGAGGTGCGGGAGCCGGAACCACCGGCAGACGAGCGCGAAGCTGACGAAGTTGAGCAGGTTGAACACGATCTGCCACCACATGTACGCGAGGTCGTAGGGCAGAACGCACCGGATCGCCCAGTACACCGGGGCGGCCCCGAACAGGTTCTCCGAGAAGTAGATGGTTCCGCGCTGCGGGAAGCAGAACGGCGGGGTGATGAACGTGCCGGGGTGCCGCGCGTCGGTGAGAACGAGCCAGGAGTTTTCGAGGATATAATGGTTCAGCATCCCGTCGCCGCGTTCCGTCTGAACGATGGCGAACCCGGAGTCGAACGTGGGGCGGAACGTCTGGTACGTACCGAGGGCCGCGAGCGCGGCGTAGAGGAGCAAGGGGGCGGCGGTGCGCATGGGGTCAGGGGTACGGCGCTGCGGGCCGGGTGGACATCTCCGGGGCGCGGGGCGTGGTCGCGGGCCTTGATTTCCCCCGCGCGCGCGGCTAGGCTGATATTCATACGCCCTTTCGCTCCGCCCATATCTCGGCCCCCTCGCCAGTTCGCCCCCGTCGCCATTTCTCAATCGCACCCGCCACGCGGCCCGCTCGGGCGCGCGGTGCGGCGGCTTCGCCCGCACGGGAGAACCTGATGACGCAGTCTGATATCGAGCTCGACCTCGACCTGGGTACCGAACCGCTCCACTGCACCGCGGAGGAGATCGCCGGCGCGCTGGCCGGCCTGCTCCGCGAGATGCGGGCCACGGCCCCGTTCGTGACCGCCGAGGAGCGCGAAACGCTCCGGCTCATCATGTCGCACCCGACCGGCACGCTCACCGTCGGCGACCTGTTCCCGGACTTCGAGCGCGACCCCGAATCGCTCACCGCGCTCCGCCGGCTGCGCACCGCGCAGTTCATCCGGCCCGGCGGCCCCGACCGCTGGGAGGCGGGCCAGCAGATCGAGATCAAGCCGTTCGCAAGGCTCATCTGGGACCGACTCGGCGAGGCCGCGATCTTCGGCGACGCACCCGAGGAGGCAGGCGATGAGCACCCGGCCGAGGGGGACATCGATTTGTCGCTCCCGGAGGTGAACGACCCGGACGGGGTGGAAACCGTTCGGGCGTCGAACCGAACCAAGGCCGCGTGGGACGAGGCCGACGTGCTGGAGTACCTGAACGACGACTCGCCCCCGACCCTGAAGACCGCCCCGCAGTGAGTCACTCGGTTTTCTGTAGCTGGCCTCTGTGAGACCCGAGCAACACCATCTGTGTCGCTCCGGCCTCACAGGGGCCAGCTACAATAAGACAGCGACACAATTGCGCAGAGCGTGATTATTGGTGCGGTGCCGAAATGGCACGTGGAGACGGTGATGAGAACCCCGTTGACCGAATTGCTCGAAGTCGATCTGGCCCGGTTGTCGCTGCTCGGGTGGGTACTGATACTGACCGCCCTCGGGTTGACGGTCTTCGGCTGTGTTCTCGTGGCCCAACAGGAAGACGGGTACGAGAAGTGGCAACTCGTGCTGTGCCTGATCGGCGGGGGCGTGGTGTTCGTTGCCGGCCGCACCGGCCTGAGGGTGCTCGGCCGCGATATCTATCGCACACCTCGGACGTGAGCCGAGAGCCGCCATGAGGATCGGAATCGTCACCGACATCCACGACGAGGCGGAACAGCTCGCCCGGGCGCTCGCGGAGCTGCGCTCGCAAGCCGTTGACGCGATCGTGTCGCTCGGGGACACCTCTGACCTGCACGGGAAGTGGCAGAATGTCGGCGGGGTCGCCGGATTGCTGGAGCGATACGGGGTGATCGGGGTGTGGGGCAACCACGACCACGGGCTGTGCCGCGACGTGTCCGAGGAGGCGAGGAAGAAGTTCCCGGCGTCGGCGCTGGCGTACATGGCCACGATGCGCCCGCGACTCGAACTCGGCGGGTGCCACTTCACCCATGTCGAGCCGTGGCTCAACCCGGAGTCGATCGAAGACCTCTGGTGCTTCTCCGGCCGCCCGGAAGACGAAGATCGCGCCGTCAAGAGCTTTGCCGCATTTTCTCAACGCGCCGCGTTCATGGGCCACTGTCACCGCTGGCTCGCGATGGATAACACCGGGCGCGTCGAATGGGACGGCACCGCGCCGCTGCCCTTCGAGCCGCAGAAGCGGTATCTTGTGGTGGTGGCCCCGCTGTTTCGCGGAGCGTTCGCGGTCATCGACACCGACCGCTGGGTTCTCACCCCGCACCAACTGCCATGAAACTCATTCTCGCGATCATTCAGCCGTCCAAGCTCGACGCGGTGAAAGAGGCGCTGAACAAGGTGGAGGTGTTCCGCCTGACGATCGTGGACGTGCTCGGTTTCGGCCGCCAGAAGGGCCACACGGAGGTCTACCGCGGGCACGAGCTGACGGTGAATATGCTGCGAAAGGTGCAGTTGCAGATCGCGGTGAACGAGGACTTCGTGGAGCCGACCGTGAATGCGATCATGGACGCGGCCCGCACCGGCCCGGAAGGCCGCATCGGCGATGGGAAGATCTTCATCCTGCCGCTGGAGGACTGCATCCGAATAAGAACAGGGGAACGCGGGCCGGAGGCCATATGAGGAACCACCGATGCTCTACTTCGCAACGCGGATGGAATGTCCGTACTGCATGTACGCCTTCAATGTGTGGTTTCAAGCAGAAGCCGCACCCGATGCCGACGCGAGGTATCGCGTGCGGTGCCCGATGAATGCCAGCGACTTCGTGCTGCCCTTCTCTGTCTTCAAACCAGTCGATCGACCGCCGATCGGTGGTGTGACGGCTTCACACACGACGGACGCCGTCAAGCGCTGCCCGAAGATACTCGATCTGCCTACCAAACCATCAGTCGCACCAAAACCTCCCGCCTCACAGAAGCGGTGGTGGCAGTTCTGGACGCGCGGGTAACCCCGCAAACGGATCGCGAGAACGCGCAGATTTTTTGAGGAACTCCGCGACGCGCACCGTACCATTAGCGTCCGCGGGAGCGTACCATCGTTCGGCTTCCACCGCTGCCGCTCACTCACACCGGAGAGACGTAATGCAACTCGGCATGATCGGGCTGGGTCGGATGGGCGCGAACATGGTCCGCCGGTTGGCCCGCGGCGGGCACCAGTGCGTCGGGTTCGACGCCTTCCCGAAGGCCGTCGAGGGACTGAAAGGGCACGGCATCGACGCCACCACCTCGCTCGACGAGTTCGTCGGCAAGCTCGCGAAGCCGCGGGCGGTGTGGCTGATGATCCCGGCGGCCATCGTGGACGCCAGCATCGCCAGCCTCGTCCCCAAACTGAGCGCCGGCGACATCATCATCGACGGCGGCAACTCGTACTACATCGACGACATCCGCCGCGCGAAGGAACTGCAACCCAAGGGCATCCACTACGTCGATGTCGGAACGAGCGGCGGCGTGTTCGGCCTCGACCGCGGGTACTGCATGATGATCGGCGGCGAGAACGACGTGGTGAAGCGGCTCGACCCGATCTTCGCGACGCTCGCCCCCTCGAAGGACGCCGCGCCGCCCACTCCCGACCGCCCCGCCGGCGGCACCGCCGAGAACGGCTACCTCCACTGCGGCCCGAACGGGGCCGGGCACTTCGTGAAGATGGTTCACAACGGGATCGAGTACGGGATGATGGCCGCCTACGCCGAGGGGTTCAACATCCTCAAGCACGCCAACGCGGGCAAGGGCGCGCGGACGGCCGACGCCGAAACCAGCCCGATGCGCACCCCGGAGCACTACCAGTACGACCTGAACATCGCGGACATCGCGGAACTGTGGCGCCGCGGCAGCGTGGTCGCGTCGTGGCTGCTCGACCTGACCGCGCACGCCCTGGTGAAAAGCCCCGACCTGTCGAACTTCGCCGGCCGCGTGTCGGACTCCGGTGAGGGCCGGTGGACGTGCCTGGCGGCGATTGATGAATCGGTGCCGACCCCGGTGCTGAGCGCCGCGCTGTACCAGCGGTTCTCGTCCCGCGGCGAGTCCGACTACGCCGACAAGTTGCTCTCGGCGATGCGGTTCGAGTTCGGCGGCCACCACGAGAAACCCCGCGACTCGTAACACCAGGCGAACGGCTGGTGTGAGCCGGCCGGTAAGACGCCCACGCCGCAAAATGTGCGAAGGGCTCATACGCAATCGGCTTGATCGGTATCGGTTTGTAGCCGGCCTCTGTGAGGCCGGAGCGATACGGCTCGTGGAGCACCGGCCTCACAGAGGCCGGCTAGAGTTAGAAAGCAGATTTGATCTCACCGGCCGGCTGACACCGGCCGTTCGCCTAATCACCCCAACACCCACGGTTTGCGGTAGTTCTTTGTCAACATCGCCGACGCGTCCTTGTCGCCCACGATCGTTTCCGTCTTCGGATCCCACGTGATCTTCCGCCCGGTGCGGATCGCGATGTTACCCAGATGACACACCGTCGCCGAGCGGTGCCCGATTTCCACGTCGCAGATCGGGAGCTTGCGGCTCTTGATGCAATCCAGCCAGTCCGCGAAGTGGTTGGTCGAGACGTACAGTTTCACGTCACCGGTCGGCAGCTTGTAGGGTTCGGCGACCTTCTCGCCGCCGAGCGTCACCTCGATCGACCCACGCTTCACATAGATCGTTCCCTTGTCACCAACGAACGTCACGCCGCCGGGATTGCCGCCCCGACCTAGCGTGCAGTTCACGGTAACGCCGTTCGCGTAAGTGAAGGTCTGCTTCGCGGTTTCCGGGGTCTCGAACCAGCCGTCTTTGTGGAAGGTCGCGCTCCCGACGATCGTCGTCGGGCCGCTGTCGTCCATCCCGAGCGCCCACTGCGTGATGTCGAGGTCGTGCGCGCCGAAGTTCGTCTGCTGACCGCCGGAATAGTCCCAGAAGAACCGGAACAGGTAGTGAACGCGGTTGGCGTTGTATTTCCGCTCCGGCGCCGGGCCCAACCAGAGGTCGAAGTTAAGCCCCGCCGGCGGGTCGCTGTCGGGAACGGGCATCTTGGCGCGGTCGATCCAGTTCGGCCCGGGCAGCCCGACCTTCACTTCCTTCAGTTTGCCCAGCGCGCCGTTGCGGACCAGCTCGCAGGCGTGCCGGAACTCCTTCGCCGAGCGCTGCTGACTGCCGGTTTGCACGATCCGCTTGTTCGCCCGCGCCGCGGTCACCATCGCCCGGCCCTCGGTGACGACCAGCGACAGCGGCTTTTCGCAATACACGTCCTTCCCGGCCTTGCACGAATCGACCGTGATGAGCGCGTGCCAGTGGTCCGGGGTGACGTTCAGAACCGCGTCGATGTCCTTCCGCTCCAGGAGTTGCCGGTAGTCGCCGGTCACGAACGGCGTGATGTTCGCCTTTTCGAGTTCCTTCGCGGCGGCCGCGGCGCGGTCCTTGTCCACGTCGCACACCGCGACCACGTGCTTCTTGACCGCGTTCATATCCGGCTTGCCCTGGTTCCCGACGCCGACCGCGGCGATGCGGACCGTCTCGCTGGGCTTGTCCTGGGCGAGCAGTGCGGCGCGGTAGGTGATTGCGGGCAGGCCGAGGAAGGTGCCGCCGGCGGCAGCGGAGCGAAGGAACGTTCGGCGCGTGAGGCGTGACATTTTGGCAGCTCGCAGGAGGGGAGAAGCGATTCCACTCATAATACCCGCGGCTCGCGCGCGGGTACACAGACGGATCGATGTTCCGTTGAACAGCGTTGTGCGCGTTGGCGCTCTTGGGCGCACTTCGCACGAAAGCCCAGGATTTCCAGGGTTTGGTCCAAGAGCATCACGTGGCGCTCTTGGGCGTCCTTGGGCGTCCTTGGGCGTTCTTTGGAACAATCACTTGTTTTCCCCGCGCATCCGACCACCAACAGCGTAATGCGCCGGCCCGTCACTTCTCCCGGGTGCGGCGATTTGGTTACACTGTCGGCATGAACCCCATCGTCTTCGCGATGCGCTACCCCTACGCGGTCATGGTCGGGGTGGTCGCGGTCCTCATCGGCAGCGCGCTCGCGGCCACGCGGCTCCACGCCGACGTGTTCCCGCCGCTTAACCAGCCCGTCATCTACATCTGCCAGCCCTACGGCGGCATGTCGCCGGCCCAGATGGAGGGGCTGCTCACCAACTACTACGAGTTCCACCTCCTGTACGTGAACGGGGTGAAGCACGTCGAGAGCCGCAACATCACCGGGATGGCGCTCGTCAAGGTCCACTTCCACCCCGGCACCGACATGGGGCAGGCGATGGGCGAGGTCGTGGCTTCGGTGAACCGGTCGCGGTTCATGATGCCGCCGGGCACCGTCCCGCCGTTCGTGGCCCGAACGGACACGGGGACCGCGCCGGTCGGGTTCCTCGTGCTCAAGAGCGACACGCACTCGATCAAGGACATCCAGGACATGGCGACACTGCGGGTGCGCCCGCAGTTCGCCAACATCCCCGGCGTGTCCAGCCCGCCGGCGTTCGGCGGCAACCAGCGGGCGATCACCGTGAGCGTGAACCCCGACGCGGTGACCAAGCAAGGATTGACGCTCTGGCAGATCACGGAGGCGCTCTCCGCGGGAAATCCAACCACCCCGTCGGGCATCCTGAAGGACGGGGACCGGCAATATCTCGTCACGTCGAACGTGATGATCGGCGCGAAGCCCGCACAAGAACTCGCGCAAATCCCCGTGAAACTCGGCCCGCACCCGGTGCTGCTTGGCGACGTGGCGACCATCGAGGATTCCGCCGACCTCACCGCCGGCTACGCGCTTGTGAACGGCCGGCGCTCCGTCTACATGCTGATTACCAAGCGGGCCGACGCCAGCACGGTCACCGTGGTGGACAACATGAAGGCCGCGCTGCCGCGGATGCGCGAGAGCGTGCCGGAGGGCGTGGACATCACGTTCGAGTTCGACCAGTCGCCGATCGTGAAGGAGGCGATGTGGGGCGTCGGTACCGAGGGGCTCATCGGGGCACTTTTAACGGGCCTGATGGTGCTGGTGTTCCTCCGCGACTGGCGGTCGGTGATCGTCGTCGTACTGAACATCCCGATCGCGCTCTGCGCCGCGGCGTTCGCGCTGTGGGCCAGCGGACAAACGCTCAACCTCATGACGCTCGGCGGGCTGGCGCTGGCGGTCGGGATCCTGGTCGATGAGGCGACCGTCGAAGTCGAGAACATCCACACCCAGTTGCTCAAGCACGAGAACGTCGCGCGGGCCGTGCGCGCCGGGAACCTCGAAACCGCCGTGCCGCGACTCCTGGCGATGCTGTGCATCCTCGCAGTGTTCATTCCGGCGTTCTTCATGGAAGGCGCCGCCCGCGAGCTGTTCGTCCCGCTGTCGCTCGCCGTCGGCTACGCGATGATCGCCTCGTACATCCTCTCCAGCACGTTCGTTCCGGTCATGTCGGTGTGGCTCCTCCGGCGCCACGCGGCGCACGCGGGGCCGACCACCGGGCCGTTCGCGCGCCTCCTGAACCTCTACGAGACCGCGGTCGCCCGGACCGTCTGGAGCAAGTACCTCGTCGTGCCCCTGTACTTCTTGGCGACGCTCGCGCTGGCCGCCCTGCTCTACTTCAACCTCGGCACCGCGATCTTCCCGCCGACCGACAAGGGGCAGTTCCTCTTGCGGCTGAAGGCCCCCACCGGCACGCGCATCGAGCGCACCGAAGAACTCGCCCAGGAAGCGACGCGGCTCATTAAAGAGGAAGTCGGCGCCGGAAACGTGGACGCCACGGTGGGCTACATCGGCATGTTCCCGACCAACTACCCGATCCAGGCCATTCACCAGTGGACGAGCGGCCCCGGCGAGTGCCTGCTGAAGGTCGCCCTCCGCGCGAACTCCGGGCTGCACATCGAGGAGCAGAAGGAGAAGCTGCGCGCGCGGCTCGATGCCGGGCTGAAGGCGTGGCTCGCGGCCCGGTGGAAGGAGGACGGGCTGTCGCAGGAGGAGATCGACCGCCGCTTGCCGGGACTGCGGCTGTCGTTCGAGCCGGGCGACCTTGTCAGCGACGTGATGAGCTTCGGCTCGCCGACGCCGGTGGAAGTGCAGGTGAGCGGCACCGACATGGAGACGAACCTGCGGTTCGCGTCGGGCATTCGCGCCCGGCTCGCGGCGATCCCGGAGCTGCGCGACGTGCAACTGAACCCGGCCCAGGACTACCCGACGCTCGACCTGACCATCGACCGGGCGCGGGCGGCAACGATGGGCGTTACCGCGCGCGACATCGGGATGTCGCTGATCCCCGCGACCGCATCCAGCCGGTACATGCAGCCGATCTACTGGCGCGACCCGAACGGGCAGGCGTACATCGTGCAGGTGCAGATCCCGCCGCCACAGATCGGCTCGCCGACCGCGCTGGGCAACGTCCCGGTCGGCCAGAAGCCGAACCCCGAGAACGGCAACGGCAACGGGAAGTCCGCCGGCGGCGACCCGCCGGGCATGGTGTTCCTGCGCGACGCGCTGGCCCCCAGCGGCGGGATGCGGCACACGACCACCGCGGAGGAGGTCTACCGCTACAACATGCGCCGCGCGGTGAGCATCACGGCCAACGTCTCGACACAAGACCTCGGCAAGGTGCGCCGGGCGGTAGACAAGGCCATCGCGGAAAGCGGAACCCCGCCGCGGGGCGTGCAGGTGAACGTGCGCGGGCAGTTGAACACGCTCGGCCTCGTGCAATCGAGCCTCGGCCGCGGCCTGCTCCTCGCGGTGCTGGCGATCGCTCTGTTGCTGACCGCCTACTTCCAGTCGATCCGGCTGGCCCTCGTGTCAGTGGCCGCTGTCCCGGCGACACTGTGCGGGGTCGGCTTCACACTCTGGGCGACCGGGACCACGCTGAACCTCCAGTCGTTCATGGGCGCGATCATGGCGCTGGGCGTGTCGGTGGCCAACGCGATCCTGCTCGTGACGTTCGCCGAGCGCGCCCGAGTCTCACACGGCGGCGCGATCCGCGCGGCGGTCGAGGGCGGGCGCGCGCGACTGCGCCCGATCCTGATGACCAGTTGCGCGATGATCGCCGGGATGCTGCCGATGGCGGTCGGGCTGTCGGAGGGTGGCGATCAGGTGGCCCCGCTCGGCCGCGCGGTGGTCGGCGGGCTGGCCGCTTCGACACTCGCAACGCTCCTGATCCTGCCGGCGGTGTTCGCCGTGGTGCAGCGCAAGGCGAGCGTGGCCGACGCGTCGCTGGACCCGAACGACCCGAACAGCACCCACCACGACGAGACCCGCGTGAATCTGTTCGACGACTAACGGTTTTCGATCCGCGGCGCAAAAACCGAAGACTTCCCCGCTCCGGGTGGTTACCATCAACGCCCCGGCTTCGCCCGACCTCGCGGATCCCGCCATGACGCGCTTCCCGCTCCTGATTCTCGCGCTCGTGTTCGTATCGCCCGCGGGCGCACAAGAGAAGAAACCGGTGCGCCTGATCGCCGAGGCGGAAGACTTCACCGTCACCGCGCCGGGGTGGAAGGTGATCCCGTTCCGCGACAACTACTACGCCTGCACGTTCGCGGTGGCGTTTCTGTCGCGCATGGGGTGCCTGAGCGCCCCGGACGAGATCGCGCCCGGCAAGAAAGCGGTCGCGGAGCAAGCGATCAACATCCCCTACGACGACACGTTTGAACTGCTGGTACGGTACGAGCAGCCGTTCCAGTTCGCCTGCGAGTTCACGGTGGAGGTGGAGCAAGCCGGAAAGGTGGTCGCGAGTTTCCCGTGCGGCCGGCTCGATCAGCCCAAAATCTGGGGGCTGAACGGGCACAAGCGGGTCGCGATGCACCGCTATGAGTGGAGCGGCACCGACAACATCGTGTGGCAACAGCCGGGCACCGTGAAACTCGCCGGCGGCGCCGCGAAGCTGCGGCTCATCGCCGCCGAGCAGAAGGACGGCGACAAGCCGCGTATCAACATCGCGAACCGCAACATCGATTGCGTTTGCCTCACGAACGACAAGACCGGGATGGAGGCCCAGAAGAAGACCAACTAACTCGAATTCGACGGCTGGCTGACGCAGGAC
>CAZBXY010000230.1:0-13001 GCA_964495365.1 uncultured Frigoriglobus sp. | reverse complement strand
AGCTGTGTGAGGAGAACAACGAGCGGCTGCTCGCGTTCTGCTCGGTCACCTTCGACAACGCCTTCGTGGTCCGCGACCTGAAGCTGATCGAGGGCACCAAGGGCGTGTTCGTGGCCATGCCGAGCCGGAAGCTGACCGACCGGTGCGGCAAGTGCGGGTGCAAGAACCACCTGCGGGCCCGGTTCTGCAACGGCTGCGGCCTCCGGCTGGACGAGGCCCGGGCCACCCGGGACGCCGACGGCCGGGCCAAGCTCCACGCCGACATTGCTCACCCCATTCATTCCGGGGCCCGCGAGCTGATCCAGTCGGCGGTCGTGGAGGCGTTTGCGAAGGAGAAGGAGCGCTCGAAGCTCCCGGGTTACGTCTGTACTTACGACGAGTTCGACTACGACGACGACGTGCCGGCGAGCTACGGCGGGATGGTGAGCGAGATGGGCAAGACGGTGAAACCGCACGCCCCGCACGCGACCCCGAAGGGGACGCACTTCCACACGTCCGACGCGCCGGCCCAAACGGCCAAGAAGGGCGACGACTTCGCCGACGGGATCGCGTGACGGACGGGTTCGGCCGCCCGAAACGCGCGTCAGCCCGCGCCGGGCGGTAGGGCGTCGTCCGGGCACGCGCGTACCGGCCGTTCGAGGAACAGACGCGCGCCGGCCGCGAGGGTGAGCAGGACGCTCACCTCCGCGTCGTGGCGGTTCCCCTGTTCAAAGTGGCTCTCGATCAGGCCCCGCACCCGGGCCGGGTCGAGGAGCCTGTCGGGAAACGCCGGCGATCGGAGATACCCCTCCAGCACCTCTTGTAACGGCCGCCCCCGGAGCCGGCCGCCGTCCGGGGCCGGGGCGCCGCGCCGCGCCGGCGGCCGGACCTTTCGGACCCGGCGCCACAAATAGTCCCGCCCCAACTTGGCGAGCCGCACCCCGAAATGGGACTCGATCGGGCGCCCGGTCCGCGCCCACGGGGTCCGGGCGATCTCCGGGAACTCGTTCAAGATCGCGCGGATGTAACACCGCTGGCCGAACAACCAGCGGATCGGCAGGGTCAGGGCGAACTCGTGGACCTCGTTGTCCAGGAACGGGCTGAGCTGCTCCAACAGGTAGCGGTCGACGGCCGGGGTCGGGAGCGTGTACCGGCGCTGCCGCACCGTCAGATCCCACAACACGTACAGCTCCGGGATCCGCGGTTCGTTCAACCCGTGCAACAGGGCGCGAACGGTGTCCCGGAGCCGGTCGTGGGCCGGCGCGAGCGCCTCGGCCCGGTAGAGCCGCTGGAGCCGCGCGGGGTTGAGCGCGGTCCGCTTGGTCAGGATGTGGGCGGCCAACTGGTCGCGGTCGCGGACGAGGAACAACTGGGGCAACAGGTGCCCGCCGGACAGGGCGTCGCCCAGGTGGCCGTTGAAGATCGTCCGGGCCGCCCGCTGAATGTTCGGGTGGTGCTCGATCGAGGTCGAGTCCGTGAAGGGGACCGTACACTCGTTCCGCCAGACGCAGCGAAACAGCACCGCCGGGTCGAACCCGGCGCCGGGTTCGGGGAGCCAGAGGTGACGGAACCCGAGCCGGGCGGCCAACTCGCGGCCGAACCGCGCGTCGTTGCTGTCTTCGGGGCCGAACGAGAAGGCCGTCACGTCCGTGGACGCTCGGGCCAGGGCGCCCGCGACGAACCGGCTGTCCAACCCGCCGCTGAGGAAGATGCCCAGGCCTCGCCCGGCCCGCGCCCGCCGGGCCGTCGCCGCCACGACCCGGCGCCCGTACTCGGCGGCGGCCTCGCGCAGGGTGCCCGAAAACCGCGCCGGCGGGAAGGCCGGGCGCCAGTACGGCTCGACCCGGACCCCCGACCGGTCGGCCGTCAGGACGCTCCCCTGCGGGAGGGCCGCGACCCCCTCGAACAGCGTCCGGTCGCCGAGGAAATGACCGAACGCGAGCAGTTCGGTCACCGCCTGCTCGTCCTGGCGCGGCGCGACCCCCGGCGCGGCCAGGAGCGCCTTCTGCTCCAGGGCGAAGTAGAGAACCCCGTCCCGGTGCAAGTAATAGAGCGGGCGGTCGGCCAAATGGTCGTTGTAGACCCGCAGGGTCTGCGCCGCGGCGTCGTAGACCGCGATGTTGAACTGACCGTTGAGGCGGGTGACGAACTCGGTCGGGCCGAACCGGTCGTAGAGGGCCAGGCACACCTGACAGGGGGTGAGGTGCGGGGCACCGGCCCCCGGGGGCGTGACCAGCCCGACGAGGTCGTCCAGGTTGTACACCTCGCCGTCGAGGAACAGAACCCGGCGCCCGTCGGCGGAAAGGGCCGGCTGCTCCCGGCACCCGGCGAGGTCGTTGAGGAGGTTGACGGCCCCGAACCGGTCGTCGTGCCACTGTCGGCGCTCGTAGGTGAAGCCGCTGAGAGACAGCACCGTGGCGAACCGGTCGAGAATGTCGGGGATGTTCGTCGGCTCGGTCCGGCAGTCGAAAAGGCCTGCGAGGTTGGGCATGTCCGAGGTTCCGGGCGATTTCAATCGGGGCGATGAGGTCCACGTCACGACCGAGGGTCGTTGTATCCGCGCGCCGCGGCGCTGTCACGGCTCACTTCGGCTTGGCCTTCTCCTGTGCGGTCTTGAGGAACTCGGCGAACTTCGCCGGGTCGTTGATCTTTCCTTCCGTCACCCCAACCAACTTCAGCTTCCCGTCCGGCTGTGGCACGAACACCGCGTACAGCGGTAGCGCAATGTCCTTGAACACTTCCAGTTGGAAGTCGCCATTGGCCCGGGCCTCGGCCACCCGCGCCTTCTGGCCCGGGTCGGAGGCAAACGCCATCGCCGGAACCTCGTCCGTATAAAGTTGCACCTTCTCGAACTGATCGAACTGTGAGCGGAACTCCGGGCGCGAGAACACATGTTCCTCGTTGTACTTGCAGTTGGTACAGGTCGTGCCGGTGAAGTCCACGAACACCGGCTTGCCGCTCGCCTTCGACCGCGCGATCGCGTCCGACAGGTCCGTCGGCCACGGCTGCGATTCGGGCAACAGGAACGCCTCGACCCACGCGTACACGGCCCCGGACGGTCGCTGCGGCTTACCGTCGGCGTTCTTCAGCAGCGCCGGGGCGAGGTAGAGCGCCAGCCCCAGGAACATCAGGGCGAACAAGAGTCGCGGAACGCCGATGTTCGGCTTCTCCTCGTCGTGTGGCAACCGGTACACGTTCAACAGGTACAACCCGCACGCGGCGCTGATCGCGACCCAGCCGCCGAGAACCATGTCGTAGGTGAAATACTGCGGTGTCGGGAACACGCGCAGTTCCGCCGTGCGGAGGAACTTGAGCGCCGCGGCCAGTTCCAAGAAGCCCATCACCACTTTCACGCTGTCGAGCCAGCCGCCGGACTTCGGCAACGCCTTCATCAGTCCCGGCACGAGCGCCAGCACGAAGAACGGGGCGGCGAACGCGGTCGCGAATGCCAAGCCGCCGGCGATCTCTTTCCACGTCGGCATTGAGATGAGGCTCCCACTCCCGTCGTTGCCCGCGGAGATGCCCGCGAACCCGCCCAGGAACGGGGCCACGCACGTGAAACTGATCACCGTGAACGCCAGCGCGCCGAAGATCGTGCCCACGGCCCCGCCCTGCGACTGCTTCGACTGCAGCCGCTTCTGGATCGAGTTCGGCAGCGTGATCTCGTACATCCCGAACAGGCTGAGCGCGAGGACCAAAAACAGCAGCGCGAGTAGCACGTTCGTGACCGGGTGCGCGCTGAGCCACGCCATGAACTTCAAGAGCGCGAACGCGGACAGGCCGAGGACGGTGATGATGGTGAGACAGTAAACGCCCGCCAACTTGAGCCGCTCCCGGAGCGAGCCGTGCGCCTGCTTGAGGAAGATGCTGACCGTGATGGGGATCATCGGGAAGACGCACGGGGTGATGAGCGAGATCAGCCCCCACAGCGCGGCGGTCGCGACGAACGCCCACAAACCCGTGTCCTTGCCGTCGGTGTTCGTACCGCCCCCCTCGGCGCGGACGATGGTCGGGATCAGTGCGGTCAACTCCGCCGTGTAGACGCCGATCGGTTTCGGTTCCTTGCGCGCTTCACTTTTGGCCGCGGGAGCCGAGGCGGTCGGGCTACCGCGCGGCGGGCCGGCCACCAGCGGCCCGGCGGGCGAAGGCGGATCGGTGATCTTCGGGACCGGTCCGTTCAGGTTGAGCAGCTTCCGCGCGGCGGCAACGTCGTCGGGGTTACCGGTGGCGGCGCCCTCTTCGACGACGAACTCGGCGGCGGGGAGCTTGTGCCCGCCGATCGGGTAGCACTTGTCGGCCTCGCAGACCTGGAGAGTGACGGTATCCAGAACAACCGACTTCGGGCCGGGCTTGGCCAGCGGCGAGACGACCGCTTTGAACTCCCACGTCACCGGCTTGTCGGTGTACTGGTCTTTCGGCCCGTTCGGCACCTTCTCGTCGCGCGGTTTCTCCTTCCACGCGATCGGCGGATCGGCCACCGGGGCGATGAACACGAGGTCGCCGGGCGCGGGCAGGTCCATCGCGTTCTTCGACGGTTGCGCCGCGTCCTTCGGAGACACCGGGTACGTGTACCCGCCGTTCTTCGGGGCGACCGTGAGCCGAACCGTGACCGTCTCGTTGACCTTGGCCTTCGCCGGGACGACGACAACGCTAACATCCACGAGTTTGGCGACTTTGCCGGGCAGTTTGCTCGCGGCCGGCGCCAGTACGTCGAACGGGTTTTTTGTTAGGTCGGGCGGTTGCGCGGGGCCGGTCGCGGGGGCGATGCACAGCGCCAGAAGGGGCAGCAGCAGAGCAGGGCGTGGCATGGGAAAAGTCCCGCGAGGGAAATAAAGAAAAAGCCCACGAAACCCGTGGGCTTTTCTATTAACCAAGAGGCGACATGCCGGTCTGCCTCGCTGAAGTGTCATACCGCGAGGCCCGAACAGCCCTTACACCACCGGTCACTTTCCGGCCAGCGCCTTCATCACCTCGTCGGCGTGGGCCTTCTCCACCGGCACCGCCGGGGCGTCGAGCACCTTCAGCGCGGCCTCCACCGGCACCGTCTTGGCGGGGAAACAGGTGTTCTTGTCGCACACGCTCAGGCTGAACGAACTCAGCTTCACTTTCGCCTCGCCGGCCGAAGCCTTTGGCGAAACGACCGCCTTTCGCGTGTAAACGACCGTCCCGATGTTCACCCGCAGTTCCTTGATGCCGAGGTCGGGTTCCTCCTTCGTCACGTAGTCCTTCGGGTCTTCGGTCGTGCCGACGAAGATCACCGTGCCGGGGTCAGGGAACTTGATGACGTTGACCATCCCGGCCGCCTGCTTCTCCGGTTGCGCAGTCGGGTAGGTGTGGTAACCGTCGTTGAGTTCAACGGTCAGGGTGAACGTGACCGTCTGACCAGGTTTGGCCTCGGCCGGGGTGAACTTCCCCTCGACCTTCTTGACGGCCTTTTCGTACCACTTCTGGGCGCTCGCGGTCCCCGGCACGCCCGCGAGGAGCGCGGCCAGGGCCGTCGCAAACACCACTGCGTAGACGCGTCTCATGGGAAGCTCTCCGGTGCGAATAAATCGAAGAGATTGGCCACAAAAAGGCACAAAGAAGCACAAAAGAAGACGAAGAACTGAGTCGTTTTGAACTCGAACTTCTGCCTTCGTCTGTTGCTTTCTTTTTGTGCCACTTTGTGCCTTTTTGTGGCCATCCTGTCTTTGAATTACTTCTCTTTCTTCGGCATCGCCGGCGGATCGACGCCCTTCAGGGGCAACGTCGTGACCGCCTTCGTTGTTAGATCGACGACGCGGATGCGATGCGCGTTGGTGTCCGCGACGTACAACTTGCCGTTGGCGTGACTGATCCCGGCCGGCTCGTTGAACACCGTCGGGCCGAACAGGCCCATCGGGCGCCCGCTGATCAAGGTCGTCAGCGTGCCGCTCGCGAGGTCGAACACCTTGATTTTACTGTTGTACGTGTCCGTGATGTAGAGCTTCCCGGCCACGTGGACCACGCCCAGCGCGTGCTGGAGCCGGGCCTCCGCTCTCGTCATGAGCGGGTCGTCTTCGATCCGTCCCGGGCCGTCCACGTCGCCGAAGACGAACAGCCCGCGGCCGACCAGCGTTTGCACCTTACCCTCGGGGTCGAGGTCCACCTTCCGCAGCGAGCTGGTCTCGCTGTCGGCCACGTACAGGAACTTTCCGTCGCTGGTCAGCCCGCTCGGCTGGGCGAACGTCGCGCGGCGCAGCGCGCCGTCGCCGATCGTCTCGCGCCCGTTGCCCGCGAACGGCCCGATCTTCTTCTCCTTCAGGTCGAGCAGCCAGATCTGATGGTGCCCGGCCATCGCGACGTAAAGTTTGTCGCCGGCGAGGAACACGTCCCACGGGCTGTTGAGCCCGATCTCCATCGCCGGCATCGGGATGACCAGCCGGCGGTTGTCCGGTTCGTGGTCCTGCTCGCCGTTGCCCGCGATCGTCGTCACGGTCTTCGACTTCATGTCGACGAGGCGGATCAGGTGGTTCTTGCGGTCGGCGAGGTACACGAGGTCGCCGCTCACCGCCATTCCCTGCGGGTCGTCGAACTGCGCCTTGTCGAACGGGCCGTCGGCCTTGCCCGGCGTCCCGGTCCCGATCACCGCGACCCTGTTCCCGTCCAGGTCGGTCACGACGACGCGGTGGTGCGTGCTGTCGGCGATGAAGAGTCGCCGGCCCGACTCGTCGGCCACGACCTTGCCGGGGAAGAACAGCGGGGTGTCGCCGCTCTCGCGGAACTTCGCGAGGTCGAACCGCACCGGCTTCTCGTCCAGCGTCTTCTTCTTCTTGTGTTCGTCCACCAGCTTCCCGATGACGATGTCGAGCAGATCGTAGTTGCCCTCGCCGGAGGTGAACCCGACGAGGTTCCCTTCGGGATCGATGAGGACCATCGTGGGCCACGCGTCCACCTCGTACTTGTCCCAGATGACGTGGTCCGCGTCGTTGACGACTGGGTGCTCGATCTGATACCGCAGCACCGCCTTGCGGATGTTGGCCGTGATTTTTTCGCTGTCGAACTTCGGCGAGTGGACCCCGATCACGACGAGTTCGTTCGCGTACTTCTTCTCCAGCTTCGCGAGGTCCGGCAGGACGTGGATGCAGTTGATGCAGCATAGCGTCCAGAAGTCGAGCAGGACGATTTTGCCCTTGAGATCTTTCTTGAGCGACAGCGGGCCGCCGGTGTTGAGCCACGCGATGCCGCCGTCGAGTTCCGGGGCCGCGATCTTCTTCTTTTCCTCTTTCTTGTCCTTGTCGCCCTTCTCGTCGAACCGCAGCGCGAGCGGCAGGTCCGCGCCGAGCGGGGGGATGTCGAGGCGGGATTTGGTTCGGGCCTGCGGGTCCGGCTCGTCTTGGGGCCGCGATTCGACCCGGTTGGTCACCGCGGCGTAGGCGAGCAGGGCCGTTGCGCAGCCGAGGCCCAGGGCGAGGGCGAGCGGCCAGCGGAACGAACGGGGCGCAGGGGCGGCCGGCAGCGGGGTTACGCTCATCGTGGGCAGTCCTCCGGGGTCGGTCGTTCACTTCTATCGTACCCGCGTCGGCGGGCGAAATGAAGCCGGAAGCCCGGAGGAGAAAGACGGGGCCGATTTTCGGCCGGGTTACGGCTCGGGTATCAGTTCGATCGGGTACCGCGGAACGTCCAGTTCGACCGGCCGCGGGGCGAGCTTCACCTTGAACGTCTTCCGCTCGCTGCCGCGCATGACCTCGATCTCCAGCACCGCGCCGGGGCGGAACGAGGTGATGTGTGCGACGACCTGGTCGAAGTTCTGCGGCTCCAGGGTTCCGACGCGGGTAATCACGTCGCCGGCCTTCAGCCCAGCCTTGTCCGCCGGCGTCTTCGCGGTGACCTCGCTGACGGTCAGCGACCCGGTGCCGACCGTGACCCCGAGGTAGCCGCGGGCGAGCGGGTCTGGCGGCGGCTCGCGTGGCACCGGGGTGAGCGCGGGAGACGCCAACCCGCCGAGGCTGAACAGGCACGCGGTGATTGCGAACATGGGGTGCTCCCGGCCGCCGAGCGGTTGCGGCCTTCTTCCAGTCATTGCCGAAGACGCGCCGGAATGCAAGGGAGAAGTGGTCGAGGCGTCCCGCGGTTATTAGCCGCGGGACGGCGCCGGCGGGTAGCCCGGGGGGCGATCCGAAGAAACCACAAGCCCCGGAGGCGACGGAACCTTCACGGGAGAAGGCTTCCGTCGCCTCCGGGGCTGAAATCCTTGCGACCTTCTGACTCCTGACCGCTGCCGCCCGGCTCAGTCCTCGACCGAAAGCATTGCGGTCAGGATCAGTGAGGCGCCGCGGGACTTCACGTTCTTGACGCGGAACCCGTAACTTGAGCCCTGCTTGGCCTCGAACACGACCCGCGGCAGCGCGTCGTCATCGACGTCCTCTTTGGCCACTTTCCCGGTCGCGTCGAGCAGCGCCAGGTCGATGTCGGAGGTGGTCTTGTCCCCGCCGCTGATGAGGACGCGGGTGCCGCGCCCGGGGGTCAGCTTCTCGATCGTCAGGTCGCCGTTCTGGCGGACGATCGACCCGAACACGGCCCACTGGTTGCTGCCGCTGGTGAACACCACGTTCTGCTTGACGCGGCTGTCGATCTCCTCGCACTGGGTGATCAGGTTGGTCAGCGCCTCGGCCAGGTTCTCGGCCGGGACCGAGTACCCGCCGTCCGCCAGGATGCAGATGGTGGCGAACCCGCCGTTCTTCTTGGATTTGGCCATTTTCACCGTGATCGAGTACGCTCCGGCCTCGGGCGCGGTGAACTCGACCACCGGGGCGGCGTCCAGGGCCACGTCCGCCACGATCTGGCGCCCATTGCGGGTCACGATGATGTCCAGATCCTCGACCCCGTCGTCGCCACCGCCGAGGATGGCGTACTTCTTCCCCTTGTCGAAAAACCGGTTGAACCCGACCTCCTCCTTGTCGGTCAGGAACGCGGCCAGGACGCAGATGCCCTCGGAGTAGCCGTAGTTCGTTTCCTTGATGATCTTCTGGATCGGGCCCATGACCCGGGTCGCGGACTGAACGAACCGCTTCCCGGGAACCCACTTCTGCTCGGCGGAGGCGGACGGTGCGCACAGGCCGACCCCGACGAGGGCGAGCGCGCACGAGAGGAACCAGCGCAGGTACATGGACGATCTCCGGTGCAAGGATGGGAGGTGACTCACGGAGAAAGCTGTGGGATCGAGCCGGACCACAACTGCCTCGATCATACACGGGCCGCGGTGCGACACAAGCGACTAACCGCCATTTCGTCGCGGGTTCCAGGGCGGATTCATATTGCGGATTAATTTTTCGCTTCGGCGTAACGGTGGGTGGGCACGGGGCGCCCGGGGCGCAGGCTCTGGCTCGTGCGGAACTCGGCTCTCACTCCCGCCGCCGCGCACCGCGCCGCCACCACCCGCTTCACTTCTTCCTCCAGCACGGCCGGGTCGATCGCGACGCGGGCGTTCACGATTAATTCCGCTTCTTGCGGCCGCAACCCGCTGGGCAGCGACAGTTTCGGCGCGGTGTCGCTGCTGATGAGGTTGCCCACCGCGAACGCACCCGCGTCGTCCATCCCGATGAGCTTGAGGTGCGCCACCTCGCCCCCGTGCGCCCGGCAGACTTCTGCGAGGTCATTAAGAGTGGTTGTGAGGAGCGCGTCGAGGTCGAACGCCGCGGCGCCCGTCAGGCGCGCGGTCGCGTTCAGCCAGCCGAGTTCGGCCTCACCTTCGGCATAGGTGTCGTAATCGATGTCGAGGATCTTCCGCCCGAACGCGCCCGTCTGGTCGAGCAGCTCGGCGAGCGCGTCGAACCCGGTCCCGGTGGCGGCGCTGGCCCGGAGTACCGGCGTGCCCGGGAACTGCTCGCCCACGAGTCGCACCAGTTCATCGGCCGCTGACGGGTCGATCTCATCGATCCGGTTTATCACGATTGCGTCCGCCTCTTCGAGTTGCTTTTTGAAGATGTACGCGGCCTTCGGGCTGAACCCGCCGGCGGCCTGGTTCCGCAAGATGCGAATCCCGTGCGCGGGTTTGAATAACACCGCGTACGGGGCGACCTCGAACCGCCCCGCGTACAGATTCTTGAGCGGTTGAATGACGGTCGCGACCAGATCAGTACAACTGCCCACCGGTTCGGCGAGGATCACGTCGGGGCGCTCGGACGTTTCCAGGGAGCCGACACGGGCGACGAGGTCGTCGAACCGGCAACAGAAGCACGCCCCGGGCACCTCTTCGACGCGCAGCCCCTGTGCCCGCAGCGCGTTGGTATCGACCAGGTCGTGCGCTTGGTCGTTGGTGACGATGCCGACGCGCCGCCCGCGCGCCTGATAATGCCGCGCGAGTCGGGAAATGGTGGTGGTTTTTCCGGCACCGAGGAAGCCCCCGATCATCACGAATCGTACACTCACGGCGCTGCTCCTCGTGTGCTAGATTGGTAGGCTCACTGTACGCCCCGCCCGCGCGGCTCGCCACGCGCATCCCGAACGCCCCGACCGAAACCTTTCGGACCGCCCCCGGAGTTGAGTGTGTTCAGGTCGATCCGGTTGATGACCCTCGCCCCCGGCCATTTCCACGCGGCCCTGGTCCTGAAGCGCGCGCTACACGGGGTGCACCACCGCACCCACGTGTACGGGCCGCTCGACGCCGACACCGTCGCGCACCTGGCCCGGATCACCGCGTTCAACGGGCGCCGCGACAACCCGACCGCCTGGGACGTGGACCTCCGCGCCGGAGCCGACTACCTCGACCGGTTCGCCCGCGAGCAGCCCGGCAACACGGTCGTACTCAGCGGGCGTAACCGTCCGAAGATCGACCTGATGACCTTGGCGGTCGAGAACTGCCTGCACGTGATCGCGGACAAGCCGTGGATCATCGAGCACGCCGACTTCCCCAAACTGGAAGCGCTGTTCCGGCAGGCCGAACTGCGCGACGCGCTGGTGTGGGACGTCCTCACCGAGCGGTTCGAGATCACCAACTGGCTCCAGCGCGAGCTGCTCCGCGACGCCGACCTGTTCGGCGACTGGCAGGCCGGCACCCCGGACAACCCGGCGCTCATGTTCCAGAGCGTTCACGCGCTGAACAAGCAGGTGAACGGGCAGCCGCTGGTGCGCCCGTGGTGGTGGTTCGACCCGGCCGTGTCCGGCGAGTCGATGGCCGACGTGGGCACGCACCTCGCGGACCTCGCCCTCTGGTTCGTCGCCCCGGACCAGGCCGTTGATTACACGACGCAGGTTCGGATGATCGCGGCCGAGCGCACCCCGATGCTGCTCACCGAAGACGAGTTCCGCCACGTGACCCGACTGCCCAACTACCCGCCGGAGCTGCGGGCACGGGTGGTCAACGGGCAACTCTATTACGCCGGGAACAACAGCACGACGTTCACCCTGCGCGGGGTTCACACGCGGCTGAGTACCGCGTGGGAGTTCGAGGCGCCCGGCGGGGACACGCACCAGAGCTTCGCCCGCGGCACCCGCGCGACGATCTCGGTGCGCCAGCAGCCGACCGGGCGCCCGGAACTGTACGTGGCCGCGGCGAACCCGGCCGACCACGCGGGCGTGGTGAAGAAGCTCCGCGAGAAGTGTGACCTGCTCCAGCGCGAGTTCCTGGGGCTGTCGGTCGTGGACGCCGGCACGGAGGCCCAGGTGATGATCCCCGACAGTTGGCGCGCCGGGCACGAGGACCACTTCGCCGCGGTGATGGAGGAGTTCGTGCGGTGCTTCCACAACCCGCGCTCGGTGCCGCCGTGGGAGCGCCCCAACGCGCTGGCGCGGTACTACATCACCACGAAGGCCGTCGAGATGGCTCGGGCGAACGGCGCGGCGTAAGCCCGCCGAGAAACGTGTTGCGCGCGGGCCGCTTTCATTTCCTCGGCGGGCTTATGCCACACCGGCCGCGCCGTTCGCCATACCGTCGGGCCATTGGTCGCGCGGCTCCCACCCCAGCAGTTCGCGCGCGGAACTCAGGTCGTACAGGTGCGTGTTGACGTAGCGGCTGCACGCGAACACCACCGCGAACGGCGGCAGTTTCGCCGCCTCGACCGACGCGGCGAAGAACCGGCCCGCGTCGCCGGGGCTGAGGTACACGTCCTTGCCGAACGCGCTCTGCGCGAACTCTTCCTCCTGCCCGGCCCGCGGGCACCAGCCGAGCCGCACCGCGAGCACCTCGATCCCGTGTTCGCGCGCGTACACCTGACCCAGCGCTTCCAGGAACACCTTCGTGCAGGCGTAGAGGTAGCGCGGCTGGTACGATGCCGCTGGCGTGACCGGGAGGTGACCCGCGAGCAGGTGCCCGCCGATCACCTGGCCCGTACTCGCGAGGATCACGCGCGGGATCTGCAGCGCCCGCGCGGCCTCCATCACCTGATAGGAACCGACGATGTTGTTCGGGACCAGTTCGGTCGTGAAGTTGTCGCCGTCATCGGGCGCCGCGCCGCGGGGGTATCGCGCGTCGTCCGGGGTGGCCCCGAGGTGAATGATCGCGCCGGCCCCGGTCGCGGCGCGGCGGAGCGCGCCCACGTCCGCGAACGCCGCGACGACGCTCTGGGCCGGCGGCAACCCGGGCGTGGGGTTAACATCGAACCCGATGACGTGGTGCCCGCGGGCGACGAGTTCCGCAACGGCCGCCCGGCCGACGCGCCCGGCCGACCCGGTGACGAGGATTCGTTTCGGTGTAGTCATGAAGTCGTTGTACTCGCTCGCCGGCGCGTTACCATCGGCACTATCGTGGGACACGCGGCCCGCGTGTCAGGTCCGCTGCGCAGTCTTGCTTGTGACACGCGAGCCGCGTGTCCTACAAAGAGGTCACCCATGAACCGTCGCGACTTTCTCGCCGCTTCCGCCGTACTCGCTACTTCGTCGCTCGCATCCGCTGAGGACAAACCGATGCTCCCCGTCGTCGATACGCACCAGCACCTGTGGAACCTCGACGAGCTGAAGCTCGCGTGGTTCGACCCGAAGACGCCCGAGGGCCAGATCCTCGGCCACTCCTTCACCCCAAAGGAGTATGCCGAGGCGACGAAGGGGCTGAACGTCGTGAAGGCCGT
>CAZBXY010000229.1:0-13131 GCA_964495365.1 uncultured Frigoriglobus sp. | reverse complement strand
GGCGGTGTTGTCGCTCTTGCCGTGGACATAGCCGCGCTTGATCCCGGCGCCGGCGATCACGCCCGTGTAGCAGTACGGCCAGTGGTCGCGGCCGTCGTCCTGGTTCTGGTTGCCGGACGTGCTCACCCCGCGTTGCGGGCTGCGGCCGAACTCGCCCACACACACGACCAGAGTTTCCTTCAACAGTCCGCGCTCGTCCAGGTCGGCGATGAGCGCTGCGAGGCCCGCGTCGAGCATCGGGGCCGACTCGTTCTTCATGCGGGTCGAAAGGCCCGCGTGAACGTCCCACGAGTGCCGGTCGCTGTTGGCGACCTTCGGCCACACGACCTCCACGAACCGCGTCCCGGCCTCGACCAGCCGCCGGGCGAGCAACAGACACTGCCCGAAGGTGTTCTTGCCGTACGTCTCGCGCACGGCGGGCTTTTCCTCGGCCAGTTCAAAGGCCTTCTTCGCCCGGCCGCTCGTCACAAGGCCCAGCGCCTTGCCGTAATACTCGTCCAGGTCGTGCTTGGCGACGGCCTCCTCGATCTCCGGCATCCCCTTACTGATGGTGTCGCGGAGGTTCGCCCGGCGCTCCATGCGCACGGGCGTCAGTTCTTCGCGGAGCTTCAGGTCGTCGGTGCGGATGCGGTCCATCTTGTTCATGTCGAGGTCGTCGCCGGCGGGGTACAGGAGGTACGGGTCGTACCCCTTCCCGAGGAACCCGGCGCTGCCGCCCTTGCCGACGACGTTCGACTCCTGCAGCGGGCGCGGCATCATCACGAACGGGAGCATCGGCTCGGTCGGCGGCTTCATCTTGATGATGTTCGAGCCGAGCGTCGGGAAGTCCTTCGGGCTGGGCGGTTCCAGTTGCCCGGAGGCCGACACCTTGTCGGTGGTGTAGCCGGTGTGCATCTGGTAGATGGCCGCGGTGTGGTTGAAGAGGCCATACGGCGTGTAGCTGACCGCGCGCATGAGCGTCGTCTTGTCGAGCACCTTCGCGAGCTTCGGCATCAATTCGGTGACGTGCGTACCGGGCAGCACGGTCTTTTCGTGCTTGAAGACGCTCTTCACCTTGTCCGGAACGTTGTCCTTCGGGTCCCAGAGGTCGAGGTGGCTGGGGCCGCCTTGCAGGTAGATGAAGATGACGCTCTTGGCCTTGCCGAACCCGGGGCCGTTGCCGGCGTCGCCCTTGTTGTTGGCCGACGCCTTCAGCGAAAAGAGGTCGCCGAGGGTGACGCCGAGGACGCCGGACCCGCCGACGCGGAGCAGGTCGCGCCGGGTGACGCGGTCGCAATCGCTCTTGGCCGCCGCACCGGGGATGACGAGCATCGTGGGACTCCAGAAGGAGTTGGGGAGGGTTACGCACAACCGCACCGAAGCCGCGCGGGGCGGTTCTGGTAGGTGTTAGAAGTTTACCGCAGCGCGGGCCAGACCGCAAACGGTTTTTGCGCACGAAAAGCGAACGTCACGCAGTCGGAAGAGTGTCTTTCTGTAGCCGGCCTCGCCGAGGCCGGAGCTATTCCACTCGTGTCGCTCCGGCCTCGGCGAGGCCGGCTACAGAAGGCAATCAACAGGCTCACGCCGGGTTCCCGCCGCCGTTGCGGGTGCGGAGGAACGGCCGGAGGTCGGGGCCGGTATGCACGAACACGTAGGTGGCGCCGCGGAACCGCTCCTGACCGACGAGGACTTGCGCCCGGGCGTGCGACCCCTGGGCGTCCTGAAGGATTTTGAGGTCGAACCGGCCGTCGGTCGGGAAGATGTACACCTTCGCAAACTCGGTGGGCGTGCGGAACGTCACCACCGGAACGTTGAGCCCCCCGACGCTCTCGAACCCGTGACTGGCAAACAACTTATAATCGAACGCGAGCGGGAGCCGGTCGGGCAGTTTCTGCTTGGCGAGGAACTCGCGGGTCGATTCTTCCGGGTCGGAGAACTGCTTGCCCGACAGTTCGACGAGTGAATCCCCGCTCACCTCCGGGCGCACTTTCGAGATCACGCTCAACCCGATGCCGACCAGCAAGAGCGCCGCGGCGGCCATTCCGCCGTAGCGGTACGCCTTGCGGCGCAGGACCGCACCCTGCGCGCGGCCGGCCTGGATCAGGAGGCGTTCGCGGAGACCGGACGGCACCGTAACGGCCCGCATTGCAGTGGACAGGGCGCGGTCGAACGACAGGGCGGCGCGGCCGTCGGCGGCACACGCCGGGCACCCGGCGCAGTGGCCGTCGAGCGCGGCGGTCACGTCCGGGCCGAGTTCGTCGGCCGCGTGGCGCCGCAAGCGGAGGTAGAATTGAGCGTCACGGCACTCCATCGGTCACCTTCTTCGAGCCGGGGGCGGCCTTGTCGGGGAGGGGGCCGGTCCCGTTCGGATTGTCGCCCGGGGCGAGGCGCGTTTTCAAGTACGCTTTGCCCCGGGCCAGTCGCGACATCACCGTTCCGATCGGCAACTCCATCTGTTCGGCGATGTCGCGATAACTGAACTCTTCAAAATAGAACAGAATGATGGGCGTGCGAAACGCTTCATCCAGTTCGTTGAGGGCCTGCTGCAACTTCGCCGGGTCGATCTCCGGCACCTCGCCGGCGGGGTCGCGCCCGGCCAGGTCGCCGACCGCGTCCAGGGGCACCACTTTGTGCCGCTTCTGGTCGCGGACCTTGTGCAGGTAGAGGTTCCGCAGGATGCGGAACAGCCACGCCTTGGCCCGCTCCGGCTCGCGCAGTTGGGGCAGGCGTGCGAGCGCCTTGCCGAACGTCTCCTGCGTGAGGTCTTCCGCGTCGGCCGCGGACCCGCTCAGCCGGTAGGCGTACCGGTAGAGGGCCTCGTAATGGGCGTCGATCAGTTGGGGAAGCCCACCGGACGGCATAGCGGTCCCTCAATCCTCACGAACCCGAACCGGGCGGTTTATTCCCGGCCGAAATCGGAAAGTTCCCAGTTCCAGGTTCCAGTTGACGCCAGCCAGGATTCGCCCTTCCAGAGACGGGTTTTTGGCCTTTTTTACTTGGAACCCGGGAACCGGGAACCGGGAACTCCCGCCCCGGGTCGGAAAAAAGTGAGAATCGGAAATTTTTCGGGAATATGCCCGACGGGTTTGTATCTATGTCGTCGTGGGTGAACGGGTCTAACCGATTTGCCCCAAGAAACAGATGGATCGCGCCCCCGGACGGTCCGGGGACCGTGAGTTACCCCCTCTGTTGTTTCACCACGGTCCCTGTCTGCCTCCTCTCTCCTCTCCGGGTGGCGAGTGGGTGGCGAGTGGGCGGCGGGCCAAGTTCAAGGAGCTTTCAGATGAAGCGGATCGTCGTTGCGCTGGTTCTGGCTCTGAGCATCGTTTCGGTCGTCGGCTGCGGCGGCAGCGGCACCACGAGCACCAAGAAGTAAGTTCGTTGCCCGTCCTAACGGGCCTTCCACCTGTGTGGATGGAGGGTCGGCCGTTCCGACGGCCGACCCTTCGTTTCATTTCCGCTCCCACTTCGCCTCGGGTGCCACCGTGCGCCGAATCCTCCTGTTACTTGTGATCGTGCTGAGCGTATCGGCCGTTGGCTGCGGCGGCGCGCGCGAGCGCGGCAAGAACAAGGACTACGACCGCCCCGGCGGGCAGCAGAAATAGGGCTGGGGCATCTTCCCCGGTGGTCTGCTCATGTCGCCCAAATGCGAACAGCGCGGGCCTCCGGCCCACAGTGGGCGGGACGCCCGCGCTCCGGCTAAACAAACACCCAACGGCCGAACTCCTCAAAGGCTCTTGAGTGCGGCCGGACGCCCGGGAAGCGCCGTTCCCCCTTCGGGCTGAGCACCAAAACCGGTTCCTACACCCGCACCTCTTCGCCCTTGGGCGGGCAGGCGAGGGTCCACCGCAGGTCGTCGGGCAACTCGCACAGTACCAGTTCGCGGATGTTGCCCGGCAATTCGTCGTGCAGCGCCTGGGCGATGCCCGCCAGCACGGCCTGGAAGATGTCGCCCTGGTCACACTGGTCGAACGCGAAGTTGTCCTCCAGCATCTCGATGACCCACTCGGCGATCTCGCGGGCGGCGCGGTCGTTGGTGAGGTTCACCCCGCGGATCATCTCGGCGGCCTGCCAGAAGTAGAAGTCCGTCGGCACCTCCCGGCGGGACTCGACGCCGGGCAGCGGGGCGGCCAACAGCGGTTCGACCTCCGGGGCGCGCTGGAGCATCTGCATCACGAGCGCGATCAGCTCCGGCTTGTCGCGGGCCTCGAGGTCGTGGTACACGTCGTTGAGTTTGACGAACCGCTTGGGGGCCTCGAGGTAGGCGAGCAGGGTCGCGGCGACGTGTTTGCACTTGGACGCGCCGCAGGCGGCCCCGCGGCCGACCGGGCACGTACACCCGGCCCCCTCGATCTTCCCGTCGTGCGGCTGTACCCAGACCCGGTACGGGCGCGTGCGTGTGCCCTTGACGCACGCCTTCAGGAGCATCCCGGTCAGCACGCACCCGCTCACCGCGGCGCTGGCGGCGTAAGGGCGGCCCTTGCCGATCTCCTGATCGCCGACCCAGGCGCGAACGGCCTCGATGCCGAACAGCAGGGTCTCTTTCACGGCTTGCGTCCTCCGGCGGAGAGGGCGGAGAGGTCCGAATCCGCAACCGGCGTCCACTATACCCGCAAACCGGACCGGAAATGAACACCGAAGATCTCATTCGCTTATTTACACAATCGCTCGCCGATTGTAAACCGTTGGGAGGCGAAAAATCCGCCCGGACCGCGTAGCTGTACCGGATCGCCGCGCGTCTCGACACGAAACCCAGCGGGCGCCCACATGAACAACTTCCAAACCGTCTTCGGCGGGATCATCGTCTACATCCTGCTCGTCCTGTATGCCTCGACGATCAGCTACATGACCTACATGGTCGCGTTTCACCAGACCAAAGAGTTCCCTTCCGAGATCGTTTCGATGGTGACGACCATCGGTGGGCTGATTTCGGCCCTCGTGATCGCCAAACTGGCCATCACGCCGCCCGGGAAGCCGCCGGCGGTGGTGACTCCGGCCGCGGTGGCCGCGGGCACCGGACCGGACCCGATCAACGTGTGGTTGACGATCGCGTACATGATCGCGTGGCTGGTGTTCGGGTGTATTGCATTCGTCTTCGGGGTGTTACTCCACCCGGGCGTTAACCAGGCACTGGCCTCGATCGGCACCACCTGGTTCGGGCTGGCCGTGGCCGCCGGGTACGCTTACTTCGGGTTGAAGCCGTAACGTCGGGTTTGATCGCCCGCGGGCCGGTCCGACCGTAAAATGCGGTGATGGCGGACACCCGGCTGAAAGTCGTGTCGATCATGGACTACCCGCGCGCGCCGCACCTCGCGCGGATGTGTCGCGCGTTCCTCGATTCGGTCATCCACAACGGGGCCGCGAGCGTCACCCTCCTGTACGAGGAGAACGAGCCGGTCATCCAACCGGAACACCGGCGCGCCGCCGATATCGAGGTCGTGCGCGGGCACTCCTTCGACGTGGGGCACCCGCACTTCAATTTGCGGTTCAAGCTCCCCAACCTCGCCACCCTGCCCTACCCGTTCCTCTTCATCGACGCCGATACGTTCGTCCTCGACAGCCTGGTGCCGCTCTGGGAACGCCGGCACAGCAAGCCGTGGATCGGGATCGATCACCAGTGGGTGCCGTCGGACGAGCGAACGCACCGCGCGCCGTTCCTGAACTCCGGGGTGCAGCTCGTCGGCGACCCCGACTTTTACGACTTGGGCGCGATCCTCGCGGCGCAGAACGCGGTGGTGCCGCTCGAGTTTCACGCGACCGTCCCCAAGCGCCAGATGTTCGCCACTCCGGGCCAGGATCAGGCGGTCCTGTTCCGCTACTTCCGCTCGATCGGTTACGATTACACGCACCCGGACGTCGGGCCGGAATGGAATAGCTGCGCCGGGGTGACCGACATCTGGCGCGAAAAGAATCGCTGGCGCGGCCACACCCGCGGGCTGAACCCCAACCACGACGTGCGGATCGTGCATTACTGGTCGCAGTTCAAGCCGTGGGCGATCGGCTGCCCGGTGTTTGAGTCGTATTCAGAGTAGGCACACTCCGTGTGCCGTGGCTATTCGGCTGTGTGAAGCAACGGCACACGGAGTGTGCCTACTACTCTGAAGACCGTATCCTGTCGTCACCCCGACTGCACCCGCCGTGTCTCCCTTCCCGGAGCTGCCATGATCCGCATTTGTGCCCTTCTGGCTGTCGCGCTGGTCGTTGCGATCGTGGGCGCGCAGCCCAAGGAGCCGCCGGCGGAGTTCGTCAACAAGGGCAACCGCCCCGACAGCGCGCGCGCCACGCTCGCGGCCTTCAAGCTGCCCGACCTCGGCGGGAAGTGGTACTTCGCGGGGCCGTTCGACAACACCGAGCGGGTCGGGTTCGATTTCGCCTACCCGCCAGAAAAAGCGGTCGATCTGAAGGCCACCTACGAGGGCAAGGGCGGGGTCAAGGTCGCGTGGAAGGAGTTCGAGGGCTTCCAGCCCGGCAAGCTCGTGGACATTCGGAAGCTGTTCCCCAACGCGCGGACCAATGCGGTCGTTTACCTCTATCACACGTTTGAATCCCCGAAGGCGTACAAGTGGCCGCTGTCGTTCGGCAGCGACGACACGCTCAGCGTGTTCATGAACGGCAAGCGCGTTTACCACGAACCCCACGTGCGCGGGGCCGCGGCGGACCAGGACCGCGTCGAGGTCGAGGTGAAGGAGGGGAAGAACGAGTTGCTCGTGAAAATCTGCCAGGAGGGCAACGAGTGGGCGGTGTACGTCGCCCCGGAGTTGCCCGAAATCGTCCCCGCGACGGTCCGCAACCAGCTCAACCGCACCTTCCCGCCGCGCGGCGCGATCGAGGCCACCACCAATGTCAAGGGTGAGAGCAACCACTACAAGCTCGTCACGATCCCGCTTCCGCCCGATTGCGTGCTGGAGGTGGGCGGGCTGGCGTTCCGCCCGGACGGCAAGCTCCTGGCCTGCACGCGCCGCGGCGAGGTGTGGCTCATCGACAACCCGACCGCGGACAACCCCGCGGACGTGAAGATGACGAAATTCGCCACCGGGCTGCACGAGGCCCTCGGATTGTACGTCGAAACGAACAACGTGGTGTACGCGGTGCAGCGGGCCGAACTGACCAAGCTCGTGGACAGCGACGGCGACGGCAAGGCCGACGAGTACCAGACGGTGTGCGACAAGTGGGGCGTGAGCGGCGACTACCACGAGTTCGCGTTCGGCCCGGCCCGCGACAAACAGGGCAACTTCTTCATCCCCCTGAACGTCGGGTTCGGCGGCGGGCACCAGGCGAAGGCCCCGTGGCGCGGGTGGTGCGTGAAGGTCTCGCCGGACGGCAAGTCGATGGAGCCTTTCGCATACGGACTGCGCTCGCCCAACGGGATCAACTTCTCGCCCGAGGGCGACCTGTTCTACTGCGACAACCAGGGCGAATGGGTGGTCACGAACAAGATGCACCACGTGAAGAAGGGGCAATTCTTCGGCCACCAGGCGGGCTTGCGGTGGGTGAAGGACTCGCCGTTTGCCGGGAAGGTGCCGGACAAGGTCGCGAGCGGAATGCGGTACGACGGCGTGAACAAGGCCGGCGAACAAACGGACGTGTTCCCGGAACTGTCGCCGCCGTGCATCTGGTTCCCCTACGGTCGGATGGGCAAGTCCGCGACCGAACCCGTCTGGGACACAACGGGCGGCAAGTTCGGGCCGTTCGCGGGGCAATGCTTCGTCGGCGATCAGACGAACTCCGTCGTGATGCGGGTCGCGCTGGAGAAGGTGGACGGCGAGTATCAGGGCGCGTGCTTCCCGTTCCGCAGCGGGTTGCAGTGCGGGGTGAACCGGCTCGCCTTCGCCCCGGACGGCAGCATGTTCGCGGGCCAGACCAACCGCGGGTGGGGGTCGCTCGGCGGCAAGCCGTATGGGCTTCAGCGGCTCGTTTACACCGGTGTCGAACCGTTCGAGGTTCACCACATCAACCTGACGAAAGAGGGATTTTCGCTCACGTTCACCAAGCCGCTCGACGCGGAGTCGCTGGGTAAGAAGCCGGTATCGGTGAGTTCGTTCACCTACGTTTACAACTCCAACTACGGCGGCCCCGAGATCGACACGCGGGCCGAACCCGTGGGTGCCGCGACGCTTTCTGACGACGGCAAGACGCTGAGTGTGCCGGTGGAGAACCTGCGCCGGGGCCGGGTGTACGAGTTCCGCCTCGACGGCCCCAAGAGCCGCGCCGGCGAGGGCGTGCTTCACCCGGAGGCGTACTACACGCTGAACTACCTGGCGAAGTGAACTGTCTATGTTCGTAGTGACCGGCTTCAGCCGGTCTTGCCGCGCAGCGGCGGTCTGGTAAGCCTTCAAAAATGGTTGGTGAGGAGTTTCGCATGAGTCCTCCCAATGTGAATCCGACGAATGATCCCAGTCGGCTGCTCCGCACCGATGGCCTTACTGAAGCGATGTTTGCTTTCTGGCGCACCGTATCGCCGGAGGAATTCGTCGCCCGCCACTCGCTCGGGATTATGTGTTGGGGATTCGGCCAATACACGTTCCCGGACCCGGAGTTCACCCGGTGGATTCATCGCGTCACGCAACTGCTCGCCAACTCGGCGGCGTCCGATGAGTGCCGAAAGCAGTTCCTCAGCCCGGAAGAATACGAGGCGGCAAGCGCGACCATTGAGGCGATGAAAACACCCGGCTATTGGGATGACTTTTGAGGGCCACTTGAGTCAGCCGCCCACGACCAACCGCGGAGTGTGACGACGTGCATATCAAATGCCTCGAATGGGTGGTTTACGGCCCGACCGGTTGGGGCTGGAAGTCGGAAAAGGTCTGGTACCCGACGTGGGATGCCATCGAGCAAGCGATTCGCCGCCTCGACCGCTTTCGCTACCCATTTCTGTGGTTGTGGGCAATTGAGGATGAGAGTAAGCAGATGATCGACGGTAGCGGAGAACTGCTGGAAGTTATGGGTGGTGAGGGTGTTTGGTGGTTGGCCGGGTCATTCGACAGGTACTTTCAGCGACGACTCGATTACCCCGAACGGGGCGAACAGGAAGTTCAAATTTGGACCAGCGATCAGGGTTTCGCGACTGCTGAACGACACATCTGCCGGGACATCGAAGCGGTCATTCGGGCGGCGCGGTATTATGCGGACCACGGCAGTTTCGATCCGTCGCTCCAATGGGGCGAGGGGCTGTAGGCCCAAATGAAAGCCGCTTGCCTTCAAACACGCATGAACCCTCTCAACCCCTTCGACCTCGCGTTCACCGACCCGGCCCACCCGTTCCACGTCCACCACATGGAACAGGCCCTCGACGAGGCCGCGGTCGCCGCGACCGAGGACGAGGTGCCGGTCGGGGCGGTCGTCGTTCACCCTGAAGAGGGCGTGATCGGTCTGGCCCACAACATGCGCGAGCAGCTCAACGACCCGACCGCGCACGCCGAGATGCTCGCGCTCACCCAGGCCGCGACCGCGCTCAAGTCGTGGCGGCTCGAAAAGTGCATCCTCTACGTCACCCTCGAACCGTGCCCGATGTGCGCCGGGGCGCTCGTTCAGGCCCGCGTCCCGATGGTCGTCTACGGTTGCACCGACCCGAAGGCCGGGGCGTGCCACACGCTCTTTCAGATCACCAGCGACCCGCGGCTCAATCACCGGGCCGAGGTCGTCGGCGGGGTACTCGCCGACCGCTGCTCCGCGGTCCTCACCGAGTTCTTCCGCCGCAAGCGTGACCAGGGGAAAAAGTGAACCCGTTCCCGACGACCGATTGTGATCGGGCGCGACCGGATGCGCACAAATGTCTAGTTTGACGGGCCGGGCCAGTTGGCAATCTTGGCAATCTTTGGCAATCTTTGACCAAAAAGGGCCAAAAAGCCTGGGAAAATCAAAGATTGCCAACGGATGTCCGTTGGCAATCTTTGGCAATCTTTCGTGATTTCAAGCACTTCGCGTACGCCGCTCGAACCGACGCGGCCACCCCGCGCGAGAAACTGGACAATTGTGCCTATCCAGGTGGGCGTACGTCCGCCGAACCGCGATCGGCCCGTATAACCGGCGCCGCCGGTACAGTTCGCACCGACTTCGCGCGGGCTGGCGGCAGATCGGCGCTCACACTTGTTCGCGGGCGCGGTTAAACTAAGGGCAGTTTTCGCGCTTCCGACTCGGGGCCGCACCAATGAGTTACCGTTTTGCCGCCGTGGTCACGTTCCTGCTGGCCGCCGCCGCGCTGGCCCCGGCCCAGCCGGGGGGCACCTACTCGAAGGCCGTTCCGCCCGACAAGGCGGCGCTGGACCGGCTCAACCTCAAGACCGAGTGGGTCCAGTTCCTGCCGGTCGAGGGCACCCGCGACGCGCTGACCCAGATCCAGACGGCCCCGGGGATCAAGGACAAGCTCCCGGACCAGGTGTTCGTGCAGACCCGGGCCGGGCTGCTGGTGACCATCAACGCGAACACCGGCGAGATCATGTGGGCGGCCCGGCTGGGCAACGGGTCGGCCGCCAACACGTACCCGGTCGCGTTCAACTCGCGGTTCGTGTTCGTCGCCTCGGTCACCCGGCTGTACGCGTTCTACCGGGACAGCGGGGTGACCGAGTTCGTGGCCGACCTCGGCTCCCCGCCGACCGTCGGGCTGGCGGCCGACGAGTTGGCTGTGTACTGCGTGTTGGGGGTGCGCCCGGGCAGCGCCGGGGCGCACCGGATCGCGGTGTACGAGCTGACCCCGCCGGCGGTGGTCGAATCGGGGAAAGACGCGGGCAACCTGGTGGACGCTCTGTCGAAGCGGTATACGCCCAGCACCGCGAGTACCGCGGACGGGGTCACGTACAAGGTGCCGACGGCCCCGCGCCCGCCGGAGGCGCCGACCGGCGGGATCAGCGGCACGCGCAGCCCGTCGCTGGCCGCGGTGCCCCGGGTCAACCCGCCCTACGGGCTGGACACCCGCGCGCCCGCGCCGTCGCTGGCCACGCTGCCGTCGGTTCAGCCGCCGTACCACCTGCGCACGGAGTCCAGCAAGTACATTCAGCAGACCCCCTCGCTGAGTACGATCCCGCCGTCGGTCGCCGCAGCGCTGGCCCTGACTGACCTGCGGCCCAAGGCCTACGAGCCGGCGCAGCGGTGGGAGAAGGGGCTGACCGCCCGCATCTCCTACCCGCTCCACATCACCCCGGGGGGCGTGTGGGCGGTGCTCGACGGCGACACGCTGATTCTGATGGGCAAGTACAAGGAGCCGCGGACCAACACGATCCCCAGCGGGGCCGAGCGGATGACCACGATCATCTCCGCGGCCCCGGCCGCGGCCGAGGAGTTCCATTACGTCCCGCTGGACAACGGTACGCTCCTGGCCATCGACGCGGTCAACAGCCAGTTGGTCGAGGAGTACGGGGGCAAATTGTCCCTCAGCTCGCGCGTGAAGTGGCGGGGCGTCCCCGGCGGGATCAACAACCACACGCCGTTCATCACCAAGAACTACCTGTACGCATCCGGGGACGACACCGGGGTGGTGTGCCTCCACCGACTCGACGGCCCGTTCAAGGACAAGGGCGACGCCAAGGAGGAGATGAAGGCCGACCCGGCCAACCCGCTGGAGGCGATCCGGGCCGAGGGCCGGCCCCGCGAGTATTACGCCGGCGATGTCGTCTGGCGGTCCGACGACAGCGCCGACCGGATCGTTGGGGCCAACGAGGAGTTCGTCTACATCCGCGACCGGCAGGGGCGGTTGCTCGTCTACGACGCCAAGCGGCCCACCGACCCGGCCCGCAAGCGGTCGGCACCGCTCGGCACCGCGAACCTCGGCGAGTTCAACGTTCACGTGGTCAACACCGCGTCGGACCGCGTGTTCCTGGCCGCCAACAACGGGCTGATCGTGTGCGTCCGCGACGCCAACCCCAAGTACACCCGCCCGGTGAGCGTCTGGCCGGCGGCAAAGGTGAACCCCGCGCCGCGGGCCGGGGTCGATACCGGCACCGTTTCGGACCCCAAGAAGGACGGGGAGCCGAAGAAGGATCCGTGAGCCGTAGAGCGCGCGGTTCGCGTGCTTCTACCGATAGCACGCGAGCCGCGTGCTCTACGATAAAGAGACGGGCGGGCCATTGTGCCCGCCCGTTTTTCGTTTCGGCGCAAGAACCGGATAGCCGCCGCGGCCCGCGCCGCGGTATCGTACCCGCGGAGGTGAACCGATGCCCACCGCGACCGTCGCGCCCGACGCCGACACCGTTTCGCTCGTCGCCGACCTGTGCGACTACATCCGCGCGCACCTGGACGGCCCGCTCACGCTGGCCGCGCTCGGCCGACAGGCCGGGATGAGTCCGGCGCACCTTCAGCGCGTCTTCAAGCGGGTGGTCGGGGTCAGCCCGCGCCGGTTCGCCGACGCGTGCCGGCTCGCCCACCTCAAGAGCAAACTCAAACGAGGTGACACCGTGACGACCGCGATGACCGCCGCCGGGTACGGCTCCAGCAGCCGGCTCTACGAGCGCGCGACGGACCAGCTCGGCATGACGCCGGGCCAGTATCAGAAGGGGGGACCGGTGACGATCCGCTTCACGACCGCGGAATGCCCGGTGGGCCGCGTGATCCTCGCCGCGACCGGCAAGGGCATCTGCTGGCTTAGTTTCGGCACCACCGACAAACAAATGGAAGTCGCACTGCGGGCCGAGTTCCCCAAAGCCGTAGTGGGCCGCAACGACACAGACCTGAAACCGTGGATGGACGAACTCCAGCGCCACTTCGCCGGCGAGCAGCCGCACCTCGACCTGCCGCTCGACGTGCGGGCCACCGCCTTCCAGCGCCGCGTGTGGGACGCGCTCCTGGCGATCCCCTACGGCGAAACGCGGAGCTACAAGGAGGTCGCCGAGGCGATCGGGGCGCCGAAGGCGGTGCGGGCGGTGGCCCGGGCGTGTGCGACGAACCCGGTCGCGGTGGTGGTCCCGTGTCACCGCGTCATCGGCACCGACGGCAAGCTGCACGGCTACGCCGGCGGCCTGCACCGCAAGAAGAAGCTGCTCGACGCGGAGAAGCGGTGAGATTTTTGATTTCCGATTTGTGATTTGCGATTGATGATTGAAGACAGGCGAACCCACGGCACGTGCGTATTGTCTATTCAATCGCAAATCACAAATCGGAAATTCCATGCGCGACGACAACCTGCCGCCGAACTTCCTCATCCCGGTCGGGTCGCAGGTGGTG